>NZ_MTBE01000079.1:0-4413 GCF_002916785.1 Diaphorobacter sp. LR2014-1 | reverse complement strand
CTGCAGGGTCACGCCGTCCTCGAACTCCTCGAAGCCCTCTAGAAGGCTGGGATCTTTGAGCCGGTAACGCTCGTTGTCGGAGCGGATGGCCTGGTCCTTGTACGAGTCGTCTTTGGCGCTACGATCGATCATGGAATAGCTCACATGGTGGCCACCCGACTCGTCGACGATGACGCCGCCTTTTTGTGAGAGGCGATTCAGCTCGAAGGTGGTGAAGAACATATGCAGGAGGCTGGCGTGATAGCTGTCCTTCACGTTCTCGAAGTAGAGCTTCCAGTTGTTAGGCAGCTTTTGCGTGAAGCGACCGATGACTTCTACGGGCTTGTGCAGCACGCGCTCTATGCGCTCGCAAATCTCAGGGCCAAGGTAATCCTCAATGCTGGGTACATCCTCGGAAAAACTGCCAAAGACCAAACCGCAAAAGACAGCTACACGGAGCTTGCGCGGGCCATGCTCTTCTTTGCAGAACGAGGCCGGCATGCCACCCTGGCCCTTGACGCCTTTCTCGAAGGCAACGCCGGTCAGATCTCCCTGTCGGTTGTAGCTCCAGGCGTGATAGACGCACTGGAAACTATCCGCACGGCCCGATTTTTCCAGCGCGATGAGCGCGCCGCGATGCGCGCAGCGGTTCTCGAAGGCATAGATTTCCTGGTCGGCATCCCGCACGACAACTATCGGTGTTTCACCAACAAAGGTCGTGCGGAAATCACCCGCCTCGGGGATTTCAGATTCCAGGCACAGGTAGTTCCAGACCTCGCCGCGATAGATGCGCTGCTGTTCCTGATCAGCATTGGCTGTGTCGGTATAGATACCGAAAGGCACGCGCGTATTAGTGGCCCCATGCCACTGGATGATGGATTCTTGCATGTTGATTCCTAAGGGTTAGAGCTTGACGTTGGCGGCCTTCAGCACCTTCTTCCACTTCTCGGTTTCCTGGCGGATGAACTGAGCAGTCTTGGTGGGATCCCAACCGCAGGGCACGGCACCCTGTTCCAGAAAGTGCTTGCGGATGTCATTTGATGACAGAGCCTGGGCCATCTGCTTCTGAAGCCTCTGTGCGATTTCTGCACTCGTGCCTGGGGGAGCCACAACAGAAAAGAAAGTCAAGGCTTGCATGGCGGGCCATTGCTGCTCGGCGAAGGTGGGGACCTGGGGCAATATTTGAGAGCGCTGCTCGTCGGCAACGGCCAGAATGCGCACCTTGCCGGCCTGGTGGTAGGTGGCCGACGAGCTGATGTTGTCGAAAAACACATCCACATTGCCACCGATCAGGTCAATCAGTGCCGGGGCTGTTCCCTTGTAAGGGATGACAGTCAGTTCAGTGCCAGTCAGCTGCATAAACATGGCAGCAGTCAGGTGAGATGTGGAGCCGTCGCCTTGCGTCGCCACAGTCACTTTTTTGGGATTGGCTTTGGCGTATGCAATGAACTCGCCAAGTGACTTAACAGGCAGCTTCGGGTTGATGACCAGGGCGTTGGGCACTGTGGCCAAAATCGTCACCGGTACCCAGCGAGTCGGGTCAAAGCTGAGCTTCTGATAGAGGTTGTGGTTGATGGCGATGGGCCCCGGAGGGGAGGCCAGCACAGTCATTCCGTCCGGCGGTGCCCGGAACACTAGATCGGCACCGATGTTTCCACCAGCCCCGGGCTTATTTTCAATGATCACGCCACCTGCGTAGTCCGTGCGGATTTTTTCGGCTACTAGGCGCGGCAGTACATCGGCGGTACCTCCCGCTGAGAAAGGCACGACGATCTTGAGAGGTTGATTTGACTGAGCCAGGCTACCTGTTGCGGCGACCGCAGCGGCAATGCCGATCAATGCTTCGCGTCTGCGAATGGATGCGTTGCGCATCTTGTCTCCTTCTTGTGTGGGGAACTGCAGTATGGGGATGTCGTACTTAGTGTTAAACCTGTTTTTGCGCTATGCGCAAAAATGTTGAAAACACCTTGATTTGATCGCTATGCAGGACAAGAACTTTGTGGAATCGCTGCGCAAGGGATTGGGGGTACTGACTTGCTTTGACCGTCGGCATACCCGGCTCACGCTGTCGGAAGTGGCCAGGCTCACGCAGTCCACACCAGCATCGGCCAGACGTTCACTCAGCACGCTGGTACAGCTTGGCTATCTAGAGAGTGACGGGAAGCTGTTCTGGATGCAGCCCAAGTCGCTGCTGATCGCCTATTCATTTCTGTCATCGCGCCCCATGCCTGCGTTGGCCCAGCCGCTACTGGACGCACTGTCGGAGCGCACCAGAGAGTCCGCTTCGCTTGGTACTTTGTTGGAAGACGATGCCATCATCATTGGCCGTTCGACCGCACGGCGCAGCTTGAGCACGGGCCTAGGAATAGGATCCAGGTTGCCGGTGTACTGTTCTGCGATTGGTCGGGTGCTGTTGTCAGGACTCCCCCAGCAGGAGGCGCGTGCAAGGCTGGAGATGATTGAGCGGATGGCTATGACCCATCAGACAGTGACTGACTTGGAGGAGTTGCTGGGTCTGCTTGATACTTGCCGGCAATCCGGATGGTCATGCAGCGATGGAGAGTTGGAGCTGGGTGTGCGCTCCATGGCGGCGCCAGTGCGCGACCCTCAAGGCAACACAATTGCTGCCATGAGCATTGCAGTTAGAGCAGAGAGACTCAGCATGAGCGAGTTCAAAGAGACTTTTTTGATGCCGCTGAAGCGCGCTCGCAATGAGTTGGAAAAAAAGTTGTATCCGCAAGGGATGTAATGCGCCACCATGTCTTTGCCTAGCGCAGCGGCTGAGGCTCGGGTTTGCGCCGTCCTTCCGATGTCGGGCGCATGCGCGGGGCGTGCAGTTGTTCCTGATCGGACCCGGCAAGCCCAAGCCTGAGAGCGAGCACAAACCCTTCAAGGCGTATGAGCCTGGCTATGTGCATGTAGATGTGAAGTACCTGCCCCAGATGCAAGATGAGGACAAGCGCCGCTATGTCTTTGTTGCCATTGATCGGGCCACACGCTGGGTGTTCATTGATATCAAGCAACACAAGACGGCAGCGTCCGCCAAAGCCTTCTTGGCCGCCGTCCGCAAAGCTGCAGCATTTAGGATTCACACCATCCTCACCGACCACGGCAAAGAGTTCACAGACCGCTTGTTTGGCAGTCGCACTCGCCAGCCCACAGGCGAGCACGAATTCGACCAGCTATGCCAAGCACTGGGGATAGAACATCGGCTCACCAAGCCCAGGACGCCAAAAACCAACGGCATGGTCGAGCGCTTCAATGGCCGCCTGAATCAAGTACTGCGCTCGCACCACTTCAACAGCGCAGAGGATTTGGAGAAGACGCTGCACAGGTTTGTCTGGCTGTATAACCACCACTTACCGCAAAAGGCACTGGGGCACGAAGCCCCAGTTCAAGCACTCAAAAAATGGAAGATGAAAGCACCTGATTTATTCGTCAAGAACGTGCGCAATCATCCGGGACCTGACAATTCTTGAATCCCAATGCCGCCGAAAGCTGTGCAGCCTCTTCCCTTAACAGCGCGGCATAGCCCTGCACAACCTCTTCGTCGAGTCTTGCGCTGGGACCGAATAGCCCTAGCGATCCCACCACGCGGCCGCTGCTGTCGAAGAACGGCGCAGCAATAGCGACAGCGCCCTCAATCAGCTCATCGCGACTGGTGGCGTAGCCTTCGAGGCGAATCTGCTTGAGCTGTTCGGTGCACCGCTTAGCTTCGGCGGCGTTTTCCGCGCCATAAGCGCTAAGGTCTTGCTTGCTCACGTTCAGCCATGCCAGGATCGAGCGACCACTGGCGCCCCGCACGAGCTTCTCGCGATAACCTACGCCCCGCTTGAAGCTCAGAGGCTGCGTGCTGGGAAGTTCGGCAACACATATCCTGAAAGCACCCTCATGTACGTGCAGGGAAATGGTCTCGCGGGTTTTCTCCCACAGGCGGCGCATCATGGGTTGGGCAACGGTTTCGTAGCTCATGCCTGCGGACCAGGCATGAGCCATCTGAGGGACTGCCGGGCCGAGCCGGAAACGCTGGGGTTCGCCCTCGGAAACGAGAAACCCCTTGGTATTGAGCGTATCGAGGGGTCTCCTCGTTTTCAGTGCAATAAGTGACGGTACGCAAAGCTAGCACTGGCGCGGGGGTGGTCTGGGTAGACCGTTGATTTCATTGACTTTCCTGTTCGCTTTGTAAACGGGTATGGTGGCCTCCCACTTTTGAGGTTCACGATGCAGGGTTGGCACACAACGTTTTTGGGGATGCGTGGGCTCCCCCGCGATATCAGCGACTTCGAGATGAAGGCATTTTTCACCTTCGATGGTGCCGAGCGCGACGCAATCAATGCACGCCGAGGTGATTCCCACAAGCTTGGTCTGGCGCTCCATATTGGTTTCCTGCGCATGAGTGGGCGTTTGCTCGGTGCCTTTCGGGTAATTCCAGTA
>NZ_MTBE01000078.1:0-4465 GCF_002916785.1 Diaphorobacter sp. LR2014-1 | reverse complement strand
CTCGGCATCTCCAAATCCACTGTCAGCGAGATAGCCAGCTACGCGCGCGTGGCCGGCGTGGACTGGGCACTGGCCCAGAGCCTGAACGACGACGAACTCCAGGCCCGGCTCTACAAGCCACCCGTGGCGCGCGAGTCCCGGCACCTTGAACCCGACCACGCCCACATCCACCGCGAACTGCGCCGACCTGGCGTGACGCTGCAGTTGCTTTGGGAGGAATACCAGCAACAGCACAGCGGGCAGGCGTACAAGTACAGCGCCTTCTGCGAGAAGTACAAGGCCTGGGCCCGGCGCCTGCAGCGCTCCATGCGCCAGACCCACACGGGCGGTGACAAGCTCTTTGTGGACTACGCCGGCCAGACCGTTCCCGTGGTGGATGCTGACACTGGCGAGATACGCCAGGCCCAGGTCTTCGTGGCCGTGCTGGGCGCATCGAACTACACCTACGCCTGCGCCACCGCCAGCCAGAAGGCCACCGACTGGGTGGCCAGCATCATTAGCGCGCTGGAGTTCATCGGCGGCGTGCCCCGCCTGCTGGTGCCTGACCAGCCGCGCGCCCTCATGGCCCGACCCGACCGTTACGAGCCCACCGCGCACCGCCTGCTCGAAGAGCTCTGTGCGCACTACAGCCTGGCCGTGATGCCCGCGCGCCCGGCCAAGCCACGCGACAAACCCAAGGTGGAGGTCGCTGTGCAGGTGGTCGAGCGCTGGATTCTGGCCAGGCTGCGCCACCAGACCTTCTTCAGCCTGGCCGAGCTCAACCGGGCGATTGCCGCCTTGCTGGTGGACTTGAACCAGCGCGCGTTCAAGAAGCTGCCGGGCAACCGCACTAGCGCCTTCGCCGAACTCGACCGGCCAGCCCTGCGCCCCCTGCCGCCGGTGCGCATGCCCATCGCGCGCTTCAAACCCGCCCGCGTCAACATCGATTACCACGTTGAGCTCGATGGCCACTACTACTCGGTGCCCCACGCCCTGGTGGGTGAGCCGGTGGAGTTGCGCATCACGGCCGGCACGCTCGAAGTCCTGCACGGCAGCAAACGCGTGGCCGCCCACGCCCTCAATCCCCGACGGGGTGCACACACCACCACGCCCGAGCACATGCCGGCCTCGCACCGGGCGCACCTGCAGTGGACGCCGGCCAAGCTCATCGCCTGGGGTGAGCGCGTGGGCGCGGCCACCGCCGCCGTGGTGCGCTGGCAGATGGAGCACCGCCAGCATCCCGAGCAGGGTTACCGCTCCTGTCTGGGCCTCATGCGCCTGGGCCGTGAGTACGGGGCTGACCGGCTGGAGGCCGCCTGTGCGCGGGCGCAGTCGATTCGCTCACCGTCCTACAAGAGCATCGCCTCCATCCTGGGCTGCGGCCTGGACCAGCGGCCGCTGGATGCGCCGATGGCCGCACAGGCGAGCCTGCCGCTGCACGAGAACGTGCGCGGGCCGGGCTACTACCACTGAACTCCAACGTGCAAGCAAACCTAACAAGGAAGAACCATGCTCAACGAACAGACCTTGAACCAACTGCGCGCCCTGCGCCTGGACGGCATGGTGGCCGCCCTCAGCGACGCGGCCACCCACATCACGGCCAGCGAGCTGCCCTTTGAACAACGCCTGGCGCTGCTGGTGCAGCGCGAGGTGGACTGGCGTGACAGCAAGCGCCTGGAGCGCCTGTTGAAGGCGGCCCGCCTGAAGGTCTCCAGTGCCTGCCTGGAGGACATCGACTGGCGCGCCAGCCGGGGCCTGAGCCGAGAGGTCATCACCAGCCTGGCCGGCGGGGACTGGCTGCGCCATGGCCACAACGTGCTGCTCACCGGCGCCACCGGGTGCGGCAAGACGTGGCTCGCCTGCGCACTGGGGCAGCAGGCCGCGCGCCTGGGCTTCTCGGTGCTCTACACCCGCGCGCCACGGCTGCTGCAGGAGCTGCACGTGGCCCACGGCGATGGCAGCCTGGGCAAACGGCTGGCGCAACTGGCGCGGCTGGACCTGCTCATCCTGGACGACTTCGGCATCGCGCCGATTGCCGCGCACGAGCGAAACGACCTGCTGGAATTGCTGGACGACCGGGTGGGCACGCGCTCGACGCTCATCACCAGCCAGTTGCCGGTGACGGCCTGGCACGCCTGGCTGGACGAGCCCACGCTGGCCGACGCCATCCTGGACCGCATCGTGCACGGCTCGCACAAGATAGCCCTCAAGGGCGAGTCGATGCGCAAGCTCACCAAGGCCGTCTGAGCCGGCCGCGCCGACCGCCATTCCACGCTGATGGCGGACACTTCGGCTACGATTTGAGCGTCACTCAGGACACCCGCGCAACGTGTCCGCCATCGCCTGGAACGCTGTCCGCGATGGAAATGGAATCACTGTCCGCCATCAGTGGAATGCGCACGCCACATGGCCGCAGTGCTGACGCCAAAACAGGCGGGCCAGCTACTGCGCGACATGGAGATTTACAACGGCAGTCCTGTCACCCGTGAAGCCCTCCTGCTTTCCGCCCTGACATTCCAGCGCCCCGGCGAAATCAGGCAAATGGAATGGGCCGAGCTGGACTTCGACAATGCCCTGTGGACGATCCCCGCCGTCAAGATGAAGCGCACCAAGCAAGCCAAGATGAGCGGACGCCCGCACTATGTGCCGCTGTCCCCGCAAGCCGTGAAAAGTCTTCAGCGCCTGAAACCACTCACTGGCCATCACAAGTATGTCTTCCCTTCCCTGCTGGGTGAAGGCCGGCGCATGAGCGAAAACACGGTAAACACCGCGCTCCGCAGAATGGGCTATGACAACGAAACGATGACCGCCCACGGCTTCCGTGCAATGGCGCGCACGCTGATCGTGGAGAACCTGAACGTGGCGCCCGATGTGATCGAGGCGCAATTGGCCCACGGCAAAAGCGGCCCCCTGGGCATGGCCTACGACCGCGCGGAGTTCATGACCCAACGCCGAAAGATGATGAACGAGTGGGCGGACTATCTCGACAAGCTGCGCCAGGGCGCGGACGTAGTTCCCCTGCGGGCCTGAGATACCGGCAAGCCCTGCGCCGGACTATGCAGGGCAAAAAGGCGGCGACCGGGAAGCCTGAGAACAACCTGGCCGCCTGACCATCATCAAAAGGATCTTTGAAAATGGCTACTGGGACTGTAAATCACATTGACCGCGAAATGGCTGTATCGGAAGCAGTGGCCTTGGGTGACTTGGTGGATTGGGTAACCAAAGCCAAGGACTTGATTGATGAAATCCTCATGTGCGCGCAGCCAGCAGCGTCTGCGCCGGCGTCTTCACCGGCACGAAGCGCATGTGCGGGCGGGTTGCCCATCGGCCGCACCGTTCTTGCGTCCCTTGCCGGCCATGCGGTAGGGCGTGACGAAGTGGCCTGCAATCAGCCGCGCATCCAGCCCATAGCCGCGCAGCTTGCGTGCCCAGTGATGCGCACCGCCGCAGGCCTCCAGGGCCACCAGGCAGCCGGGAGGCAGCTGCGCGCACCAGGCCGCAAACTTGTCAGCGGCCAGCGCCTTGGCAACCACCACGCGCGCATCCACCGCATGCACCTAGATAACCCGCTTAGCCAGATCCACCCCGACTCGCGCAATCTCGTTCATGGACTTCCCCTTCACATGGCTACAGATTGACGACTTGGGGAGCACCATCGCGGCGGCAGCCAACATTTGTTTCCTGGCTGCTTACGATTGATTCACATCGATCGGCCAGCAGATCGCTGGATGTTGGCTCTTGACTTTCTGCATGTTAGGTGCAACATCCAGCAAAGTCTTGCAAGAACTTCCTCGAGCGAGGCCGCGTGACGACGGAAGGTAACCATCCCCCGGCAAAGCCGGGGGCATTCGGGATGTGAGCCGCTCAAAGCGGCTGTAAGGGGTCGCTAACGCGGCCCCTCATTCTTGGGGCCACCTATCGGTGGCTACTCACCTCCATAGACCGAGTTGGTCCAACCTCTCGTCTTCCTTCTCCTGGTTTCGGATGTACTCCCGTATCACCGCTTCGTCGCGTCCCACCGTCGAGACGAAGTACCCTCGCGCCCAGAAGTGCTGACCCACGAAGTTGCGCTTTCGCTCTCCGTACACCCGCGCAAGGTGGATTGCGCTCTTGCCTTTGATAAAGCCCACCACCTGCGACACCGAGTACTTCGGTGGGATCGACAGCATCATGTGCACGTGATCGGGCATCAGATGCCCCTCTTCAACCCTGCATTCCTTTTGCGCGGCCAACTTTCTGAATACCTCACCCAGGTGTTCGCGTAGCTGCTTGTACAGCGTTCGCCTTCGACACTTGGGGATGAAGACCACGTGATATTTGCAATCCCAGGCCGTGTGACTCAAACTTTCATACTTGTCCATCGTGTTTCTTCCTTTCGTTTGCTTGGCGGCTCACGATTGAAAGTCTCTACGGTGGACAACCTCCTGAAAAGTCAAACTTCTACTGCCTCCCCGGCAGAGCCGGGGGGCCTCCTTTTGGTAGCTAG
>NZ_MTBE01000077.1:0-4534 GCF_002916785.1 Diaphorobacter sp. LR2014-1 | reverse complement strand
CCATCGCGGACAGCGTTCCAGGCGATGGCGGACACGTTGCGCGGGTGTCCTGAGTGACGCTCAAATCGTAGCCGAAGTGTCCGCCATCAGCGTGGAATGGCGGTCGGCGCGGCCGGCTCAGACGGCCTTGGTGAGCTTGCGCATCGACTCGCCCTTGAGGGCTATCTTGTGCGAGCCGTGCACGATGCGGTCCAGGATGGCGTCGGCCAGCGTGGGCTCGTCCAGCCAGGCGTGCCAGGCCGTCACCGGCAACTGGCTGGTGATGAGCGTCGAGCGCGTGCCCACCCGGTCGTCCAGCAATTCCAGCAGGTCGTTTCGCTCGTGCGCGGCAATCGGCGCGATGCCGAAGTCGTCCAGGATGAGCAGGTCCAGCCGCGCCAGTTGCGCCAGCCGTTTGCCCAGGCTGCCATCGCCGTGGGCCACGTGCAGCTCCTGCAGCAGCCGTGGCGCGCGGGTGTAGAGCACCGAGAAGCCCAGGCGCGCGGCCTGCTGCCCCAGTGCGCAGGCGAGCCACGTCTTGCCGCACCCGGTGGCGCCGGTGAGCAGCACGTTGTGGCCATGGCGCAGCCAGTCCCCGCCGGCCAGGCTGGTGATGACCTCTCGGCTCAGGCCCCGGCTGGCGCGCCAGTCGATGTCCTCCAGGCAGGCACTGGAGACCTTCAGGCGGGCCGCCTTCAACAGGCGCTCCAGGCGCTTGCTGTCACGCCAGTCCACCTCGCGCTGCACCAGCAGCGCCAGGCGTTGTTCAAAGGGCAGCTCGCTGGCCGTGATGTGGGTGGCCGCGTCGCTGAGGGCGGCCACCATGCCGTCCAGGCGCAGGGCGCGCAGTTGGTTCAAGGTCTGTTCGTTGAGCATGGTTCTTCCTTGTTAGGTTTGCTTGCACGTTGGAGTTCAGTGGTAGTAGCCCGGCCCGCGCACGTTCTCGTGCAGCGGCAGGCTCGCCTGTGCGGCCATCGGCGCATCCAGCGGCCGCTGGTCCAGGCCGCAGCCCAGGATGGAGGCGATGCTCTTGTAGGACGGTGAGCGAATCGACTGCGCCCGCGCACAGGCGGCCTCCAGCCGGTCAGCCCCGTACTCACGGCCCAGGCGCATGAGGCCCAGACAGGAGCGGTAACCCTGCTCGGGATGCTGGCGGTGCTCCATCTGCCAGCGCACCACGGCGGCGGTGGCCGCGCCCACGCGCTCACCCCAGGCGATGAGCTTGGCCGGCGTCCACTGCAGGTGCGCCCGGTGCGAGGCCGGCATGTGCTCGGGCGTGGTGGTGTGTGCACCCCGTCGGGGATTGAGGGCGTGGGCGGCCACGCGTTTGCTGCCGTGCAGGACTTCGAGCGTGCCGGCCGTGATGCGCAACTCCACCGGCTCACCCACCAGGGCGTGGGGCACCGAGTAGTAGTGGCCATCGAGCTCAACGTGGTAATCGATGTTGACGCGGGCGGGTTTGAAGCGCGCGATGGGCATGCGCACCGGCGGCAGGGGGCGCAGGGCTGGCCGGTCGAGTTCGGCGAAGGCGCTAGTGCGGTTGCCCGGCAGCTTCTTGAACGCGCGCTGGTTCAAGTCCACCAGCAAGGCGGCAATCGCCCGGTTGAGCTCGGCCAGGCTGAAGAAGGTCTGGTGGCGCAGCCTGGCCAGAATCCAGCGCTCGACCACCTGCACAGCGACCTCCACCTTGGGTTTGTCGCGTGGCTTGGCCGGGCGCGCGGGCATCACGGCCAGGCTGTAGTGCGCACAGAGCTCTTCGAGCAGGCGGTGCGCGGTGGGCTCGTAACGGTCGGGTCGGGCCATGAGGGCGCGCGGCTGGTCAGGCACCAGCAGGCGGGGCACGCCGCCGATGAACTCCAGCGCGCTAATGATGCTGGCCACCCAGTCGGTGGCCTTCTGGCTGGCGGTGGCGCAGGCGTAGGTGTAGTTCGATGCGCCCAGCACGGCCACGAAGACCTGGGCCTGGCGTATCTCGCCAGTGTCAGCATCCACCACGGGAACGGTCTGGCCGGCGTAGTCCACAAAGAGCTTGTCACCGCCCGTGTGGGTCTGGCGCATGGAGCGCTGCAGGCGCCGGGCCCAGGCCTTGTACTTCTCGCAGAAGGCGCTGTACTTGTACGCCTGCCCGCTGTGCTGTTGCTGGTATTCCTCCCAAAGCAACTGCAGCGTCACGCCAGGTCGGCGCAGTTCGCGGTGGATGTGGGCGTGGTCGGGTTCAAGGTGCCGGGACTCGCGCGCCACGGGTGGCTTGTAGAGCCGGGCCTGGAGTTCGTCGTCGTTCAGGCTCTGGGCCAGTGCCCAGTCCACGCCGGCCACGCGCGCGTAGCTGGCTATCTCGCTGACAGTGGATTTGGAGATGCCGAGNAGCGGCACCGATTTGACGGGTGCTCAAGGCCCCGCGGTGCAGCAGTTGCAGTGTGTGTCGTAGTTTGCTCATGGTGACCCTGGGTGTGGGCATCGCTGGTTCCGGTCAAAAAACCGGGCAGCGTATGCCGCGTTCGGGTCACTCGGAACACCCCGCAGGTGTCCGCCATCAGTTTGGAATGCTGTCCGCCTTCAGCGTGGAACGGTGTCCGCCATCACGCTGGAACACTGTCCGCCATCAGCATGGAATCGTGTCCGCCATCGCGTGGAATACGCATGGCGCACCAGCACGGCTTGCAGAGCGTCTTTGAGAGGGGCGGTAGGGTCTGCGGTGGCGCGGCCCGTGGCGATGGCGTAGCGGAATGTCTGGCCCGCGTACTGGCGCAGCGAATGGGCGGTTTCCCGTTTTCCCTGCTTCTCCACGCGGCGCAGGGTGTCCAAGATCAGCGGGGGCGTGATGCTGTCCAGGGGCAGGGGGCCGATGTAGGGGAACAGGTTCGCTTCGGACATGCGCAGCCACTTGCCAGCATAGGCGGCGCTCCACTCACGTTCCTTCAGGCCGTGCAGCTCGCGGGCAATCGCTTCATAGGTGTTTGCGCTACTGACGCGGGCTGTCGCCTTGGCCACCTTGCGTTGCTGCACAGGGTCTGCGCCTGTGGAAAGCAGCTTGCGGGCGTCATCGCGTGCGAAGCGGGCCTGCTTCAGCGTGACTTCGGGATAGTTGCCAAGCGCAAGGCGCTTTTCCTTGCCGACGGAACGGTACTTCCAAAACCAGCGCTTGGAACCGTTGGGGTGACTTCCAGGTACAGGCCACCAGCATCGGCAAAGCGGGCGCGCGGCTTATCAGGAGGGCAAGTGGTTGATTTACAAGCGATTTCTGTCAGCATGGGGGAACAGATTCAGAGCAAAGGCAATGAATTTGCCTCGTTCCCCCAGATTGTTCCCCCGCAGTCCGTGCGCTGTAAAGATTGCCTATGACTGCTTGTGACGGCTTAAATCAGCCTAAGGATGCCCTGAATAACTCGAATGCGTAAGTGCTACAAGGTCACCGGTTTCAGATAGTGCGATGGATGGCGTTTAGCCTGGGTCTTCGCACCACTTTCCACGCCCTTGCGGGCCATCTGCACCGCCTTTGCGGCCATTTGCCTGATTTCAGGGGCACTCATCCCTGCGCCTCCAGCAATTGATGGCGCACCATCCAAAGATTGGACAGCGCAAACAGCGTCTTGAGCTGCAACGTGTTCTTCTTCAATCCCCGGTAGCGCACCTTGGTGTATCCAAACTGTCGTTTGATCACCCTGAAGGGATGCTCCACCTTGGCACGGATGCTCGCCTTGATCTTCTCCACTTGGTCTATCAGCGCGTCAACGGGGTTGTTCTCTTTGTCCAGCGCTCTGCGTTTGCCTGGGCGCATCGCGATGTGCCACCGCACTGCCTCCTTGGCATCCGGGCGCTTGTCGATACCTTGGTAGCCCGCATCACCAAACCCGTCTGTCTCCTGCCCGTGCAGCAAGCTGTTGCCCTCTACAACGTCGGCCACGTTACCCGAGGTGCCTATGACGGTATGCACGAGTCCCGAGTCCGCATCCACGCCGATATGGGCCTTCATGCCAAAGTGCCATTCGTTGCCCTTTTGGCTCGAATGCATCTCTGGATCGCGCTTTCTGTCCTTGTTCTTGGTAGAGCTAGGCGCTGCGATCAGTGTGGCATCGACCGCAGTGCCTGCCTTGAGCAGCAAGCCCTGGGCTGCCAGAAGCTCGTTGACAGTGGCCAGAATCTGCTCGGCCAGCTTGTGTTTCTCCAGCCGATGACGAAACCTCAGGATGGTGCTCTCGTCAGGCACCCTCCCATGGGCATCAAGACTTGCAAACTCCCGGTAGATCGGGGTGTCAAAGAAGGCCTCTTCCATCGCCAGATCTGACAGGGTGAACCACTGCTGCATGCAGTGGATGCGCAGCATGGTCTCCAGGGCAAAGGGTGGGCGGCCGTTCTTGCCTTCGGGGTAATAGGGCGCAATGAGTTCGACCAGAGCAGCCCAGGGAACCACCAAATCCATCTGGATCAGCAGTTCTTGCTTGCGGGTCTTTTTGGTGCTCAGGTTCAGGTCAAGGCTGCTTTGCTTCATGGGCGGGGAGGATGCCATGACTTCCTGGCTTCTAGCAGACTGCGTTCGGGGTTTTGCAGGATTTCC
>NZ_MTBE01000076.1:0-4807 GCF_002916785.1 Diaphorobacter sp. LR2014-1 | reverse complement strand
TCTACCAGTTTCACCAGAACCGCTGGGTTATAGGCATTCTTACCAAACCAAAGTCTTCTGTCGGCGCTCGCGCTGATAACCCCTCGTTCGGCTACCGTGAGCGCCCGTCGAACTTGCATGAAGAATCTATCAACAGCCGTCAATGACGCCTTCAGGTGCAGCCGGGCAAAATGACGAAGCTGGTCACTCCGCTTTTCCGGGTCAGTCTCGGGTTCGTCAATATCAGTGAGCCACGAAACTCCCTTTTGTGGCTCTCGCATGTCCGCGATTGGATGTCGAAACCAAGGGTCGCCCCACTTGCCAATAAGTGTTGGGCTGCTTAACTCTTCCAGGGCCAGGATTAAGCTGGCCTCTTCCTCGTCAACTCCGGCGTCACTCATTACCTTCCGGAGTCGCCGCTTGGCAGCGCCAACAATCCCCTTCTTCTGGTCAACCGTGAATTCCTTGAGGACCTTTACGTAGAATGCGTCTGCGGTCCTATTTAGAACGCGCTCCGGAACGCTCACCAAGATTGCAGCCCGAATACCAGATTCTTGGTCAACGAAGAATCTTAGTTTCTCTGCCTTCTGCAGCAATCTCGTCACGAACTGAATATGTGCCGCCATGACGGTCTGCTCGTGCAAGAGCATGCCCTTGGCCGGCGCCCTGGTCGCCGTCGAGGGGTCGTCGCCGCTCTCGATGTCCTCGCGCTCCTGAGCCGCGTCATAGGTGTCCTTGACAGCCGCGAGCAGCTCCCCAGGCAGCTCAGTTGGCTCCTCGCTGGCCCGTCGGGTGCCCTTACGGCTCGCGGCAGCCCGTACCGCAGCGTCATCCCAGTCTTGGGGTAACCAAACCCGAGCAAACCGTCGAAAGGGTTTTGCCAATCGCTGGTCGCCGAATTTGGTCATCTCCTCCTTGACCTTCTCACTATCCATCTCGCCATCGAAGTTGACGTTCGCCGCGTACAGGTAGCCTGTTATTTGGTCGGCGCTCGCGATGGAAAGGAGGACAGTGTTCTTTCTGCTCTTCCGGTCCGACCAGTTGACAATGAGCTTTTGTCGGTCGGTCGAGATATACCTCTTGCCGAGGTCCTCCCGGTCAAGAAGCCCGCGCTCTCGCTCGCCAGCAAAAATCTGGCATTGCTCGTGGATAAAGTCGATTCGGTCGTAGAGAATAGCAGGCGAAATTCCCAGCACCTTGATGATTCGCCGCAAGGGCATCGAATTCATCAGATGCTCGAATATGCCAATGTTCGGATGGGTTTTCTGTTGGCGCTTTGTCGAGCGACCGCCAAAGACGAATATCTTTCGACAGGCTCCGCACTTGAATCGCGGCGTGCCGTGTGCGTTAGTTCCGAATCTTGTGTGCCGCCCACTATGTTCAGGTTCGGCTTTGCGGAATAGCTCGCAGTCCTCGTTGGGACACGTTGGAAGCTGGGGCTCCAGGTATCTGCCGATTCGCAATAACTCTTCCGCGATGGCCAGATTGCTCTGCATGGGAAAGCTTTCCCTGCAAAGGTGGCAAAACAGATTTGGTTGACCCTTACCGCTGGCGACAACGCGGTAGTCTCCGGGTGCGTATCCACCCGGCTTTCGGGCGGCGGCCCCACGCTTGGACTCGTTGTGGGGCGGTACGCCAAAGTTGGCGCACTTAGGGTTCCGGCAGTGGTTGACCTGGATGCCGGCGGCGGTCGGAGGGAACCGCCAAGGCCATTCGCCGGACGAAACCGCTCCTGGAAGCGATTTCACCTCAGACAAAGAAGCGCCCCAGTCGTTGACTGGGGCGCATTGTGGGCCAATCAGGGCTACCTTAGCAACTCTTTCCGAGAACGGCTAGCGCTGCGGCGGCCCTTTTGCATCCAGTTGTTACCACCCTCTACCTGAAGGCCTGAGGCGTCAGGGTTTTTCCCGCGCCGTCACAGGGTTCCACCCAGTCTGGAGCCGAGGGTGCCTGCGTATATTGGTTCGAGCCTCTGGTGAGGCAGTCCCCCTACGACCATGGTCCGCGCCTTCCTCGATCCTCTCGTTTCGGGCGCTTCGAACGCGGAGCGCCCATGACACCGCCCGAGCATGTTGCCGCGTGGGAAGACGTGGCGCCCGAGCGGGAGCCTGAAGGCTTCGCATGGCTGCCCGGTCCGCTGGTGGGCAAGCTGCTGGCGGTGGCGGCGCTGGCCATCGTGCTCTCCGCAATGCTCACCGTGTGGGTGCTGTCGCGCGCCGCGGGCCAGGAGGTCATGCAGCGCCTGGTCAGCCAGCAGAACGACGAGGTGGAACTGGTGGCGCGGTTGCTGGCCAGCAAGATCGAGCAGAGCCAGAAGGTGCTTGCCACCGTGGCCGAGGGCATCACCCCCGAGCTGTTGGAGTCTCCCGCGTCGCTGGAGTGGCTGCTGCAGCAGGGTCTGCCGGCCGTGCGCTTCTTCGACGCCATCCAGGTTGCGCGCAAGGACGGCAACCTCGCCATCAACCTGCGCTATGGCAAGCTGGAAAAGGCCTCGGGTCTGGACCCGGGCGAGCGCGATTACCTCGTGCGCACGCTGCTGGACGGCAAGCCGCTGGTGTCGGGCCTCATCGGCGCCACGCCGGCCGAGGCGCGCGTGATGTTCACCATGCCGCTGCTGCGGGGGGAGGGGCGCGTCATCGGGGCCGTGGCGGGCGTGCTGCGGCTGCAATCGCAGGGACTGCTGCCGCATTCCCTGGCGCTGCCTGCGCGCAGCGACTCGCAACTGGTGGTGTTCACGCGCGACGGGGTGATCCTGGCGCACCCCAATATGGAGCGCGTGCTGGGCCAGGTGGCCGATGAGCCCGGCCTGGGCGAGGCCTATGCGCGCTGGCGCCACGCGGACGATGCGCCGCTGGCCGGACGCGCGCAAACCACCGTGCAGGCGGACCACGTGGTGAGCTTGGCCAGCGTGCCCATGCCGCAATGGGTGGTGGCCCGGGTGAGCGCTTCGCAGGCCGTGCTGGCGCCAATGCAGGGCGTCCAGCGCCGGGCCTGGGCGCTCGCGGCCGCGGCCACGGCGCTGGTGGCCCTGTTGGCGCTGGGCGCCATGCTGTGGATCGCGCGCCCGCTGATCCTGCTGCGCCAGCGTGCCCGAGCGCTGACGGACGCGGAGGCCGCTGGTGCGCCGGCGAGCGGGTCCGCCGGGTATGACGGCCCATGGCCGCACAGCCCTGGCGAGGTGGACGATGTGGTGCGCGTCTGCACCCGGCTGTTGGAACACCGGCGGCTGCAACAGCGTGGGTCGGAGGCGTCGGCGCGCCAGTTGCGTGCGGTGCTGGCGCACGTGCCGTTGGGCATCGTCGTCAGCCGCGACGAGCAGGTGGAGGTCGTCAGCCAGCAGGCCGGCCGCATGCTGGGCTATGCGCCGGCGCAGCTCCAGGGGCGCCGGCTGACGGATCTGCTGGCCTCACCGCCCGGCGCAGCGGATGTGGCCCAGCAGGTGCGTGCGCGGTTTGCGGCCCACGGCAGCTTCGATGGCGAACTGCCGCTGCTGCGCAAGGACGGCAGCACGCTGTGGGTGCGGGCGCAGGGGCAACTGGTGGAGCCCGGCGTGCCGTCCAGCGGCCTGGTGTGGACGCTGGAAGACTTCACTGCGGAGCGTGCAGCGCGCCAGCAGCAGTCCTGGGAGCGCGCCCACGACCCCTTGACCCAACTGCTCAACCGCGCGGAGTTTGAGTTGCGCCTGCAGATGCTGCTGGACGCGCGTGCTGCGCGGGGCCCGTGGGGTGTGCCGGAGGAAGACGGCGGGGTGCTGCTGTTCATGGACCTGGACCATTTCACCGTGGTCAACGACGTTGCCGGCCATGATGCGGGCGATGACGTACTGCGCCATCTGGCACGTCTGCTCGAATCGGAAGTGCGGCACAACGGCTGGGCTGCGCGCGTGGGCGGCGATGAGTTCGCCATCGTGCTGCCCGGCAGCTCCTTGGCGCGCGGGAAGGCCGTGGCCGAGCAGTTGCGCGCCGCCGTGCAGGCGTGGGAGCCCGCATATGGCGGGCGCAGCTTCACCCTGGGCCTGAGCGTGGGGCTGGTCCCGCTGGCGCCCGGTGCGCACGGTGTGGCGGCGCTGCTCTATGCCGCCGACATGGCCTGCTACCAGGCCAAGCGCGCCGGGCGCAACCGCATCGCCGTAGGCAGCGTGCAGGTACCGGCCTGAACGGGTAACCATCCCCCGGCAAAGCCGGGGGCATTCGGGATGTGAGCCGCTCAAAGCGGCTGTAAGGGGTCGCTAACGCGGCCCCTCATTCTTGGGGCCACCTATCGGTGGCTACTCACCTCCATAGACCGAGTTGGTCCAACCTCTCGTCTTCCTTCTCCTGGTTTCGGATGTACTCCCGTATCACCGCTTCGTCGCGTCCCACCGTCGAGACGAAGTACCCTCGCGCCCAGAAGTGCTGACCCACGAAGTTGCGCTTTCGCTCTCCGTACACCCGCGCAAGGTGGATTGCGCTCTTGCCTTTGATAAAGCCCACCACCTGCGACACCGAGTACTTCGGTGGGATCGACAGCATCATGTGCACGTGATCGGGCATCAGATGCCCCTCTTCAACCCTGCATTCCTTTTGCGCGGCCAACTTTCTGAATACCTCACCCAGGTGTTCGCGTAGCTGCTTGTACAGCGTTCGCCTTCGACACTTGGGGATGAAGACCACGTGATATTTGCAATCCCAGGCCGTGTGACTCAAACTTTCATACTTGTCCATCGTGTTTCTTCCTTTCGTTTGCTTGGCGGCTCACGATTGAAAGTCTCTACGGTGGACAACCTCCTGAAAAGTCAAACTTCTACTGCCTCCCCGGCAGAGCCGGGGGGCCTCCTTTTGGTAGCTAG
>NZ_MTBE01000075.1:0-4872 GCF_002916785.1 Diaphorobacter sp. LR2014-1 | reverse complement strand
GAGCTTGTCAGAAATTTTGTGTGTGAGGCATAGCATGTCGACAAGGAGCATGAATGCCACGCAAGACCAAACCCACCGCTTTGGCGGACCAGGCGGCACAGCCGCAATTTCACATCCCGGCCGAGCTGCTTGACCAGTTGGTGACCGGGCCCATGACGCCGGGCCAAGTCCAAGGGCTGTTCGATCAGTTCAAGAAGTCAAT
Organism: Diaphorobacter sp. LR2014-1; assembly: GCF_002916785.1. NCBI lineage: Bacteria > Pseudomonadati > Pseudomonadota > Betaproteobacteria > Burkholderiales > Comamonadaceae > Diaphorobacter > Diaphorobacter sp. LR2014-1. The sequence continues at coordinate 4,670 of NZ_MTBE01000075.1, read as the reverse complement.
TCTTGAGCGGGCGCTGGGCGCCGAGATGAGTCATCACCTAGGCTATGCGCCCGGCCAAGCCAAGCCCACAGGCGGATCAGCCAACCACCGCAACGGCAAGAGCACCAAGACCGTACTGACCGATGTGGGGGCGCTGCGCATCGATGTCCCACGCGATCGCGAAGGCAGCTTCGAGCCGCAGCTCATTGGCAAGCACGAGCGGCGCTTTACGGGTTTCGACGACAAGATCATCGCCATGTACGCACGCGGCATGACGGTGCGCGAGATCCAGGGTTTCCTGGCTGAGATGTACTCGGTGGACGTCTCGCCCGAGCTCATCAGCCGTGTCACCGATGAGGTGATGGGCGAGGTCACGGCCTGGCAGACACGGCCGCTGGAGGCGATGTACCCGGTGGTGTTCTTCGATGCGCTGCGGGTCAAGATTCGCGAGGATGCGGTGGTGCGCTCCAAGGCCGTCTACCTGGCGCTGGGCGTACTGCCTGACGGCTCGCGCGACATCCTGGGAATCTGGATCGAGAACACCGAGGGGGCGAAGTTCTGGATGAAGGTCTTCAACGATCTGAAGACGCGCGGGGTGCAGGACATCCTGATTGCCGTCACCGACGGCCTCAAGGGCATGCCAGAGGCGCTGGGCGCAGTGTTCCCGGCGACGACGCTGCAGACCTGCATCGTGCACCTGATCCGGGGTGGCCTGGACTTTGCGTCATGGAAAGACCGCAAGGCGCTGGCCGCAGCCATCAAACCCATCTACACCGCGGTGAGCGCCGAGGCGGCCGAGGCCGAGTTGGATGCGTTTGCGGCCGGCCCCTGGGGGCAGCGGTTCCCGACCGTGGTCAGCGCCTGGCGCCGGGCCTGGGACAAGGTCATCCCGTTCTTCGCCTTCCCGCCCGAGGTGCGGCGCGTGATCTACACCACCAACGCCATCGAGAGCGTGAACGCACGGCTGCGCAAGATCATCAAAACGCGCGGCCACTTCCCCAGCGACGAGGCGGCCACCAAGCTGATCTGGCTGGCGCTGCGCAACATCACCGCGGACTGGGGGCGGGCGGCCAACCACTGGAAATCAGCGATGAACCAATTTGCGATCCTCTACGAGGACCGATTTACCAGATCGGGCCAGTAAGATCACCAAGCCGCCTCACGATTGAGTGACGGATTCAACAGCCTCACACACAGAAATCCTGACACTCCCGATCTGGCGACAGTCATCGACCAGAGTGTGCCCCAAGAGCGCCGCTTGTCGTTATGGCCAGAGAAGCTGTGAGCTGCAGGTCGTGCCGCACCCGTTGGCTGCCAGGTGACGCAATCCCCTGGCGCAGTCCAACGCCCCTCCTCTCAGCGCCGATGCGGATACGCCCCGGACAGCGGAGCATGTGTCTTCATCAGTTCAACCATCCAATCCATGAACACCCGCAGCCGAGCGCCCACATGACGGTTGGGAGGAAACGCGATATACAGCGGCATCGGCGCAATGGACCAGTCCTCAAACAGCGGCGCCAGTTCGCCCCGCGCCATATGAGGCGCTGCCATGTACTGCGGCAACCAGAGCGCCCCCAGACCGGCAATGCCTGCCGCCAGATAGGCATTGCCATCGTCGGTGGCAATCGCGTAACGGCCCATCACGCGCACTTGTTCGTCACCGCGGTGCAATACGCAGGATAAGACGCGTCCGGTGCTTGATCCCAGAAAGCCCACGATGTGGTGCGGTGCGGCCTCCAGGTTCTTGGGGTGCAAGGGCATTCCGGCATTCGCCAAGTATGTAGGTGCCGCATAGAGCCCCATGGAAAGATCGCCTACATGCCTTGCCACAAGCGAGGCGTCGCCCGGCTCACCTCCCCGCACCACGCAATCGACGTTTTCATCGATCAGATCGACCACTCGGTCACTTACACCCATGTGCACCTGGATGTCCGGATAGCGCGCATGGAATGCAGCGAAAGCCGGAACAAGGACCATGCGTGCCAGAGGGCTGGGCACGTCCACCCGCAGGCGGCCTTGAGGCGCGCTCGAGGCACTGGTCAGACTGGTCTCCGCATCATCCAGGTCACCCAACAGACGCACGACACGCTCGTAATAGGCGGCCCCTTCGGCTGTCACGTTCACTTTGCGGGTGGTGCGGTTCAAAAGCCTGACCCGTAAACGCGCTTCCAACTGCTGCACAAGCTGAGTTACCGTAGTTTTGCTCATGTGCAGCGTTTGAGCGGCCTGGGTAAAGCTGCGTGTTTCTACCACGCGAGCAAAGGCCACCATAGCGTCGAAACGATCCATAGAGGTCAGGAGATTGTCCAGATTCTGCAAACAGTCTTGATGATACTTTCCTGTTTATCCGAACAGATACAGTGCCTACAGTGGGTTCTTTTATCCAATGAAAGATGTCCCATGCCTCCACGCGACGTTGTCTTCCCGCCAGGCCGCCAAGCTCTTTACGAGAAGAACCGCTACTCACCAGCGGTCCGGTCCAACGGCTTTCTATTCGTCTCGGGCCAAGTGGGCAGCCGTGCAGATGGCACGCCAGAGCCCGATCTGGCATCTCAAGTCCGCCTCGCCTTCACTCACCTGAACGCTGTGCTGGAGGCCGCCGGGTGCAGCTTTGACGACGTAGTCGACGTGACGGCGTTCGTAGTGGATCCCGAGAAGAATTTCGAGCGCATTTGGCAGATCGTGCCGGACTATTGGGGCAAGGCCCCCTATCCCACGCTGACCGGTATCGGCGTAACCTGGCTTTACGGCTTCCAGTTCGAAATCAAGGTAATCGCGAAGCTTCCAAGCTAAACACTGAGTCCTTGGGGAAAGGCTTTGCCCTTGGAGTCTTTGCGATCCAGGCCAGAGAGTCGGTCGTCGCGGTACTTGGCGATCAGTTCCGGTGTCAGCGCAGCCAGTGAATACTCGCCTGCATCGAGCTTCGGGGAAAAACCCAGCGACTAGAGGCGATCGACAGCGATGGGTGAACTGACGGCAAGCCACTCAAAACCATTGACTGACGGCTACATGAACCCTCAAAGAAAAAATCCCGCTACCGTACTGATAGCAGGATTTCCTTTATCTACTTGGTAGGGCGTGTTGGACTTGAACCAACGACCAAAGGATTATGAGTCCTCTGCTCTAACCAACTGAGCTAACGCCCCAAGGGGTGCGCTGCCCTGCCTCGTAGGCGGCGCAGCGGCGCGTATTGTAGGGGCTACTTCCGGTGGCTCAGGGCGTTGGAGACCAGCTTGGAGGTGATGTCCACGATCTGGATCATGCGGTCATAGGGCATGCGCGTGGGGCCGATCACGCCCAGGGTGCCCACCACCTGACCGTCGACCTCATAGGGTGCACTCACCACGGACAGCTCTTCAAATGGCACCACCTGGCTCTCTCCACCGATGAAAATGCGCACCCCTTCTGCCCGGCTGGAAATGTCCAGCAGGCGCAGGATCTGCGTCTTTTGTTCGAACAGGTCGAACGCACGGCGCAAGTGGCTCATGTCGCTGGAAAAATCGCTCACAGACAGCAGGTTGCGCTCGCCCGAGAACACCACCTCGTCCTGCGACCCGGACATGGCCTCCGAGCCCACGCTCACCGCGGCCTGCATCAGCGCCGCGATTTCTCCGCGCAGCTTGTCCACCTCCAGCTTCAGGCGCTCGCGCACCTGCTCCATGGTGAGGCCCGCGTAGTTGGCGTTGAGGAAGTTGGCGGCCTCCACCAGTTGCGACTGGGAGTAATCGACCTCGGTAAAGGTCACGCGGTTCTGCACATCACCGTCGGGCGAGACGATGATCACCAAAAAACGCTTCTCGGACAGCCGCAGGAATTCAATGTGGCGAAACACCGAGGCGCGCCGCGGCGCCATCACCACACCCACGAACTGCGACAGGCTCGACAACAGGTGGGCGGCGTTGGCGATCACCTTCTGCGGCTGCTCGGGCATGAGCTGGACTGTCGGCAACTGCTCCTGCTGCACGGTGAGCATGGTGTCGACGAACAGGCGATAGCCCTTGGCGGTGGGCACACGGCCCGCGGAGGTGTGGGGGCTGGCAATAAGCCCCAGGTCCTCCAGGTCTGCCATCACATTGCGTATGGTGGCGGGCGACAATTCAAGCCCTGATGCCCGCGACAAGGTTCTGGAGCCGACTGGCTGCCCCTCGGCTATGTAGCGTTCCACCAAGGCCTTGAGTAACAACTTGGAGCGGTCATCAAGCATTGAATCATTTTACGGCTGTAACTCTGCCCATCGGCCGCGGCGCTCGTGGCGGTGGATGCAATCACGCAGGCATGCCACAGTGACGCCGAGCATGTCCGCCAGCACAGCCTGCGTGTACCAGCCACTGCGCCACGCCTTCACGGCTTGAGCCACGTCTTCATCGGACAGGGCGCGCTTTCTGCTAGCCGTTCTCGCTAGGAGTTGCTAAGCCAGCAGCTCGGTTCGTTTCAGACCCCTCCCGCCGCAAGGTGAGGAGGGGTTCTTCTTTTCGGACGTCGAACAGTTCAGCCGGCCAGACGCCTGGCGGCAGCGGCTTGGGCTCTGCAGGTTTGGGCGGTGCCCTCCGGCGCGGTGGCAAAGGCGGTTGGTAATAGATGATGTCCTCCGCCGTAATTGGTCCCTTCGCCAATCCGAGCCGCATGGCGGGAGTCTTCCCGTCTTCGCCGACCTCGCAATAATTGAAGTAGGTTCGAAAGATTTCTACCAG
>NZ_MTBE01000074.1:0-5535 GCF_002916785.1 Diaphorobacter sp. LR2014-1 | reverse complement strand
CAGATCCTTTCTGTGTTCCCTGGCTTTGTGCTGCAGCAGATTCAGAACAGCATCGCCGTGCGTCAGTTGTTGCCCAAGAGCATCTCCAGCTCGGAACTCAACTGGACCTATCTCGGCTATGCAGATGACAGTCCCGAGCAGCGCAAGGTCAGACTCAAACAGGCCAACCTCATCGGCCCGGCCGGATTCATTTCCATGGAAGACGGAGCTGTCGGTGGATTCGTTCAGCGCGGCATCGCAGGTGCGGCCGACCTTGACGCGGTCATCGAGATGGGCGGAGACCACGAAGGCTCTAGCGAGGGCCGCGCCACGGAAACCTCGGTTCGCGGCTTTTGGAAGGCCTACCGCAAGCATATGGGACAGGAGATGCAAGCATGATCAATGAAATTCAAATCGCGGCCTTCAATGCCGCTTACGCGAAGACCATAGACAGTGACGCCATGGAGCAATGGCCAACCTTCTTCACGAAGGATTGCCACTATCGCGTCACCAATGTCGACAATCATGCTGAAGGGCTTGCTGCCGGCATTGTCTGGGCGGATTCACAGGACATGCTCACCGACCGAATTTCTGCGCTGCGCGAAGCCAATATCTACGAGCGCCATCGCTATCGCCATATTCTGGGACTGCCTTCGATCCAGTCAGGCGATGCAACACAGGCCAGTGCTTCCACGCCGTTCATGGTGCTGCGCATCATGCATACCGGGGAAACTGAGGTCTTTGCCAGCGGTGAGTACCTCGACAAATTCACCACGATCGATGGCAAGTTACGTCTGCAAGAACGCATCGCAGTTTGCGACAGCACGGTGACGGACACGCTGATGGCATTGCCGCTATGACAATAGTGCACCGTAGATTGGCTTTGGCCATCGGCGACCCCCACGGTATTGGCCCTGAAATCGCACTGAAAGCTCTTCAGCAGTTGTCTGCCACCGAAAGATCCCTGATCAAGGTCTATGGACCGTGGAGCGCTCTTGAACAAGCAGCGCAGATCTGCCAAATGGAGCCCCTTCTTCAAGACCTCATTCATGAGGAAGCCGGCTCGCTGGCACAACCAGTGCAATGGGGAGAGATCACCCCGCAGGCAGGCCTATCCACGGTGCAATCTGCAACAGCAGCCATCCGGGCGTGCGAAAACGGCGAAGTCGATGCCGTCATTGCTTGCCCCCACCATGAAACGGCCATTCACCGCGCAGGCATAGCGTTCAGCGGCTACCCATCTTTGCTCGCCAATGTTCTTGGCATGAACGAAGACCAGGTATTCCTGATGCTAGTGGGTGCTGGCCTGCGCATAGTGCATGTCACTTTGCATGAAAGCGTGCGCAGCGCATTGGAGCGGCTCTCGCCTCAGTTGGTGGTCAACGCGGTGCAGGCTGCCGTGCAGACATGCACCTTACTCGGAGTGCCTAAACCAAAAGTCGCTGTATTCGGGATCAACCCTCATGCATCTGAAGGACAGTTGTTCGGCCTGGAGGACTCCCAGATCACCGTTCCCGCTGTCGAGACACTGCGCAAGCGCGGCCTAGCAGTAGACGGCCCCATGGGAGCTGACATGGTTCTGGCACAGCGCAAGCACGACCTGTATGTAGCCATGCTGCACGATCAGGGCCATATCCCCATCAAGCTGCTGGCACCTAACGGAGCCAGCGCACTCTCCATCGGTGGCAGGGTGGTGCTTTCCAGTGTGGGCCATGGCAGCGCCATGGACATTGCAGGCCGTGGCGTGGCTGACTCCACGGCCCTCCTGCGCACGATCGCCCTGCTCGGAGCCCAACAGGTCTGAGGCCCTTCCATGAATTATCAAATCCATATCCACGACTCTGATATCGCGTTCCCCTGCGCGCCCGGGCAATCCGTGCTGGATGCCGCCCTGCAGGCCGGCATCGAACTACCTTATTCCTGCCGCAAAGGTAGCTGTGGCAATTGTGCGAGTACCCTGCTCGATGGAAATATTACTTCCTTCAATGGCATGGCCGTGCGCAGCGAACTCTGCACCTCGGAGCAGGTATTGCTGTGCGGCTGCACCGCCGCCAGCAATATCCGTATTCAGCCGAGCTCCTTTCGCCGCCTCGACCCGGAAGCCCGCAAACGTTTTACGGCCAAGGTGTACAGCAATACACTGGCGGCACCCGATGTCTCGCTGCTGCGCCTACGCCTGCCTGCGGGCAAGCGCGCCAAATTTGAAGCCGGCCAATACCTGCTGATTCACCTCGACGGCGGGGAAAGCCGCAGCTACTCTATGGCCAATCCCCCCCATGAGAGCGATGGCATCACATTGCATGTCAGGCATGTACCGGGTGGTCGCTTCAGCGCTATCGTTCAGCAGTTGAAGTCTGGTGACACATTGGATATCGAACTGCCATTCGGCAGCATCGCACTGAAGCCTGATGACACAAGGCCCCTGATTTGCGTTGCAGGTGGCACGGGATTTGCGCCCATTAAATCCGTTCTTGATGACTTAGCCAAACGCAAGGTTCAGCGCGACATCACGCTGATTTGGGGTGCTCGCAACCCCTCGGGCCTATATCTTCCTAGCGCCATCGACAAGTGGCGCAAAGCCTGGCCACAGTTTCGCTACATTGCAGCCATCACCGACCTAGGCGATGTGCCTGCGGATGCTCACCCAGGTCGGGTGGATGACGCGCTACGCATACACTTTGGCAACCTGCACGATCATGTTGTGCACTGCTGTGGCTCACCGGCCCTTGTTCAATCCGTGCGCACAGCAGCTTCCGATATGGGCCTGTTAGCACAGGACTTCCACGCGGATGTTTTTGCGACGAGCCCGACTGGTAGCCACTAGAAGTAGCTATTCATGCGATATCAACACGGCGGGATATGACGGAGGCTGAGCTTGCGAGTGACTTGATGGGGAATGTTTGATAAACACTGAAAGGGGCTTTATGCCTAATGCCAGTCAGTTAAGGTTCAGCTGCCTCTAGATGAGCTAAAAGGCAACGTGTTTACACGTTGCCTTTTTCATTGATGGGTATTCTCTCAGGCGCATTGCGCCAATGTCTCTCTCAAGCGCCAGATCAGCTTGATCAATTGGCAGCTTTCATTGATCGTTCTTGAATCGCCCCGGGTTTTGAGGAGGCTCCAACACTTGAGAAGATGGAGCTATGACCAAGTCAAACAAGTTCTCGCCCGAGGTGCGCGAGCGTGCCGTACGCATGGTGCAGGAGCACCGAGCCAACTACCCTTCGCTGTGGGCAGCCATTGAATCAATAGCCCCCAAGATTGGCTGCGTGCCGCAGACCTTGAAGGGGGCGTTTCAGAAAACGGAAAATAAAGCACGTTAAGCCATTGAATAGCCGAACAGCTCAATGCTCATGCCGGTGATGGGCGTCCGGGAAATGCGTGTGCGAGTGCGTCAACGGTTCGTGCTGGTGCCGATGGTCGTGCTTTGTACCAGGCGTAACAGAAAAATCGTGCCCATGTTGGTGATGTTCGTCGTGGACGTGTTGATGCTCGTGCTCCGTCACTTCGTGCGTGTGTGGATGCTCATGGTGTTCGGTCAAATGCAGCCATATGCCCCATGCCATCAGCGATCCCGCGATCAATAACGAGGCGCTGACTGAATCGCCCATTGCGACGGCGATTACCGCTCCGATGAACGGGGCAACCGAGAAATACGCGCCAGTGCGGGCTGTGCCGAGATGGCGCAGCCCTATGACAAACAAGGCCAGGCTGACACCATAAGAGAAAAAACCGACCAGCATCGCGCCTGCTCCGCTCTGCCAAGACGGCAGGGATGCGCCCAGCGCTATGGCCAGTGCGAGGTTGACTGTTCCGGCGGCCATGCCTTTCAGCGAAGCAACCCACGTCGTATCCAACAGCGACACCTTGCGCGTCAGGTTGTTGTCGATGCCCCAGGCGAAACAGGCGCCTAGAACGGCTAACGCCGATGGCCACCCGGCAAATCGCGCTTCACCGGGCCAGTTCAGTACGAGCACGCCCGCCACGATGGCCACCATGCCCAGTGCAATGCGTCGATCAAAGTTCTCTTTGAAGGCGAACCAGGCCAGCAGTGCCGTGAATACGCCTTCGGCGTTCAGTAGCAACGAAGCGCCTGAAGCAGGCATGCCGGTTAGCCCCAGCATTAACAAGACGGGGGCAATGACACCACCGGCCAAAACCGCGCCCGCGAGCCACTTCATTTCACCGCGTGGTACACGCGCGGACGGCGCACGGCGCAGCCAGCGGTAGAGCGTCAGCCCGATCCCTGAGCCGAGATAGAGCAGTCCGGCAAGCAGCCAAGGGCTGACGCTGCTCAGGAGATGCTTGGCCAGCGGGGTGCCCGCGCCGAACAATATCGCAGCGCCTAATGCGGCCGAGATACCAGGATCTAAAATTCTTTGTGATAGCATCATCAATTACACCTTGAGGGGCGCTAGGCCGGTTGCAACGGTCGTAACGGCCTGAACTTGCCCACGCCGATCTTGGCGCTGCTGCGCCACAGGTAATCACCGGTCAGGTTGATGTGCTCCCAGCCCAACGGCGACAGGTGCGGCCTCCTTCTTCTTGAAAACGTTCGTTTGTGACAGGCCTGCCAAGGCAACCGGCGCTGTCGTTATCAGAAGGCGAATGCAGGAAATGTCAGGCCCCATCTGCACTACGCCGTGATGCCGTCATTTGCCCTCGATCAGCTCCCCAAAAAGCTCTTTCACCTTGGCCTTAGCTTCTTGCAACGCGATACGGCCTTGTTCGGTTATTTCGTAGACCCGCCGTTCACGACGGCCTGTGCGCTCATGCCGTGAAGTGAGATAACCCTTCTTTTCCAATCCGTGCAGCATCGGATACAAGGTGCCCGCGCTGATCTCGTAACCGTGGTGTCGCAATTCCTCGATGATGCCGAGGCCGAAGATGGGTTCTTCGGCTGCGTGATGCAGGATGTGCAAACGGATCAATCCGCCGTAAAGGTCTTTGTCGGTCACGCTCGGAACCTCACAGGGTCACGCTCAACAACCAGCCCGCGACACCACTACCAACTACGACCAGCCACGGCGGCAGCTTCCAGAACATCAGGGCAACCAGTGCCACAAGGGCCAAGCCGAAGTCTTGCGGTGCATGGCACGCATCAGTCGCTCCACAGTACAACGTGCCACCGGGATGCCCTCGCGGTTCATCTGCAGCCAGACCTTATCGGCCCCGTAGACCTGCCAGTTGGCATGCCACACGCGCTGGATGTCCGCCTTCAAGCACTCGTCACGCTGGGCGCGTTGACTGCGCAGTTGCGGGTTACGTTGCCGGGCTGCGTGGCGCCAGTAACACGATGGGGCCATCTGCAGCACCCGGCAGATGGGCTCGACCCCGTAGTCGTCACGGTGGCGGTCGATGTAGTTCTTCAAGACTTCAATCGGCGGTCGAGCTCCGCCTGCGCAAAAAACGCGCTGGCCGTCTTCAGGATGTCGTTGGCCCGGCGCAGCTCCTTGACCTCACGTTCCAGCTCCTTGATGCGCTGGGCTTCTGACGTGGTGGTACCGGCACGCTGGCCGCTGTCGACCTCGGCCTTCTTGACCCAATCGTTCAAGG
>NZ_MTBE01000073.1:0-5774 GCF_002916785.1 Diaphorobacter sp. LR2014-1 | reverse complement strand
GGCTCTGTTGCAAAGATTGGCGGCAGTCAGAGGTAGGCTGTCGCTCTGCGCCGATCAGGCGGCTGCTGCGAAATGGTGGTTGAGCATGCCCATGGCCTCCGTCAGCGCCGAGGGCCCAATGCCAAAAGCTCTCTCCACAAGGCGCACCTCGCCCCTGATGCCGGGCTGCAGGCACCAGGGGCGAGCCTGTCCTTTGCGCAGGGCTCGCATGACTTCGAATCCCTTGATCGTGGCATAGGCCGTGGGGATCGATTTGAAACCGCGCACCGGCTTGATCAGTATCTTGAGCTTTCCGTGATCGGCCTCGATCACGTTATTGAGATACTTCACCTGCCGGTGGGCCGTCTCCCGGTCCAGCTTTCCTTCGCGCTTCAATTCGGTGATCGCTGCACCATAGCTCGGCGCTTTGTCGGTATTGAGCGTGGCAGGCTTTTCCCAGTGCTTCAGGCCTCGCAGGGCCTTGCCCAGGAACCGCTTCGCTGCCTTGGCGCTGCGGGTCGGCGACAGGTAGAAATCGATCGTGTCGCCCCGCTTGTCGACTGCCCGGTACAGGTAGGTCCACTTGCCCCGCACCTTGACGTAGGTTTCATCCAGGCGCCAGCTCGGATCAAAGCCACGCCGCCAGAACCAGCGCAGCCGCTTCTCCATCTCCGGGGCGTAGCACTGGACCCAGCGATAGATCGTCGTATGGTCGACCGAAATGCCGCGTTCCGCCAGCATTTCCTCAAGGTCGCGATAGCTGATCGGATAGCGACAATACCAGCGCACCGCCCACAGGATCACATCACCCTGGAAATGGCGCCACTTGAAATCCGTCATCGTTCCGTCCGTCCAATCTCCGCCAAGCATGCTCAAGCTTCACGATTTTTGCAACAGAGCCCCTGCCCCCGCCCGCTTCCTGCGGCAGGCGGGAGCTTCCGGCCTATCTGTGTAAAAGGGGGAATGATCTCACTTCTCGCCTCATGTTCCAAACGGTTTTGCCAAAAACTTTGTAAAAACCTCAGGATCTTGCCAGGTTAAACTTTCTAGGGCTAAGGGATCCAGTTGAATGGAACGTTTTAGCTTGGGCGAATAGATCTCCAGCCTTTCCCCGTTACGCGTATATACCTTCCGAATCTTCACAAGGGTAAACTCATTGCCTACGATCGTTTCCCTTTCGTCCGTCATGTGCCTCCTCCTCTTTCGCATTAGTTGGGTTATACAAGGATTTTTGGGGAGAACGTGACGTTCCATTCCTTCGCCTCATAATCAACCACGTCATGGACGACCAGAGGATCACGGCTCAGGTAGGTGTCCAACTCTTCTTTGGAACAGTTGTAGAGAATGGACCCGCCGCTCCCATCGGCAAACGCCCCGTTGGCCAGGATGATCCCCTTCACCCGGAATTCCCCATTTCTCGCTTCATGCTCTTCAAACCACTTCGGATCGATCTGATTCATCGGTTTTTTAATCGTTAATCGCACCAACCACATGGGAATTGCTCCTTTCGAATGATTTAAACAATGGTCATGCCGCCATCGGCTACAATCACGGCTCCTGTCACAAAGGAAGACTCATCCGATGCAAGGAAGAGAGCCACATTGGCAATCTCCTCCGGTTGCGCTCCCCGGCCAAGGGGAGTTGCTTCCGAAGCCACCTTATCCAATTCAGGGAGTAGATCTTCCATGGCCTTTGTCATCAGTGTGATGACATACCCCGGAGCGATGGCATTGGCCCGAATTCCCTTTTTAGCATACGTAGCAGCCAGATGTCGGGTAAAGGAGATAATGGCTCCTTTGGAAGCGGTGTAGGAAGGTCCCCCCGGGCTGTTAATCAGACCCGCCGTAGATGATGTGTTGATGATTGTTCCGCCGCCCGCTTTGAGAAGCTCGGGAATTCCGTACTTCACCACAAGAAACATGCCTTTCGTGTTCACATTTTGGATCTTTTCCCACTCTTCCACACTGAGCTCATGGGCTAGAATCATCAAATTTTTATGGGCAATGCCTGCGTTATTGTACAACGTGGTCAGTTTTCCAAAAGTATCCACCGTTTTTTGGATGGCCCCCTTCACCTGCTCTTCATTGGAGACATCGCAGCGGATGGCGATGGCTTCACCCCCTGTCTCTTTTACAAGACGAGCCGTCTCTTCAATCCCCTTTTCGTCTACATCAACCACGGCCACTTTTGCTCCTTCACGGGCAAAAACCACTGCGGCAGCCCGCCCTTGTCCCCCAGCGGCCCCGGTAATGAAAGCCACCTTGTTTTCCAATCGTTTCGTCATTTTTTCTTTCCTCCTTAAACTTTTTTTCATCCATATATAGGTTAAGAACCCCAGGGGGCTATCCCCCTGAAAACATAGTTTTTAGAAAAAGACCGCCAGGTTATCCATTCCCAGGGTGCTTTGGTCCAGCAAAATCTTCCTGGACTTAAGCTTTAACCCTTGTTCCGTTCGAATCAGCGTATCATTGCGGACGCAAGTCATGAGATAGTAATCGGGTTCATTACTACGGCTCCGAGCTAACAGCAGGTAACTCCTTACCTTCCATTCTGTCAACGGCGGAGTAAAACCCGGCCAGGGGGCGGAGCAAAAGTCGGCCACTGCGGCGCCGGCCTGAGACCGCCGGGAGGGCTTAAGCCCGAGCGGGGGTTTCAGGCCGGCGTGGCGATTTTTCGGGAGGTTTTCAGCCTGCCTTTCGGGCGCGGCTTTGGGCGAGACGATAGCTGTCGCCGTTCATCTCGAGGATGTTGACGTGGTGGGTGATGCGATCGAGCAGAGCGCCAGTTAGACGCTCGGACCCCAGTGTATCCGTCCATTCGTCGAAAGGCAGATTGCTGGTGATCAAGGTGGCGCCGCGCTCGTAGCGTTGCGAGATCAGCTCGAACAGCAACTCCGCACCGGTCTTCGACAGCGGCACAAAGCCCAGCTCGTCGATGATGAGCAGCTTGTAGGCTGCCATCTGCTTCTGGAACCGAAGCAGACGCCGCTCATCACGCGCCTCCATCATCTCACTGACCAGGGCGGCGGCCGTGGTGAAGCCGACGGACAGGCCCTTCTGGCATGCGGCCAGGCCGAGACCGAGCGCCACATGCGTCTTGCCGGTTCCACTGGGACCAAGAGCAATGACGTTCTCGCGCCGCTCGATCCATTCGCATCGCGCCAGTTCCAGCACCTGCATTTTGTTCAGCTTGGGTATGCCGGCGAAGTCGAAGCTGTCGAGGCTTTTGACGACCGGGAATTTGGCCGCCTTGATCCGACGTTCGACCTTGCGGCGGTCCCGTTCGATCATCTCCCGTTCGGCAAGCCGGAACAGGTAGCCGACATGATCGACGCCTTCGGTGGCGCATAGCCGGGCCAGCTTCTGGTACTCCCGCTGGAAGGTCGGCAGCTTCAGGGTCTTGAGATAATGGGCGAGCAGGATATCGGGTGCTTCGGTGCTCATGCCGCTTCTCCCGCATTCGACGACAGGAGGCGCATGTACGCCTTCGCAGAGGTCTTCTCGACCGTTGCCCTTGGCAGGTAGGGATAGATCGCCAGGTCCAGTCGAGGCGGCCGGCGCTCCACCCGGCACAGGATCAGATGCTTGACCGCATCAAAGCCGATCGCTCCGAGCTGGATCGCCTGCTTCACCGCCGCATGCAGATCGGCAAGCTCGAAGCTTTCCAGCAGGCGCAGAACCTGCACGTATTCCCGACGGCCATGCTTGGCCATGCGACCTTCCATTAGCCGGCGCAACGTGGCGAATTCGTCCGGCAGGTCCCAACCCTGGAGAGGAGCCGCTTGATCCAGGGCATTGATCTTCTGCTCGATCAGCGGCAGATAATGGACTGGATCGAAGACGACGTCCTCCCGCTCCCAACTCCGAGGATGACGGGCGATGATCTCGCCGCGGCAACCGATCACCACCTCGTCGACATAGCCTCTGACCCAGACATCCTGATGGCCATAGGCGACCGGAACGGAATAGTCGTTCGTCTTGTAGCGGGCCAAAGACTGCGCCGTGACCTTTGTGCTGACCTGGTCGCAGGCGTCGAAGGGCGATACCGGCAAGGCGCGCATGGCATCCAGGTCCCGTTGAAGCCGCTCGCCGATCGTCTCGCTCTCGCCGCGCAACTTGTCGCGCTGGCGTTTGCGGCATTGCTCTTCCAGAAAGGCGTTGAACGCATCCCATGTCGGAAACTGCGGGATCGGCACCATGAAGTTACGCCGGGCATAGCCCACCAGACCCTCGACATTCCCCTTGTCGTTGCCTTTGCCGGGACGGCCGTAGCGATCGCGGATCAGGTAATGGGACAGGAAACCGCTGAACAACGTCGCCCGCTTGCGTGTGCCGTCCGGCAGGATCTTCGCCACAAGGCAGCGGTCGTTGTCATAGACGATCGACCGCGGTACGGCCCCGAAGAACGCGAACGCATGGATGTGGCCATCGACCCAGGCTTCGGCCACCGCCGCAGGATAGGCGCGCACATAGCACCCGTCGCTATGCGGCAGATCGAGCACGAAGAAGCGCGCCTTCTGCTCCACGCCGCCAATCACGACCGTCGCCTCGCCGAAGTCGGCCTGCGCGTGTCCAGGCGGATGCGACAGAGGCACGAACACCTCCTGCCGACGCTGATCCCGCTCGCGTATGTAATCCTTGATGATCGTGTAACCGCCGGTGAAACCGCATTCGCCACGCAGACGGTCGAACACCCGCTTGGCCGTATGGCGCTGCTTGCGCGGCACCTTCAGATCCTCATCAAGCCAATGCTCGATCGTCGAAACGAATGCATCCAGCTTCGGTCGCCGGATCGGTGAGCGACGCTGATAACCAGGCGGCGTCGAATAGGCCACCATCTTCGCCACGCTGTCGCGCGATATGTTGAAATGCTTTGCAGCCTGACGCCGGCTCATCCCCTCAGAGACGGCCAGGCGGGCTCTGTTGCAAAAATCGTGAAGCTTGAGCATGCTTGGCGGAGATTGGACGGACGGAACGATGACGGATTTCAAGTGGCGCCATTTCCAGGGTGATGTGATCCTGTGGGCGGTGCGCTGGTATTGTCGCTATCCGATCAGCTATCGCGACCTTGAGGAAATGCTGGCGGAACGCGGCATTTCGGTCGACCATACGACGATCTATCGCTGGGTCCAGTGCTACGCCCCGGAGATGGAGAAGCGGCTGCGCTGGTTCTGGCGGCGTGGCTTTGATCCGAGCTGGCGCCTGGATGAAACCTACGTCAAGGTGCGGGGCAAGTGGACCTACCTGTACCGGGCAGTCGACAAGCGGGGCGACACGATCGATTTCTACCTGTCGCCGACCCGCAGCGCCAAGGCAGCGAAGCGGTTCCTGGGCAAGGCCCTGCGAGGCCTGAAGCACTGGGAAAAGCCTGCCACGCTCAATACCGACAAAGCGCCGAGCTATGGTGCAGCGATCACCGAATTGAAGCGCGAAGGAAAGCTGGACCGGGAGACGGCCCACCGGCAGGTGAAGTATCTCAATAACGTGATCGAGGCCGATCACGGAAAGCTCAAGATACTGATCAAGCCGGTGCGCGGTTTCAAATCGATCCCCACGGCCTATGCCACGATCAAGGGATTCGAAGTCATGCGAGCCCTGCGCAAAGGACAGGCTCGCCCCTGGTGCCTGCAGCCCGGCATCAGGGGCGAGGTGCGCCTTGTGGAGAGAGCTTTTGGCATTGGGCCCTCGGCGCTGACGGAGGCCATGGGCATGCTCAACCACCATTTCGCAGCAGCCGCCTGATCGGCGCAGAGCGACAGCCTACCTCTGACTGCCGCCAATCTTTGCAACAGAGCC
>NZ_MTBE01000072.1:0-6087 GCF_002916785.1 Diaphorobacter sp. LR2014-1 | reverse complement strand
CAGATCCTTTCTGTGTTCCCTGGCTTTGTGCTGCAGCAGATTCAGAACAGCATCGCCGTGCGTCAGTTGTTGCCCAAGAGCATCTCCAGCTCGGAACTCAACTGGACCTATCTCGGCTATGCAGATGACAGTCCCGAGCAGCGCAAGGTCAGACTCAAACAGGCCAACCTCATCGGCCCGGCCGGATTCATTTCCATGGAAGACGGAGCTGTCGGTGGATTCGTTCAGCGCGGCATCGCAGGTGCGGCCGACCTTGACGCGGTCATCGAGATGGGCGGAGACCACGAAGGCTCTAGCGAGGGCCGCGCCACGGAAACCTCGGTTCGCGGCTTTTGGAAGGCCTACCGCAAGCATATGGGACAGGAGATGCAAGCATGATCAATGAAATTCAAATCGCGGCCTTCAATGCCGCTTACGCGAAGACCATAGACAGTGACGCCATGGAGCAATGGCCAACCTTCTTCACGAAGGATTGCCACTATCGCGTCACCAATGTCGACAATCATGCTGAAGGGCTTGCTGCCGGCATTGTCTGGGCGGATTCACAGGACATGCTCACCGACCGAATTTCTGCGCTGCGCGAAGCCAATATCTACGAGCGCCATCGCTATCGCCATATTCTGGGACTGCCTTCGATCCAGTCAGGCGATGCAACACAGGCCAGTGCTTCCACGCCGTTCATGGTGCTGCGCATCATGCATACCGGGGAAACTGAGGTCTTTGCCAGCGGTGAGTACCTCGACAAATTCACCACGATCGATGGCAAGTTACGTCTGCAAGAACGCATCGCAGTTTGCGACAGCACGGTGACGGACACGCTGATGGCATTGCCGCTATGACAATAGTGCACCGTAGATTGGCTTTGGCCATCGGCGACCCCCACGGTATTGGCCCTGAAATCGCACTGAAAGCTCTTCAGCAGTTGTCTGCCACCGAAAGATCCCTGATCAAGGTCTATGGACCGTGGAGCGCTCTTGAACAAGCAGCGCAGATCTGCCAAATGGAGCCCCTTCTTCAAGACCTCATTCATGAGGAAGCCGGCTCGCTGGCACAACCAGTGCAATGGGGAGAGATCACCCCGCAGGCAGGCCTATCCACGGTGCAATCTGCAACAGCAGCCATCCGGGCGTGCGAAAACGGCGAAGTCGATGCCGTCATTGCTTGCCCCCACCATGAAACGGCCATTCACCGCGCAGGCATAGCGTTCAGCGGCTACCCATCTTTGCTCGCCAATGTTCTTGGCATGAACGAAGACCAGGTATTCCTGATGCTAGTGGGTGCTGGCCTGCGCATAGTGCATGTCACTTTGCATGAAAGCGTGCGCAGCGCATTGGAGCGGCTCTCGCCTCAGTTGGTGGTCAACGCGGTGCAGGCTGCCGTGCAGACATGCACCTTACTCGGAGTGCCTAAACCAAAAGTCGCTGTATTCGGGATCAACCCTCATGCATCTGAAGGACAGTTGTTCGGCCTGGAGGACTCCCAGATCACCGTTCCCGCTGTCGAGACACTGCGCAAGCGCGGCCTAGCAGTAGACGGCCCCATGGGAGCTGACATGGTTCTGGCACAGCGCAAGCACGACCTGTATGTAGCCATGCTGCACGATCAGGGCCATATCCCCATCAAGCTGCTGGCACCTAACGGAGCCAGCGCACTCTCCATCGGTGGCAGGGTGGTGCTTTCCAGTGTGGGCCATGGCAGCGCCATGGACATTGCAGGCCGTGGCGTGGCTGACTCCACGGCCCTCCTGCGCACGATCGCCCTGCTCGGAGCCCAACAGGTCTGAGGCCCTTCCATGAATTATCAAATCCATATCCACGACTCTGATATCGCGTTCCCCTGCGCGCCCGGGCAATCCGTGCTGGATGCCGCCCTGCAGGCCGGCATCGAACTACCTTATTCCTGCCGCAAAGGTAGCTGTGGCAATTGTGCGAGTACCCTGCTCGATGGAAATATTACTTCCTTCAATGGCATGGCCGTGCGCAGCGAACTCTGCACCTCGGAGCAGGTATTGCTGTGCGGCTGCACCGCCGCCAGCAATATCCGTATTCAGCCGAGCTCCTTTCGCCGCCTCGACCCGGAAGCCCGCAAACGTTTTACGGCCAAGGTGTACAGCAATACACTGGCGGCACCCGATGTCTCGCTGCTGCGCCTACGCCTGCCTGCGGGCAAGCGCGCCAAATTTGAAGCCGGCCAATACCTGCTGATTCACCTCGACGGCGGGGAAAGCCGCAGCTACTCTATGGCCAATCCCCCCCATGAGAGCGATGGCATCACATTGCATGTCAGGCATGTACCGGGTGGTCGCTTCAGCGCTATCGTTCAGCAGTTGAAGTCTGGTGACACATTGGATATCGAACTGCCATTCGGCAGCATCGCACTGAAGCCTGATGACACAAGGCCCCTGATTTGCGTTGCAGGTGGCACGGGATTTGCGCCCATTAAATCCGTTCTTGATGACTTAGCCAAACGCAAGGTTCAGCGCGACATCACGCTGATTTGGGGTGCTCGCAACCCCTCGGGCCTATATCTTCCTAGCGCCATCGACAAGTGGCGCAAAGCCTGGCCACAGTTTCGCTACATTGCAGCCATCACCGACCTAGGCGATGTGCCTGCGGATGCTCACCCAGGTCGGGTGGATGACGCGCTACGCATACACTTTGGCAACCTGCACGATCATGTTGTGCACTGCTGTGGCTCACCGGCCCTTGTTCAATCCGTGCGCACAGCTGCCTCCAATATGGGCCTGCTAGCACAGGACTTTCATGCAGATGTGTTCGCAACAGGTCCGACTGGCAACTGCTAGGGGTTGCATCCCAGGCAGTAGCACTGTCCAGCAGAGTACCTAGAGTTGATATCCCGTCGCACTAGTACCCTGGGTGATGGTCGCCATGAACCTAGTCTACACAGCTTGCGCCTATCCATTCGGCAAGCTGTCGGACCAAATGAGTGATCTTGCCCCCGTAGTTCCGGACACCGTCCAGTCGCTAAGTTAGCCCTGATGGGCGGGGTGATTCTGCCGTCGTCGGAACTCCCTGGGCGACATCATCTTCAAACTCGAATGCAGGTGGATTTCGTTGAAGTGCTCGAACGCACCCGGCAATTGCGCCAACACGGTCGGCGCATCGCGCAGGTCCATACGGCTCATGTAGTCGCGCTTGAAGGTGTTCACGAAGCTCTCGGCCATGCCGTTGCTTTGCGGGCTGCACACGGGCGTGTTGATCGGCTTCAGGCCCAGCGATCTAGCAATGCCACGCGTCTCGTGCGCGATGTAGGCGCTGCCGTTGTCGGTGAGGAACTCCAATTCACGCTCCAGGGGCACGGCTTCAACCGTGCCAAAGCGCCGCTCCACGGCTTCCACCAGCATGTCGCGCACAGGCTCTCCCGCAAGCCCCTTGCCCTCCCAAGCCCGCCAGGCCAGGATCTCCCGGTCGCAGCAGTCCTTGGCGAAGGTGGCTGTGACCGTCTCGCCCGAATCGCACTTGATCTCAAAGCCGTCAGAGCACCAGCGCATGTTGCTCATCGGCACACTGACCTGGCCATCGTGAACACGGCTCGAATGCCGTCGCTTGGGCGCCTTGGGCAACAGCAGTCGATGCTGCGCCATAACCCGGTAGATGCGCTTGTGGTTCAGCGCCTGTTGACCTTGCGAACGTCGCTCTCGATTGAGCAGCGCACCGGCGCGACGATAGCCATAGCTGGGCAACTCGGTGCGCATTCCACTGATGGCGGACAGTGATTCCATTCCCATCGCGGACAGCGTTCCAGGCGATGGCGGACACGTTGCGCGGGTGTCCTGAGTGACGCTCAAATCGTAGCCGAAGTGTCCGCCATCAGCGTGGAATGGCGGTCGGCGCGGCCGGCTCAGACGGCCTTGGTGAGCTTGCGCATCGACTCGCCCTTGAGGGCTATCTTGTGCGAGCCGTGCACGATGCGGTCCAGGATGGCGTCGGCCAGCGTGGGCTCGTCCAGCCAGGCGTGCCAGGCCGTCACCGGCAACTGGCTGGTGATGAGCGTCGAGCGCGTGCCCACCCGGTCGTCCAGCAATTCCAGCAGGTCGTTTCGCTCGTGCGCGGCAATCGGCGCGATGCCGAAGTCGTCCAGGATGAGCAGGTCCAGCCGCGCCAGTTGCGCCAGCCGTTTGCCCAGGCTGCCATCGCCGTGGGCCACGTGCAGCTCCTGCAGCAGCCGTGGCGCGCGGGTGTAGAGCACCGAGAAGCCCAGGCGCGCGGCCTGCTGCCCCAGTGCGCAGGCGAGCCACGTCTTGCCGCACCCGGTGGCGCCGGTGAGCAGCACGTTGTGGCCATGGCGCAGCCAGTCCCCGCCGGCCAGGCTGGTGATGACCTCTCGGCTCAGGCCCCGGCTGGCGCGCCAGTCGATGTCCTCCAGGCAGGCACTGGAGACCTTCAGGCGGGCCGCCTTCAACAGGCGCTCCAGGCGCTTGCTGTCACGCCAGTCCACCTCGCGCTGCACCAGCAGCGCCAGGCGTTGTTCAAAGGGCAGCTCGCTGGCCGTGATGTGGGTGGCCGCGTCGCTGAGGGCGGCCACCATGCCGTCCAGGCGCAGGGCGCGCAGTTGGTTCAAGGTCTGTTCGTTGAGCATGGTTCTTCCTTGTTAGGTTTGCTTGCACGTTGGAGTTCAGTGGTAGTAGCCCGGCCCGCGCACGTTCTCGTGCAGCGGCAGGCTCGCCTGTGCGGCCATCGGCGCATCCAGCGGCCGCTGGTCCAGGCCGCAGCCCAGGATGGAGGCGATGCTCTTGTAGGACGGTGAGCGAATCGACTGCGCCCGCGCACAGGCGGCCTCCAGCCGGTCAGCCCCGTACTCACGGCCCAGGCGCATGAGGCCCAGACAGGAGCGGTAACCCTGCTCGGGATGCTGGCGGTGCTCCATCTGCCAGCGCACCACGGCGGCGGTGGCCGCGCCCACGCGCTCACCCCAGGCGATGAGCTTGGCCGGCGTCCACTGCAGGTGCGCCCGGTGCGAGGCCGGCATGTGCTCGGGCGTGGTGGTGTGTGCACCCCGTCGGGGATTGAGGGCGTGGGCGGCCACGCGTTTGCTGCCGTGCAGGACTTCGAGCGTGCCGGCCGTGATGCGCAACTCCACCGGCTCACCCACCAGGGCGTGGGGCACCGAGTAGTAGTGGCCATCGAGCTCAACGTGGTAATCGATGTTGACGCGGGCGGGTTTGAAGCGCGCGATGGGCATGCGCACCGGCGGCAGGGGGCGCAGGGCTGGCCGGTCGAGTTCGGCGAAGGCGCTAGTGCGGTTGCCCGGCAGCTTCTTGAACGCGCGCTGGTTCAAGTCCACCAGCAAGGCGGCAATCGCCCGGTTGAGCTCGGCCAGGCTGAAGAAGGTCTGGTGGCGCAGCCTGGCCAGAATCCAGCGCTCGACCACCTGCACAGCGACCTCCACCTTGGGTTTGTCGCGTGGCTTGGCCGGGCGCGCGGGCATCACGGCCAGGCTGTAGTGCGCACAGAGCTCTTCGAGCAGGCGGTGCGCGGTGGGCTCGTAACGGTCGGGTCGGGCCATGAGGGCGCGCGGCTGGTCAGGCACCAGCAGGCGGGGCACGCCGCCGATGAACTCCAGCGCGCTAATGATGCTGGCCACCCAGTCGGTGGCCTTCTGGCTGGCGGTGGCGCAGGCGTAGGTGTAGTTCGATGCGCCCAGCACGGCCACGAAGACCTGGGCCTGGCGTATCTCGCCAGTGTCAGCATCCACCACGGGAACGGTCTGGCCGGCGTAGTCCACAAAGAGCTTGTCACCGCCCGTGTGGGTCTGGCGCATGGAGCGCTGCAGGCGCCGGGCCCAGGCCTTGTACTTCTCGCAGAAGGCGCTGTACTTGTACGCCTGCCCGCTGTGCTGTTGCTGGTATTCCTCCCAAAGCAACTGCAGCGTCACGCCAGGTCGGCGCAGTTCGCGGTGGATGTGGGCGTGGTCGGGTTCAAGGTGCCGGGACTCGCGCGCCACGGGTGGCTTGTAGAGCCGGGCCTGGAGTTCGTCGTCGTTCAGGCTCTGGGCCAGTGCCCAGTCCACGCCGGCCACGCGCGCGTAGCTGGCTATCTCGCTGACAGTGGATTTGGAGATGCCGAG
>NZ_MTBE01000071.1:0-6255 GCF_002916785.1 Diaphorobacter sp. LR2014-1 | reverse complement strand
GAGCTTGTCAGAAATTTTGTGTGTGAGGCATAGCATGTCGACAAGGAGCATGAATGCCACGCAAGACCAAACCCACCGCTTTGGCGGACCAGGCGGCACAGCCGCAATTTCACATCCCGGCCGAGCTGCTTGACCAGTTGGTGACCGGGCCCATGACGCCGGGCCAAGTCCAAGGGCTGTTCGATCAGTTCAAGAAGTCAATTCTTGAGCGGGCGCTGGGCGCCGAGATGAGTCATCACCTAGGCTATGCGCCCGGCCAAGCCAAGCCCACAGGCGGATCAGCCAACCACCGCAACGGCAAGAGCACCAAGACCGTACTGACCGATGTGGGGGCGCTGCGCATCGATGTCCCACGCGATCGCGAAGGCAGCTTCGAGCCGCAGCTCATTGGCAAGCACGAGCGGCGCTTTACGGGTTTCGACGACAAGATCATCGCCATGTACGCACGCGGCATGACGGTGCGCGAGATCCAGGGTTTCCTGGCTGAGATGTACTCGGTGGACGTCTCGCCCGAGCTCATCAGCCGTGTCACCGATGAGGTGATGGGCGAGGTCACGGCCTGGCAGACACGGCCGCTGGAGGCGATGTACCCGGTGGTGTTCTTCGATGCGCTGCGGGTCAAGATTCGCGAGGATGCGGTGGTGCGCTCCAAGGCCGTCTACCTGGCGCTGGGCGTACTGCCTGACGGCTCGCGCGACATCCTGGGAATCTGGATCGAGAACACCGAGGGGGCGAAGTTCTGGATGAAGGTCTTCAACGATCTGAAGACGCGCGGGGTGCAGGACATCCTGATTGCCGTCACCGACGGCCTCAAGGGCATGCCAGAGGCGCTGGGCGCAGTGTTCCCGGCGACGACGCTGCAGACCTGCATCGTGCACCTGATCCGGGGTGGCCTGGACTTTGCGTCATGGAAAGACCGCAAGGCGCTGGCCGCAGCCATCAAACCCATCTACACCGCGGTGAGCGCCGAGGCGGCCGAGGCCGAGTTGGATGCGTTTGCGGCCGGCCCCTGGGGGCAGCGGTTCCCGACCGTGGTCAGCGCCTGGCGCCGGGCCTGGGACAAGGTCATCCCGTTCTTCGCCTTCCCGCCCGAGGTGCGGCGCGTGATCTACACCACCAACGCCATCGAGAGCGTGAACGCACGGCTGCGCAAGATCATCAAAACGCGCGGCCACTTCCCCAGCGACGAGGCGGCCACCAAGCTGATCTGGCTGGCGCTGCGCAACATCACCGCGGACTGGGGGCGGGCGGCCAACCACTGGAAATCAGCGATGAACCAATTTGCGATCCTCTACGAGGACCGATTTACCAGATCGGGCCAGTAAGATCACCAAGCCGCCTCACGATTGAGTGACGGATTCAACAGCCTCACACACAGAAATCCTGACACTCCCGCGATTTAGCAAGGGATTGGTACATAAGCCTTGCTCTCATTGGTTGCGCATGGCTGCGATCAATTCCGCGGCCACAGCCCGAAGGTTGTTGCGCGTCACGTCGATGGACTTCCCGTCAATCTTGGCCGACACGGGAATCATCACTTTTACGCTTGGATCGCCGCCCGGCATACGGTCAGCTTGTGTGAAGACTTGCACCGTGCGCTTCGGGCTCTTGACCTCAAAGCCCTCCTTGCTGAGCAGACCCGCCGAGAGGTAGCGTATTTGTGCCCCATTGCGCTGCGCTGCTTGGACAAAGTTGCAGAACAGCTCGGGTGAGTTCAGTTCCATCACGATGTAGTTCGCCTTCCAACTGACTGGGAAGCCTGCTTTGACGGCCTGATCCCCACATGCTGCAATCTGCGTTCTCTCGCGCAACTCCGTCACTGTCTTGCTGGCCGCTACGAAGGCTTCATCGTTGTTCGGCAACTGCAAAGCCTGTAGCTGTCCAGAGAGTTTCTGCTGCTGCGCTTCGAGTTCCTTGAGCTGGCCTTCGGCCGGGTTGCTGGTTGCGCCAAGCTGTTTGGCCCGGTCGGCAAATGCATCCAACGCCTTGTACAAGGACGGCACCGCTGCGGCCTGCCGCTCCAGCATGGCGACAGTCGCCGCCGATGTCAGGCCAACCTGCTGGCACATACGGGCAAACTGCACGGCTTGGCCGTAGCTTTCCGCCGTGGCATAACCGATGCCGCCGCTGAGGGTGTCGCAGGTCTTGGTGGCACGGCCGGTCGGACCGTAGACGATGGTGATCGTCTTGGGCATTCCCTTGCCGTCCAAGGTGACGACCTGCTTGAGGTCGGATTGCTGCACCGTCGAGCCGATCTGGTCACGGGTCTTTTCCTGCTGGACACGGTCGGCGTTTTCCGCAATGAACTGCTTGGCTGCGGGATACACACGGCTGACGCCATCCATGTGTTCTGCCCGGCGCAGGGATTCCGGGCCAGCACCGCTATGGCTGCATTCCTCGCTCTTGCGCCGGACCTGTTCTAGGTGCTCGGGTGTCCAGTCGCGCACTTTGACGCCCATGACCGCGCCATTGAGGTCGGCTCCGCGCAGGGCGTTCAACTGCTCCCACTGCACAGGGCACGACAGGCGCAGTTCAGCATGGGCAGGCACTACCGCGCAGACCGTCAGCAGCGTGGCTGCTACTGAGGCAAATTTTGAACTCATGACTCCTCCTCAAAAACACTATAAGTTTGGTTAATTCATGAGCATATCAAACCAAACTGATAGTTTGTGGATTCATAGAATGTGAACTGAAAGACTACCCGGCATGACCCGGGTAATCGTCAACAAGCCGCAACCGCTCGAAGCTCGCTTCGCGCTGGAGCGCGACCGGGTGCAGGCTGCGTTTGGCTCTCGGCTGCGGGAATTCCGTGTAGCGAAGCAACTGACGCTGGAAATGTTGGCGGATCGTGCCGATCTGCACGCCAACTATGTGGGTGCTGTGGAGCGCGGTGAGCGCAACTTGAGCCTGTACAACGTATGGCGCATCGCACACGGCCTTGGGATTGCCCCCGCCGATCTGATGCAGGCATTGCCCGAGCGTAAGATTCAGGCGTAGCTGTCTTCGACCAGACGCTCCTCACGGAGAAAGCAAGCTACTTCCTCGATCAAACCAGCAGGCACACCGGCCACCGAGACTGTGCATTGCAGCGCCAGCAGTCTCCGACACAATGCTGGGTGCTGCTGGAACCGCGCCAGCAGCACCGCCTTCATGATCCGCCGATACTCAATGCTGGCCGGTTGACTTCGCCACTCCCGCGCCAAAGGCCACGGCCAATCGCGAGGATGCGCTGTCCGCCAGTACCGCCCATCCAGAACAAAGGGGTACGCACTGGCGGGATGTAGCCAGCCGAACTCATCAGTTGGGCAGGTCAGGTTGACCGTTTCGATGCGGTGCAAGTCACCAATCGGGGAGAACTCGATGGCACCATC
Organism: Diaphorobacter sp. LR2014-1; assembly: GCF_002916785.1. Lineage (NCBI taxonomy): Bacteria > Pseudomonadati > Pseudomonadota > Betaproteobacteria > Burkholderiales > Comamonadaceae > Diaphorobacter > Diaphorobacter sp. LR2014-1. The sequence continues at coordinate 2,884 of NZ_MTBE01000071.1, read as the reverse complement.
CAGATCACGCCGATAGATCAGTTGGAACCAGCCCGCGCCACCAACTCGCAGTTGAATCGCTCCGACGCCCCCATCTTCGGCCAGGCGTTGCAGGAGCATGAGCGGTGGCTCAGGCCCCAGCAGCCCATGCAACCGCAGGTCTTTGGTGCTCATCGTCAGACCGCATGATCCAACCGGGAGCACCAGACCAGCATCCTCGGCAGGCACAACGCTGACGCGATAGCCCAAGGACAACAACCCGTTGCCGCAAAACGCTGCAATGGTAGTACCCCGTTCCGCGTGGGCATACCGAAGCGGTGAGGAGCAAATCAACGCCAGATCACCGAAGTGCAGCGCCATAGCCCCCGCAAGCAGGCTGCTCCCAGCCAAACCGACTGGATTTCCAGCCACTCGCCACGGATCAACCAGTTCGATCTTGCGCAGTTCTCGAAAAAGCAGATCGGCGAATGGTTCAGCCAAGCGTAAGCGCACGGTCATCCCACCCTTGAGGGCGGCGGCGTAAGCGGCAACGATGGTGTCCACCAAACCAGATAGGTGGACACCATGACCGAAGCCCAGAACAAGACCCGTCGGCGCCACAGCGCCGAGCTCAAGCAGCAGATCCTGGCCGAGTGCGCCCAGCCCGGTGCATCGGTGGCCAGCGTGGCGCTCTCGCACGGCATCAACGCCAACGTCGTGCACAAATGGCGCCGACTGGCCCATGCCCCCAGCACAGATATGCAAGTTCCCACCTTCGTGCCGGTGACGCTGCCTGCGCCCAGCTGTGCGCCGGCCCCAGACATCCGCATCGAGTTGCGCCGTGGCGCTACCAGCATCTCGCTGACCTGGCCGGTCTGCGCGGCCGAGCACTGCGCGGCCTGGATGCGGGACCTGCTCAAGTGATCCGCATCGACGCCCTGTGGCTGGCTACCGAGCCGCTGGACATGCGTGCCGGCACAGACACCGCGCTGGCCCGTGTGGTGGCCGTCTTCGGTGCTGCGCGTCCGCATCACGCCTACCTGTTTGCCAACCGGAGAGCCAGCCGCATGAAGGTGTTGGTGCACGACGGCATTGGGGTGTGGCTGGCGGCGCGGCGCCTGAACAGCGGCAAGTTCGTCTGGCCGCGTGACGGTGCGTTGACCACCACGCTCAGCCGCTCGCAGTTCGACGCTCTGGTGCTCGGGTTGCCTTGGCAGCGCCTGGGCGATGGTGGCCTCATCACCGTGCTCTGAATCTGATCGCTGACATGCGGCCTGCCAATCGGTGCATGTGCCAATGGCGTGGCGTTACCGGCGCTGGCACAGTCATGCCCATGGTCGTAGAGCCGCAATCCCTGGATAGTCTGAGTCCCGAGCAATTGCGCTCGGCGCTGCTGTCCATGCTGCAAGCCGCTGCTGCCAAGGACCAGGAGCTTGCCTTCAAGCAGACCCTCATCGACAAGCTCACGCACGAGAACGCGCTCTTGAAGCGCATGAAGTTCGCCGCCCAATCAGAGCGCTTCAGCCCTGAGCAGAAGAGCCTGCTCGACGACGAGATCGAAGCGGACCTGGCGGCCGTGGCCAGCGAGATCGACGCGCTGGCGCAGACGCAAGCACCGGCCACCCCCGAGAAGAGACAGGCCAAGCGGATGCCCTTGCCGGCGCACCTGCCACGCCGCGAGATCCGCCACGAACCCACGTCCACCACGTGCGCGTGTGGCTGCCAGATGAAACGCGTGGGCGAGGACGTGGCCGAGAAGCTGGACTATGTGCCCGGCGTCTTCAGTGTCGAGCGCCACATCCGCGGCAAGTGGGCCTGCGCCCGGTGCGAGACCATTCAACAAGCGCCGGTCGAGGCGCACGTCATCGACAAAGGTATCCCCACCACCGGCCTGCTGGCCCAGGTGCTGGTGGGCAAGTACGCCGATCACCTGCCGCTGTACCGGCAGGAGGCGATCTTCGGCCGCGCTGGCCTGGCCATCCCTCGCTCGACCCTGGCGCAGTGGGTGGGCACCTGCGGGGTGCGGCTGCAGCCGCTGGTCGATGCCCTGAAGACCGAGATCCTCAGCCACCGGGTGCTACACGCCGATGAGACGCCGGTGGCCATGCTCAAGCCCGGCGATGGCAAGACGCACCGCGCCTACCTCTGGGCCTATGCGCCGGGGGCCTTCGAGAGCATCAAGGCTGTGGTCTACGACTTCTGCGAATCCCGCTCGGGCGAACACGCCCGGCGCTTCCTGGGCCACGGCACCGACAAGGCCTGGAAGGGCTGCCTGACCTGCGACGACTTCAGCGGCTACAAGGCCTTGATCGCCAGCGGCGTGACCGAGGTGGGCTGTCTGGCCCATGCCCGGCGCAAGTTCTTCGACCTGCACGCGGCCAACCAGAGCCAGATCGCCGAGTTCGCCCTGCAGCAGTTCGCCCGGGTCTATGAGATCGAGCGGGACGTCAAAGAGCTGGACACCGAGCAACGGCAAGCCGTTCGGCAGCAGCAGACCCGGCCGATCCTGGACGCTCTTAACGAGTGGATGACGCTGCAACGGCGCCAGGTGCCCGACGGATCAGCAACCGCCAAGGCGCTGGACTACAGCCTGCGGCGCTGGGATGCGCTGACCCGATTCGTGGATGACGGACAACTGCCGGTCGACAACAACTGGATCGAGAACCAGATCCGGCCCATTGCCATCGGTCGTAACAACTGGCTGTTTGCCGGCAGCCTGCGTGCGGGCCAGCGAGCGGCCGCCGTCATGAGCCTGATCCAGTCGGCCCGTATGAACGGGCACGACCCGTATGCCTACCTCAAGGACGTGCTCACGCGACTGCCCACGCACAAGGCCAGCCGCATCGTCGAGCTCCTGCCACACCGCTGGAAACCCGCCGACGCCTGATCACCGGCCTCGGTAGGCCTGGGTTTGCCGGACGCTTAC
>NZ_MTBE01000070.1:0-6607 GCF_002916785.1 Diaphorobacter sp. LR2014-1 | reverse complement strand
GATGTGTTGAGTTGCACTGAGAAGTGACCCGGGATTTTCATTGAGAAGTGACCCGGGTGGGCGTGGATAATGTACTGCCTGCGACGAGCAGGGTCAAGCGGGTGATTTGTCCTTTCTGGATTTTGGGGCGGCGGAACTGGCTCTGAAGCGGAAGCTGTCATTGCCGGTTTCAAGGATATGGCAATGATGCGTGAGGCGATCCAGCAGGGCGGTGGTCATTTTGGCATCGCCAAAGATACTGGACCACTCGCTGAAGCTCAGGTTGGTGGTGATAACAACGCTGGTCCGCTCATAGAGTTTGCTGAGCAGATGGAACAGCATGGCCCCGCCTGAAGGGCTGAAGGGTAGATATCCCAGCTCATCAAGGATGACGAGGTCGAGGCGCAACAGACGCTCGGCCAACTGGCCCGCTCTGTTTGCGGCCTTTTCCTGCTCCAACGCATTGACCAGATCGACGGTGGAGAAGAAGCGGATCTTTTTGCGGTGATGCTCAACCGCCTGGACGCCCAAAGCCGTCGCGATGTGGCTTTTGCCGGTGCCTGGTCCGCCGATCAGTACGACGTTGTCGGCGCTATCCATAAAGTCACCACGGTGAAGTTGACGCACGAGCGCCTCGTTGACCTCACTGACGGCAAAGTCGAAGCCTGCCAGATCCTTGTAGGCCGGGAACCGGGCTGCCTTGATCTGGTAAGCAATGGACCTGACCTCCCGCTCGGACATCTCCGCCTTGAGAAGCTGTGAGAGGATCGGAACGGCAGCATCAAAGGCTGGCGCGCCCTGCTCGATCAGATCACCAGCGGCTTGCGCCATGCCATACATTTTGAGGCCACGTAGCATGACAACCACAGCGGCGCTGGCCGGATCATGACGCATGGCGTAACGCCCTCAGCGTGTCGTAGCGTTCGACATCGGCAACAGGCTCCTGGGCGAGGCGCAGGGCCTGCGGGGCATCGATTGGGGATGCCGGTGGAGCCTTGCCATCGATCAGGCGGTGCAGAACATTGAGGATGTGGGTTTTGGTCGGCACCCCAGCTTCGAGGGCCAGTTCGACGGCGCTGAGCACAGCCTGTTCGTTATGCTGTAGAACAAGGGCGAGGATTTCGACCATCTCCCTGTCACCACCGAGCCGCTTGAGCAGATGCCCCTGCAGTTGCCGGAAGGCTTCGGGCATTTCGAGGAATGGCGCCCCATTGCGCAAAGCGCCAGGCTTGCGCTGAACAACTGCCAGATAGTGCCGCCAGTCATAGATCGTCTGCCCCGGCTTCTGGTGAGAACGGTCGATAATCCGGTTGTGCTCGCACAAGATTTGCCCCTCGGCCGCGATGACCAACCGATCAGGATAGACCCGCAGGCTCACTGGCCGGTTCGCAAAGGATGCAGGAACGCTATAGCGATTGCGCTCGAACGCGATCAGGCAGGTCGGCGACACGCGCTTGGTATGTTCGACAAAGCCATCGAAGGCCCGCCCCATCGGCATCAGGCTGATAATCTCAACGGCGTGCACATCGGCAACTGTGCCGGGGAGGACGCCATGCTGGATTTCTCCCCATTGTGCGATGCACCGCTCTTCCAACCAGGCCCAGTCGGCCCGAAGCTGCGATTTTGGCCAGGTTGAAGAACGAACACTGAACGCTTGATTGATTCTACCAGGACCGTTGCTGACCACCGACCTCGTAGATATCGGCTTCCATGGAGCAATTGTAGCTCTCTGCGATGTTGAACATCTCGGAGAGGAGGCTTTGGATTTCCTCATCAAGGGAAATGCCATCCGGATCGGGGTCATAGGCGACGGTCAGTTTGTAATCACAATTGCCGTTTTTTACCATGGCGTAGTCGCGTTCCAGCATCGCCTCAATCCGCTCCCGAGCGGGTTTTCTACCTCTTCCACGCTTGTTGAAGTTCTCGATAATCAGATGCAGGGCGATGCTGGCAGTGGGCGGCTTTTCCGGCAGTTTGGTCTGTGACGGAATAATGTCGAGCGCCCGATAGACGGTCATTCGTGAGACCTTCAGGTCGCGGGCAACGCGGGCCTTGCTGGCGCCGGCGGCAAGGCGACGGCGGATTTCATCGTCATCGACGTTCTTCTTCCGGCCTTTGTAAACGCCTTCGGCGCGCGCCGCTTCGATCCCGGCGCGCTGACGATCCTTGATGAACTTCAGCTCCATATCGGCGACCATGCCGAGTATGGTGATGACCATTCGCCCCATGTCGCCCGCCGTCGTCACCTCTGGCTCAAGGATGCGCAGCGAAGCTCCCTTTTCATCAAGCTCATGCACCAGGTTCAGGACATCGCGCGTGGAGCGGCCGAGCCGGTCGAGCCGCAGCACGACCAGCTCGTCGCCGGTGTGCATAAACTGCATGATCGTTTCCAGTTCCGTGCGCCCGCTCCGCGAGGCCCCCGATCCGGTCTCGGAACGGATAATTTCGCAACCTGCATTCTTGAGGCGGCCAATCTGGATATCCAGATCCTGGTCCGTGGTGCTGACGCGGGCATATCCGATACGAGCCAAGTGCAAAATCCGTCACATTAGGGTGGCTCTTGCAGTGTATCGTCACATTGAGCGCAAACCCACCCTTTTGTGACAGACGAATGGTGTCACTCGGCCCTATCACTCTGGGGTGTACCCAAATGTTATAGGCCGATCAGCCGCCTCACGCTGCAAGCCGTCCAAAATCAATCCGGTCGTTCAGGTCGAGGTCGAAGCGGCCATAAGGGTTCACATGACTGTAGATCAACGGCGTGAGACCACGATAATCTTCCGGCGTCATCCGCCCCGCCCACTTCGGCTCAACCAGTACGATCTGAAGCATGCGGGTGTTCACATACACCAGCGACGCTTGCAGGAGGTGTAGCGCCAGAACGGAGATTTCCTGCTCATGGATGCGGTTGGTGGCGATCTCGCCGCCCTTGCCGAAGAACACGAAACCATTAGCGCCGTTCCAGTTCTCAACCACATTCAGCCCTTCGTGGATCTCGCGGCGGAATGCCTCCTGACGCAAATACCGGCATAGGAAGATTGTTTTGACCGCGCGGCCGAGTTCACTCAGCGCCTTGTAGGTCGGGTGCATCACTTCGGCTCTGGCAAACCGGAGCAGGATCGCTTCCGGATCGGCGGTGCGCGATTGCATGGCAGCGGCATATTTGACCATTTCGTCATATTGTTGCTCGATCTCGTCCCAGTCGATCGGGCTGGAGAGGATCGGCAGTAAATTGGAAAGCCGCGTGCGCATGCCGGCTTGGGGAAGGGCCAGTTTCTGGCGTGCCACTGCTTTCAGCCGCGGGGCAAGCTCAAATCCAAGGAGTCGGCAGAACGCAAAGCCGACTGCGCTCTGGCCGTGGCTATCGACGTACTGGCGCTGGATTTCCATGTCGGTGCAATGGCGTAGCACGCCTTCGATCATGGAGGCGACCTCCGAGGAAGAGCACCGCTTGAGCTGGGAATAAACGCAGGTCGCGCGCTTCTCCACATGCCAGTAGATCATGACGCCACGGCCGCCATAGCGGGCGTGCCATTCCGTCATCAGGTTGCGGTCCCACGCGCCGAACTTCGTTGAATCGGACGCGCATGCCGTGCCCGCATCTCCCCATACTGCGGCATTGCGGATTGCCAGTGTCGCGTTTGCTACCCGCGCGCACGCCTCCCTCAGCGCTGGCGCGTGGATGAAACGGCGATGGACATGCAGCAATTCCTCGTAACTGACATCGGGTGTTGCGCCAGCGACCCGCTTGAGCCCGGCGTTCGTGCCCAAGCCATAGAGACACAGCAAAAGACGCTGAGCCAAGGCTGCTTTCGACAGGGTAACCCGCGAGGCCGACGTTTCGAAAGCATCCATCAATCCCGTGTCCAGAGCAGCCTCTTTCAACACGTCCAGCAGTCCGGTCATCGGCCAGCGCTGACCGATCTCGCTTTTGATCGAAGCGAGACCCTTCGGTTCGGGCAAGGGCTTGAACGGTGTAATCGATATCCGGTTGTCGCCGCGCCACAGGAGCCGGACCTTGTCGTTTTGTGGAATATTGGCATTGAGGAGCAACAGTTCCCGTTCAAGCTCCTCCCGGATCGAGGCGCAAAACGCCTGCGCATCTGGCGTCAGGCTGAGGCCGGAATAGTACGCATCTCGCCTGATCTCGAAGTCCTTGGGAAGATCGTCATCGGGATTGCGATAGCGATCCGCCCCGACCACCCAGATTTCTTTGGAGCGGATGCGGTCGCGCAGTTGCGTCAGGACGCAAAGCTCATAGCTGATCCGGTTTACCCGCCCATCGTCATCAATGACGGAACTGCGCCATCGCGCTGGAATCACCTCATCGATCGGAACATCCTGCAATGGCACGAAGCGGCATCCGCCATCCACCTTGCTCCTGATCCAGTCGAGGGCCGCCAGGACCGGCCGCCACACCGCGTTGTTCGACCGGAACTCAAGTACGGAAAGCAGGCTTGGCAGCATGCGCCGGTAATGATTGGCCCAGGAACCACGCATCACCTTGTAGATGCGCCGGTCCAGAGCGCCCTTCGCATGGCTCTCCTTGACGATCGCCGCCAGCTTGGCCTTACCGGCGATCGGGAAAATGACATCGCAGATGCGCCCCGATGGTTCATTGATCGAGGCGCTGGCGATCTCGACCAGCAGGCGCTCCTTTCCATAGACCCGCTCGATGTCTTTCGCGATATCGCCCACCACCTTGCGTTTCGAGCGCGTTCCGATCTTGTGAACGGTTTCGATCAGCAGGTCGATCATCGCGTCAGTGAGTTGCGCCTCCCGCGACATTAGATAAATCGCATAAAGGCCGAGCTGTCGCGCCGGCGCATGCCGGCGCATCTCCGAGGCCTTTTCACCGGCAACGCGGCGAACAATCTGATCGACCCATGGCTTGCCCGTAGCCGTCAGGAGATCATGGGGAAGATCAAGTCTCTGGATAAAGGCGAGTTTCTCGGTCACGTCGAGAATGTTGTCGAGCGTTGCCTGTCCGGCGTCACCCTTCATCCTGTTGAATCCGGTCGAGCTGTCCGGATCGGCAAGCGAGGCTTCCAATAACGCCACCGCATCTGACGAAAGCCGATCACTGGTTCCGATCAGCCAGGTGTCCAGATAATCTTGCCGTTGTGAGCGAACGACACGTTCAAGCTCCTTGCGCGACGGCCCATAAATACGCCGGTCCCGGCACCACAGGAAAACATGCTCAAGCATGGCATTGATCGACTGGCCGCCCGGGCACAGCTCGCCAGCAATCCATTCCGTCAATTGCGCGCGATCCACCCGCTTCATGCGGTGATATCCAAGATGGATCAGGATCTCCGCACAATGCCGTCGTGCTGTCCGACTGGAAAAGTCATAACCGGCTATCTCGCCAGCCTCGACACCGAGTTGCTCGGCCAGATACGAGAGGCCATCGGTAGGGATTGAGCCGGGATCGATCGCGAAAAACCCCAGGGAAGCGAAGAATTTCAGCTGCGCGGCGAGGCCAAGGCGCGTCAGGGCCGGCTTCGAATTTACAAAATCAATATCGGCAAAGCTCAGGCTCCATCGTCCGATCAAATCCCCGCCCGGAATACTCCGATCCATCAACCCACTCCCTATGATGGAGCGAACTGTCCTCTTCTATGATTTCCATCGTCAATACCGAATGCCACGTTCCCAAAACGTTCTCCGACTTGGCCAAAATCGCAGCTTGGGGCCGACTGGGCCAACCAGGCATTGAGGGCATCAAGATCTGGGAAGTTGGGCATTGGCTGCCATAACCGTCGACGCGCATCCTGAACGTTTTTCTCGACCTGACCTTTCTCCCAGCCTGAGGCCGGATTGCAAAAATCCGTTTCGAACAGGTAGTGGCTGGCCATGGCAGCGAACCGCGCATTGACCTGTCGGACTTTGCCCTGGCCGATCCGGTCTACAGCCGTCTTCATATTGTCGAATATTCCACGCTGAGGCACGCCGCCCAGCACCCGGAAGGCCTGCGTCAGTGCGTCGAACAACATCTCGTGCGTTTGCAGCAGATAGGCTCGCGTGATGAACGCCCGACTGTGGGAGAGCTTGGTATGGGCCACCTGCAGCTTGGTAGGCCGGCCATTCAGAAGGGCGTAATCTTCACTCCAATCGAACTGAAAGGCCTCACCGGGCTGGAAGATCAGCGGTACGAATGTGCCGCGCCCACTGGTTTGCTTTTCATATTGGCGTTCGGTCTTCCACGAGCGGGCGAAGGCGGCAACACGGCTGTATGATCCCTCGTAGCCCAGCTTAACCAGATCTGCATGTAGCTGCTTGGCTGTTCGCTTCTGTTTGCGCGACTTGCCAGATTCCACCCGCAGCCACGTCGTCAGTTTTTCTGCAAACTGATCAAGCTTGCTCGGCCGTTTGGGAACCTTGAACGTCGGCTCCACCGCGTCATCGCGCAGATATTTGCGGATCGTGTTGCGCGATAATCCAGTCCGCCGCCGGATCTCGCGAATGGGGATGCCTTGCCGAAAATGCCAGCGGCGGATCACACTGAGTAGGTCCATGTCGATCACTCCGATGCCTCCTGACTGTCAGCCAGGGGCGAGGAAAACATGGGTCAATTCTCAGTGAAAACTTATAACCCTCCCGGGTCACTTCTCAGTGCAACTCAACA
>NZ_MTBE01000007.1:0-155799 GCF_002916785.1 Diaphorobacter sp. LR2014-1 | reverse complement strand
CTGGTAGAAATCTTTCGAACCTACTTCAATTATTGCGAGGTCGGCGAAGACGGGAAGACTCCCGCCATGCGGCTCGGATTGGCGAAGGGACCAATTACGGCGGAGGACATCATCTATTACCAACCGCCTTTGCCACCGCGCCGGAGGGCACCGCCCAAACCTGCAGAGCCCAAGCCGCTGCCGCCAGGCGTCTGGCCGGCTGAACTGTTCGACGTCCGAAAAGAAGAACCCCTCCTCACCTTGCGGCGGGAGGGGTCTGAAACGAACCGAGCTGCTGGCTTAGCAACTCCTAGCGAGAACGGCTAGCCAATCGGGGCGTCGATGCGGTCGTTGCCCTCTTTGAGGTGGGGGCAATGACGACGAGCATGCAGGTCATTCGGAATGACGATGTCTTGTATGAACGCGACCAAGCCTTTGGTGGTGCGCAGTTGACCCAGTTGATCGTGCGTCAGTATGGGTTTTCACAAGAAGAAGCAGAGGGCAAGAAGCGCAATGGCGACTTGCCTGAAGACTATCAATCTGCTGTCCTGCGCCCCTTCGTGGACAGTCTCTCTCAGGAAATCAGCCGCGCGCTGCAGTTCTTCTTTACGAGCACCCCATACAACCGCGTGGATCACATCATGCTCGCAGGCGGATCTGCCCCTCTGCCTGGCTTGACGGAATCCGTCATTCAGAACACTGGGTTTGCGTGCAGCGTCATCAACCCCTTTGATGGCATGGAAGTGGGTGGGGGTGTCCGCCTCAAAAAGATGGTGCGCGAGGCGCCGTCCTACTTGACCTCCTGTGGGCTGGCAATGCGGAGGTTCCTGCAGTGATTCTTATCAACCTACTCCCGCATCGGGAGGCTGCTCGTAAACGCAGGCGGGAGGCGTTTCAAGCCGTCATGCTCGCTTCTGCATTGGTGGGGCTTGCCATTGCCGCGGCTATTTATTGGTGGTTTCAGATGATGATCACTGACCAGCAAGATCGCAATAATTTTCTACGAAGCGAAATCGGAGTCCTTGAGGGACAAATCAAGGAAATTGCGACTATTGAAGAAGAAATTGCAGCTCTACAAGCGCGGCAGAAAGCAGTAGAGGACTTGCAATCTGATCGAAATTTGCCTGTGCACCTCCTCAATGAATTGGTAGTGCAATTACCTGATGGTGTCTATATCACCAGTTTGAAGCAAATAGATCAAACTGTAACTATGCAGGGTATGGCTCAGTCTAATGAGCGCGTCTCTGAAATGCTGCGCAATCTTGCCAACAATACCCCATGGTTTTCGAAGCCTGAATTGGTGGAAATCGTCGCAGCAAATGTTGCCTTAACTCCAAAGGACCAGCGTCGGGTTGCCTCTTTTAATCTGCGTTTCCGGCTGGTGCGAAGCGCCGAAGCGCAGAAGGCGATGGAGGCCGCCAGTGCCGTGGCTGCGAGGAAGTAACATGGCAAAAAAGAATAAGCCAAAACTTGATTTCGCAAAGCTGCAGGGTGATCTGCAACGGCAGTTTCACAACTTAGATCCTAAAGATCCTTCTTTATGGCCAGTGTTGCCCCGTGCATTGCTTTGTGCACTCATCGCTGCGGGCGTCGCCACCTTTCTTTGGTTCTTTAAGTTGACTGAGTATGAGCAAGAACTGACGGCCGAGCGGAATACTGAGCAGACGCTTCGGGAGGATTACCAGAAAAAACTGGTTAAGGCGGTCAGTCTGGAAGCGTTAAAAAAACAACGAGAACAGATTCAGCAGTATGTGATTCAATTGGAAAAGCAACTGCCTAGCAAGGCGGAAATGTCTGCTCTGCTCTCTGATATCAACCAGGCGGGGCTTGGGCGGAGTCTGCAATTTGAATTGTTTAGGCCCGGGCAAATAGTGGTCAAGGACTATTACGCTGAGCTGCCTATTGCTATTCGCGTGGCAGGGAAGTACCACGACATGGGTGCTTTTGCCTCAGATGTGGCCAACTTATCCCGCATTGTTACTTTGAACAATTTGGCAATTACTCCTATTTCAAAGGATGCAGCCGGCAATTTGACGCTTGAGGCGACAGCAAGAACGTTCCGTTATCTGGATCCTGAGGAAATACAGGCGCAGAAGGCGGCTAAGGGGGGTAAGAAATGAAGCGGATTACTGCCCTGATTGCCTTGAGTGCTGTCTTTGCGCTGGCGGGATGCGGACCCAGCGGGGAAGAAGAGCTTCGTCAGTGGATGTCGGAATTGCGCGCAACAACCAAGCCGCGTATTACCCCGCTGAAAGAGCCTAAGCAATTCTTTCCTCAAGATTATGTTTCGGATAGTGGTATTGATCCGTTCAATTCAATGAAACTGACATTGGCTTTGCGGCGGGACTCGGCGGAATCAGCGGCTAATGCTTCCCTGATTGCCCCGGAGATGGCAAGGCGGAAGGAGCCGTTGGAGGCATATCCGCTCGATGCAATCCGGATGGTGGGGAGCATGAATAAGGCAGGTATACCTACCGCATTGATCAGTGTCGATAAGTTGCTGTATCAAGTCCGGGCGGGTAACTATCTAGGACAAAACTACGGGAAAATCGTCGGTATTACCGAGACCAATATGCGCCTGCGAGAGATTGTCCAAGATCCGACGGGCGATTGGGTAGAGCGTATGACAACACTGGATCTGCAAGAGGGGAATGAGGTGAAGAAATGATTCAAGAGAAGCTTCGTTTACACGCGTACTGGCGGATGTTGGGAGCCGCAGTTGTGGCTGCGCTGACGGTGTCTGTGGCGCAAGCTCGCGGATCTATTGATTCCATCTCTGTTTTTTTGCAAGGTGGTGCCGAAGTTCTGCGGATTGAATTTTCTGAGCCGCAAGCAGAATTGCCCACTGGGTTTTCTATCCAAAACCCTGCGCGCATTGCACTGGACTTTCCTGGAGTGAGCAATGGGACCGGGCGCTCATCAATAGATATCAATCAGGGGAATATCAAGTCTGCCAACATTGTGCAAGCAGGAGCGCGGGCACGTGTAGTTTTGAATCTCAAGCAGCCCACTTCTTACCGCGCAGAGTTGCAAGGCAAGACAGTCCTGGTGCTGTTGGATGCTGCGTCCTCGGCTGTAAAGATGCCTCCTCCTCAGGTGACGACATTCGCAGAAAGTCAAAATATTGACAATTTGCCGCTGAAGGATCTTGATTTTCGACGTGGAGCAGATGGGGCCGGTCGTATTGTTGTTGGGTTGCCTAACAATCAGGTGGGCGTCGATTTGCAGCAGCAGGGTAAGGGGCTGATTGTTGATTTCCTGCGTTCATCATTGCCCGAAGGCCTGCGCCGCAAATTGGACGTTTCTGACTTCGGTACACCCGTGCAAACCATTACTGCATCACAACAGGGTGAGCGTGTGCGTCTGACAATTGACCCTGTTGGTGAATGGGAGCATAGCGCTTATCAAAGTGATAATCAGTTTGTAGTCGAGGTGCGGCCGAAGAAGGTTGATTTGACTAAATTGACACAAGGTCCTGCATATTCTGGAGAGAAACTCTCTCTGAATTTTCAAAATATTGAAGTTCGTTCGTTGCTGCAAGTGATTGCGGATTTTACTAATTTCAATATTGTCACATCGGACACTGTTACTGGTGCTTTGACCTTGCGGCTGAAGGATGTTCCCTGGGATCAGGCTCTCCAGATCATCATGGACGCAAAGGGGCTTGGTATGCGCAAGTCTGGCACGGTACTGTGGATCGCGCCCAAAGACGAAATAGACGAGCGCACGAAGAAGGATTACGAAGCCGCTTTGGCGATTCAGAAACTGGAGCCTTTGCGAACCCAGGCTTTCCAATTGAATTATGCAAAAGCCGCCGACATGGTCACCCAACTGACCATGAGCAGTCAGGGTGGATCGTCCACGAGCGGTTACTCCAATCGATTCCTGTCGGATCGCGGGAGTGCAATCTCGGAGCCGCGCACCAATCAGCTATTTGTTACGGATACTTCGGCCAAACTTGAAGAAGTTCGCCAGTTGTTGGCGACGCTTGATGTACCGGTGCGGCAGGTGATGATCGAGGCGCGTATCGTGGAAGCGCGGGATACGTTTGGTCGTTCCTTGGGGGTGCGACTGGGAGGAGGGTCGCGCACGGGCGGAAGTGCAGTTGGCGGTACCTACGATAATGTGGCCGGCCCCACCGGGGGGAGTGGCATGTCACCGTTCGTTAGCCTGCCTGCATCTTTATCAGGGGTCTCCACTGTTGGATCATTCGCATTGTCGATCTTCAATTCCAACGCCAGTCGCTTCCTCTCTCTGGAGTTATCTGCGATGGAAGCGGATGGACAGGGCAAGATCGTTTCCAGTCCGCGTTTAATTACGGCTGATCAGACCAAGGCGCTTATCGAACAGGGGACGGAATATCCTTATTCGGTTACCGCTCCGAACGGTGCGACAACCATCGCCTTCAAGAAAGCCGTATTGAAACTGGAAGTGACGCCTCAGATCACCCCTGAGGGCAACATCATTCTTGATCTGGACGTCAACAAGGACAGTCGAGGAGAGACCACCACGCAGGGGGTGGCCATCGATACTAAGCACATCAAGACCCAAGTGTTGATCGAGAACGGCGGCACCGTCGTGATCGGGGGTATTTTTGAGATGGAAGAGACCAACCAAGAGAACAAAATACCTGTCTTGGGTGACGTTCCCGTGGTCGGGAATCTATTCAAAAATAGAACGAAGGAGTCCACCAAGCGGGAGATGCTGGTGTTTATTACTCCGAAGGTCATCACAGATCGCGGGCCGGTACGCTGAGGCACGTGTTCAGTTGGTTCGACAGGGGGTGGTTCACCCCCCTGTTTTTATTGGGTAGATGGAGTGGCATGTATGGCAAAGATGGCTACGGTACAGATCGAACTAGGGGATCGGGGCTACGCCATCTATATCGGCAACGGTCTGCTGGAGAATGCAGGCACCTACAAGGGCTTGCCCGCAGCGTACGCCGCGCTCATTGTCAGCAATACCTCGGTTGCACCGTTGTATGCGCAGAGATTGCGGAATGCCCTGCGGATGCAATATGCGCAGCTGCACGAAGTTGTCTTGCCAGATGGCGAATCACACAAGGATTGGCATACGCTGAATCTGATCTTTGACGGTCTGCTGAAGCACGGCTGCGACCGTAGGACGGTTTTATTCGCGCTGGGCGGCGGCGTCATCGGTGACATGACCGGTTTCGCTGCGGCGTGCTATATGCGCGGCGTGCCCTTCGTGCAAGTGCCCACCACATTGCTGGCGCAAGTGGATTCGTCGGTGGGCGGCAAGACTGCCATCAACCATCCGCTGGGTAAGAACATGATCGGCGCGTTCTATCAGCCTCAGTTGGTGGTATGTGATCTGGACACGTTGGACACTTTGCCAGCGCGCGAGTTGGCGGCGGGCCTGGCCGAGGTGATCAAGTACGGGCCAATCGCAGACATGGAGTTGTTTGCCTGGCTCGAGGCCCACATGGACGCGCTCGTCGCGCGGGAGCGCGGCGCGCTGGCCCATGTGGTCAAGCGCAGCTGCGAGATCAAGGCGGCGGTGGTAGGCGCGGATGAACGCGAAGCCGGGCTGCGTGCCATTTTGAATTTCGGCCATACCTTTGGCCATGCCATCGAGGCGGGCATGGGCTACGGCGTGTGGCTGCATGGCGAAGGGGTTGCCGCAGGCATGGTGATGGCCGCGCATCTATCGCAGCGGCTGGGTTTGGTGGACGGCTCTTTCGTTGAACGCCTGACGCGCCTGATCGAGCGCGCCGGTCTGCCCACACGGGGGCCGGTGCTTGACGCGCAGGACAATGCGGGGCGCTATCTGGAACTCATGCGCGTGGACAAGAAGGCAGAAGGCGGTGAGATCCGCTTCGTGCTGATCGACGGACCCGGCAAAGCCATCATGCGCGCCGCGCCGGATGCGCTGGTGCGCGAAGTCATCGACCAGTGCTGCGCATCCTAATGTTTACTATAAAAATAGTAGCTGATTGCGCTTTTCTGGTGGGCGTTATGGGGCTGTTTGGTGCTTGAGACGCATTTGGCGTCGTATGCCTGTCATTCGGCGTGCACTCAAGGCAGGCGCCATCCCGAGGCGCCGGCGCCTACGCGTACGGAATACCAGCGGGACCGCGACCGCATCGTGCATTCCACCGCGTTCCGGCGGCTGGTCTACAAGACCCAGGTATTCCTCAACCATGAGGGCGATCTGTTCCGTACGCGGCTCACGCATTCACTGGAGGTTGCGCAGTTGGGGCGCTCCATCGCGCGGTCGCTGAGGCTGAACGAGGACCTTGTCGAGGCCATTTGCCTGGCGCACGACCTGGGACATACGCCCTTCGGCCATGCAGGGCAGGATGCGCTCAACGAGTGCATGGCGGACCATGGAGGCTTCGAGCACAACCTGCAGAGCCTGCGTGTGGTGGACACGCTGGAAGACCGCTACCCCGCCTACGATGGCATCAACCTGACCTACGAGACGCGCGAGGGCATCCTCAAGCACTGCTCGCGGCGCAACGCCGAGCAATTGGAGGCGCGCGAACCCGGCGGTGTGGGGCGGCGTTTCCTCCTCGGCCAGCAGCCGAGCCTGGAGGCGCAGCTGTGCAACCTGGCCGATGAGATTGCCTACAACGCCCATGACATCGATGATGGTGTGCGCTCGGGCCTGATTACGCTGGAGCAGTTGCGCGACGTACCGCTGTTCGACCGCTACCGCGCGCAAGCGCAGAACGACTACCCGCATCTCGCGCAGTCCGAAGGGCGGCGCCGATTGCTGAGCGAGGCCATCCGTCGCATGCTCAGCGAGCAGGTGTACGACGTGATCGATGCCACGCGCGCAGCGCTGGCAGAACATGCGCCCGCTGACGTGGAAGCGGTGCGCCGGCTGCCGGCCCTGGTCGGCTTCTCGCAGGCCATGCGCGCGCAGTCGCAGGTGCTCAAGCGGTTCCTGTTCCAGTCGCTGTACCGCCATCCCCAGGTCATGCAGACCACGGACCGTGCCCGTCAGGTGGTGCGCGACCTGTTCGCCATCTACCAGGCGGACCCGCGGCAAATGCCACCGGCGCAGGCCGGCTGGGCGTTGGATGGCGACGATGCACGCCGTGCGCGCACGGTGGCGGATTTCATCGCAGGCATGACCGACCGGTTCGCCGCCCGAGAGCACGAACGCTTGACCGGTCAGCGCTTGCTGGCCTGACGCGCCAGCCCCGGTCCGCCTGTGCGGCAGGGCAGAGACATACAATGCGAGCCCTCTTCAGACCACGCCCGCCATGACCACCAGCCCTATGCCCGACCAGCCCCGCGAGGATGCAGCCGCCTGCGATGACAACGTGGTGGTGGCGGACATGGTGCGCTGGCTCGAGCGTGCCGTCATCGGACTCAACCTGTGCCCGTTCGCCAAAAGCGTGCATGTGAAGGACCAGATCCACTACGTGGTGAGCCATGCCACGGATGCGCGTGAACTGTTGCAAGACCTGGCTGCCGAGTTGGAGGCGCTGGCCGAAGCCTCTCCCGAAAAGCGGGACACCACGCTGCTCATCGCGCCGCTGGCCATGCCGGACTTTCTGGATTTCAACGACTTCCTGGAGTTGGCCGACGAGCTCGTCGAATCCATGGACCTGGCGGGCATCCTGCAGGTTGCGTCGTTCCACCCGCACTTCCAGTTCGAGGGCACCCTCGCTGACGATGTGACCAACTGCACCAACCGCGCGCCTTATCCCACGCTGCATTTGCTGCGCGAGGAAAGCATCGACCGCGCGGTGGAAGTGTTTCCCGAGGCGCAAGAGATCTTCGAGCGCAACATTGAACTGCTGGAGCGCCTGGGCGCGGCCGGATGGGCCGATCTGGACGTGGGGCCCCACTGGCCAGAGGGCGCGGCTGCGAAGGGTGCTCCGCAAGTATGAGCCGCTCCACCACCACCGGGCAACCGCACCGCAGTGCGCGTGCCAAGTCGGGCACGCAGCAGACGGGCGCCGCCGACGCTGCGGTGCTGGCCGAACTGCGGCCAGGCCAATCCGTGGAGTTGCTCAAGGAACTGCACATCCTCACGCGCGAGGGACGGCTCAACCAGGACTCGCGCCGCAAGCTCAAGCAGGTCTATCACCTCTACCAGTTCATCGAGCCACTGCTCGCCGAGCTGTCCGCCGATGGCCACGCGCCACTGCTGGCCGACCATGGCGCGGGCAAGTCCTACCTGGGTTTCATTCTCTACGACCTGTTCTTCAAGCAGCTCGGACGTGGCGAGATTTACGGTATCGAGTGGCGCGCGGAATTGGTGCAGCGTTCACGTGAATTGGCGCAGCGCTTGGGGTTCGCACGCATGCACTTCCTGGACATGGCGGTGGCGGATGCCGCGGGCGCGGCAGAGCTGCCCGAGCGCTTTGACATCGTGACTGCGCTGCATGCCTGCGACACGGCGACTGATGATGCGATTGCCTTCGGCCTGCGCAAGCAGGCGCGTGCCATGGTGCTGGTGCCTTGTTGCCAAGCCGAGGTGGCGGCCTGCCTGCGCGGCACCAAGGCGCTGAGCCTGTCGCGCACGCCGCTGGCCGAGTTGTGGCGCCACCCGATCCACACGCGCGAGATGGGCAGCCAGATCACCAATGTGTTGCGGTGCCTGCATCTGGAAGCCAGCGGCTACCAGGTCACGGTGACGGAGTTGGTGGGCTGGGAGCACAGCATGAAGAACGAGCTGATCCTGGCGCGCTACACCGGCCAAAAGAAGCGCAGCGCGCGTGAGCGGCTGGCGGCCATACTCGAAGAGTTCGGGTTGGCGCAAGCCCTGGGGTCGCGCTTCGGTCTGGATGACGCCGGGTCGGTGGCGGTATGAGCAATTTAAGCCTCTAGCGCCCGCCAATAAAGCGCTAGAAGCTATAGATTTAAGAGCAATTGAACGGTCCCAAGACGGTTTCATGGCCCGCCTTCCCCGCCTCGCCCTCGCTGGCTACCCGCACCACATCATCCAGCGCGGCAACAACCGCCAGCCGATTTTCCTGGATGCCGCGGACCGGGAGCTCATGTGGTCGTTGCTGGTCGAGCATGCGCGGCAGCAGCAGGTGGCGGTGCACGCCTATGTGCTCATGGACAACCATTTCCACCTGCTGGCCACGCCGCAGGAGGGCAAATCGCTGCCTCTGATGATGCAAGCCGTGGGGCGCAGCTATGTGCGGCGCTTCAACCAGCGCCATGGGCGTTCGGGCACGCTATGGGAAGGGCGCTACCGCAGCGCCGTATTGCAGGCCGAGCGCTATCTGCTGCCCTGCATGGCATATCTGGATCTCAACCCCGTGCGCGCGGGCCTGTGCGCCGCGGCGGCGGACTTCCGGTGGTCCAGCCACGGCCACTACATTGGCCTGCGCAGTGATCGTCTCATCACGCCGCATGCCCTCTACTGGGCCTTGGGCAACACCCCCTTTGCCCGCGACGCGGCCTATGCCGCACTCGTGCAGGCGGGGATTTCCGCCAGCGAACAGGCGGCACTGACGCAGTCGGGCCTGAACGGCTGGGCCCTGGGGGATGACGGGTTTGTGCAGGCTCTGCAACAGCTGACCCCGCGTCGGCTCACCCGAGCACGCGCGGGGCGCCCCGCTTCCGTGGTTCCACCCAAACCGTAATTGGCCTGCACTTTCGTTGTAATAGATGGATTTTCTGCTACTAAATTAATGTGTCCCTAATAAAAATGCACCAATAACGTGCACCAACTTTTCGGTATCTGACCCCAATTAAAGTGCTTGCGCCGCCATGTTGCGTTGCACTACGCTTGCGTTCCCTGCGAATCTTTGAGGAAGCGCGCCATGACCAAGGCTGCCGAAATCCAGCATCTGCAACAGCACGGCCTGTATGCATCCAGCAATGAACACGACGCCTGTGGCCTGGGCTTCGTGGCCCATATCAAGGGCGTGAAGCGGCACGACATCGTGACCGGCGCGCTCAAAATTCTGGAGAACCTGGACCACCGCGGCGCCGTGGGGGCCGACAAGCTCATGGGCGACGGCGCGGGCATCCTGATCCAGATTCCCGACCAGCTCTACCGCGAGGAAATGGCGCGTCAGGGCGTGGAGTTGCCCCCCGCCGGTGAATACGGCGTGGGCATGGTCTTCCTGCCCAAGGAACACGCCTCGCGCCTGGCGTGCGAGCAGGAGATGGAGCGCGCCATCAAGGCCGAGGGCCAGGTGCTGCTGGGCTGGCGCGATGTGCCGGTGAACCGCGACATGCCGATGTCGCCCACCGTGCGCGAGAAGGAGCCCATCCTGCGCCAGGTGTTCATCGGCCGGGGCACCGACGTGATCGTGCAGGACGCGCTGGAGCGCAAGCTGTACGTCATCCGCAAGACCGCCAGCGCCGCCATCCAGGCCCTGGGGCTCAAGCACAGCAAAGAGTACTACGTGCCCAGCATGAGCAGCCGCACCGTGGTCTACAAGGGCCTGCTGCTGGCCGATCAGGTGGGCGTGTACTACAAGGACCTGGCCGACGAGCGCTGCGTCTCCGCCATCGGCCTGGTGCACCAGCGCTTTTCCACCAACACCTTCCCCGAGTGGCCGCTGGCCCACCCCTATCGCTATGTGGCGCACAACGGCGAGATCAACACCGTGCGCGGCAACTACAACTGGATGCTGGCGCGCGAAGGCGTGATGGCCTCGCCCGTGCTGGGCGAAGACCTGAAGAAGCTGTACCCCATCAGCTTTGCCGGCCAGTCCGACACCGCCACCTTCGACAACTGCCTGGAACTGCTGACCATGGCCGGCTATCCCATCAGCCAGGCCGTGATGATGATGATCCCCGAGCCCTGGGAGCAGCACGAGTCCATGGACGAGCGCCGCCGCGCCTTCTACGAGTACCACGCCGCGATGATGGAGCCCTGGGACGGCCCGGCCTCCATCGTCTTCACCGACGGCCGCCAGATCGGCGCCACGCTGGACCGCAACGGCCTGCGCCCCTCGCGCTACGTGGTGACCGACGACGATCTGGTGATCCTGGCCTCCGAAGCCGGCGTGCTGCCCGTGCCGGACGGCAAGATCGTGCGCAAATGGCGCCTGCAGCCGGGCAAGATGTTGCTGATCGACCTGGAGCAGGGCCGCCTGATCGAGGACGACGAGCTCAAGGCCAACATCGTCAACACCAAGCCCTACAAGCAGTGGATCGAGAATCTGCGCATCAAGCTCGATGACGTGAAGGTGGGCGAATCGGCCGTGCATCCGGCCGCGTCCGCGCTGCCGCTGCTGGACCGCCAGCAGGCGTTTGGTTTCACGCAGGAGGACATCAAGTTCCTGCTGGCGCCCATGGCCAAGAACGGCGAGGAGGGCGTGGGCTCCATGGGCAACGACAGTCCGCTCGCCGTGCTGTCGGACAAGAACAAGCCGCTGTACAACTACTTCCGCCAGATGTTCGCGCAGGTGACCAACCCGCCGATCGACCCGATCCGCGAGGCCATCGTTATGTCGCTGGTCAGCTTCGTGGGTCCCAAGCCCAACCTGCTGGACATCAACCAGGTCAATCCCCCGATGCGTCTGGAACTGCAGCAGCCGATCCTCGACTTCGAGGGCATGGCCAAGCTGCGCCAGATCGAGCAGCACACGCACGGCAAGTTCAAGAGCGCCACCATCGACATCACCTACCCGCTGGCCTGGGGCAAGCAGGGCGTGGAGGCCAAGCTGGCCTCGCTGTGCGCGCAGGCCGTCGATGAGATCAAGGGCGGCGCCAACATCCTCATCATCAGCGACCGCAACCTGAGCGCTACACAGGTGGCGATCCCTGCGCTGCTGGCGCTGTCGGCCATCCACCAGCACCTGGTGCGCGAGGGCCTGCGCACCACGGCCGGCCTGGTGGTCGAAACGGGCACCGCGCGTGAAGTGCACCACTTCGCCGTGCTCGCGGGCTATGGCGCCGAGGCCGTGCATCCCTACTTGGCGCTGGAAACGCTGCAGGACATGCACAAGGACCTGTCGGGCGACCTGTCTGCCGATAAGGCCATCTACAACTACATCAAGGCGGTGGGCAAGGGCCTGTCCAAGATCATGTCCAAGATGGGCGTGTCCACCTACATGAGCTACTGCGGCGCGCAGCTGTTTGAAGCCGTGGGCCTGAACAGCGACACGGTGCAGAAGTACTTCACGGGCACGGCCAGCCGCGTGGAAGGCATCGGCGTGTTCGAGATCGCCGAGGAAGCCATCCGCACCCACCTGGCCGCGTTCAGCGACGACCCGGTGCTGGAGACCATGCTGGATGCCGGCGGCGAATACGCCTGGCGTGCCCGTGGCGAGGAGCACATGTGGACGCCCGACGCCATCGCCAAGCTGCAGCATTCCACGCGTTCGGGCAGCTTCAACACATACAAGGAATACGCGCAGATCGTCAACGACCAGAGCAAGCGCCACATGACGCTGCGCGGCCTGTTCGAGTTCAAGTTCGATCCTGCCAAGGCCATTCCCGTGGAAGAGGTCGAACCCGCGTCCGAAATCGTCAAGCGCTTCGCCACCGGTGCCATGTCGCTGGGCTCCATCTCCACCGAGGCGCATGCCACGCTGGCCGTTGCCATGAACCGCATTGGCGGCAAGAGCAACACTGGCGAGGGCGGCGAGGACCCCAAGCGCTACCGCAACGAGCTCAAGGGCATTCCGATCCAGCAGGGCGAGACGCTGTCGTCCATCATCGGCAGCGACAAGGTGCAGGCCGACATCCCTCTGCTGGATGGCGACTCGCTGCGCTCCAAGATCAAGCAGGTGGCATCGGGCCGCTTCGGCGTGACGGCGGAGTACCTGGCCTCGTCCGACCAGATCCAGATCAAGATGGCCCAGGGCGCCAAGCCTGGCGAGGGCGGTCAGCTGCCCGGCGGCAAGGTATCTGACTACATCGGCCAACTGCGCCACAGCGTGCCGGGCGTGGGCCTCATCAGCCCGCCGCCGCACCACGACATCTACTCCATCGAAGACCTGGCGCAGCTCATCCACGACCTGAAGAACGTGGCGCCGCATGCCGACATCTCGGTCAAGCTGGTGTCCGAAGTCGGCGTGGGCACCATCGCGGCCGGCGTGGCCAAGTGCAAGAGCGACCACGTGGTGATCGCCGGGCACGACGGCGGCACGGGCGCCTCGCCCTGGTCGTCCATCAAGCATGCCGGCTCGCCCTGGGAAATCGGCCTGGCCGAGACCCAGCAGACCCTGGTGCTCAACCGCCTGCGCGGCCGCATCCGCGTGCAGGCCGACGGCCAGATGAAGACGGGCCGCGATGTCGTCATCGGCGCGCTGCTGGGTGCCGACGAGTTCGGCTTTGCGACCGCTCCGCTGGTGGTCGAAGGCTGCATCATGATGCGCAAGTGCCACCTCAACACCTGCCCCGTGGGCGTGGCCACGCAGGACCCGGTGCTGCGCAAGAAGTTCACCGGCAAGCCCGAGCACGTGGTGAACTACTTCTTCTTCGTCGCCGAGGAAGTGCGCCAGATCATGGCCCAGCTGGGCATCCGCAAGTTCGACGAGCTGATCGGCCGCACGGACCTGCTCGACACCCGTAAGGGCATCGCGCACTGGAAGGCTCAGGGTCTCGACTTCTCGCGCCTGTTCGCCCAGCCGCAAGTGCCTGCCGATGTGCCGCGCTACCACGTGGAAACGCAGGACCACAAGCTGGACAAGGCGCTGGATGTGAAGCTCATCGAGCGCTGCCGCCCCGCCATCGAGCGCGGCGAGAGCGTGCGCATCATGGAGGTGGCCAAGAACGTCAACCGCTCGGTGGGCGCCATGCTGTCGGGCGCGGTGACCAAGGTGCATCCCGAAGGGCTGCCGGACGACACCGTGCGCATCCACTTCGAGGGCACGGGTGGGCAGTCGTTCGGCGCGTTCCTGTGCAAGGGCATCACGCTGAACCTGACCGGCGAGGCCAACGACTACACGGGCAAGGGCCTGTCGGGCGGCCGCGTGATCGTGCGCCCGAGCCATGAGTTCCGCGGTGAGGCCGTGGGCAACACCATCGTCGGCAACACCGTGATGTTCGGCGCCACCAGCGGCGAGGCGTTCTTCGCCGGCGTGGCGGGCGAGCGCTTCGCGGTGCGCCTGTCGGGCGCCACTGCGGTGGTCGAGGGCGTGGGCGACCACGGCTGCGAGTACATGACGGGCGGCACGGTGGTCGTGCTCGGCAAGACGGGCCGCAATTTCGCCGCTGGCATGAGCGGCGGCGTGGCCTACGTGTATGACGAGGACGGACGCTTCGACTCGCGTTGCAACCTGTCGATGGTGACGCTCGAGCGCATCCTGCCCTCGGGCGAGCAGGCGGCCACGGTCAGTCCAGCGACTTGGCACAACGGCCAGACCGATGAGGCCCAGCTCAAGAAGCTGCTGGAGGACCACAGCCGTTGGACCGGCAGCCAGCGTGCGCGGGAGATCCTGGACAACTGGGCCGCGTCGCGCAGCAAATTCGTCAAGGTCTTCCCGACCGAGTACAAGCGTGCCCTGTCGGAAATCTATGAAAGAAAAGTGCTGGAAGAGCAGGCTACACCTGCGGTCGCAGCTCCTAAAACGGAAGCGGTAGCCGCCAAGTAACCCGCGCGGGCGGGGCCTGGGGCCCCGCTGCGGCAGCATGCACAAAGACAGGACACCACGATCATGGGCAAGACCACAGGTTTCATGGAATACGAGCGCATCGAGGAGGGCTACAAGCCCGTTGGCGAGCGCCTCAAGCACTACAAGGAATTCGTCATCGGCCTGGATGACGCGCAGGCCAAGCTGCAGGGCGCCCGCTGCATGGATTGCGGCACGCCGTTCTGCAACAACGGCTGCCCGGTGAACAACATCATCCCGGACTTCAACGACCTCGTTTACCACCAGGACTGGAAGAGCGCCATCACGGTGCTGCACAGCACCAACAACTTCCCCGAGTTCACCGGCCGCATCTGCCCCGCACCCTGCGAGGCCGCCTGCACGCTGAACATCAACGACGACGCGGTGGGCATCAAGAGCATCGAGCACGCCATCATCGACCGCGCCTGGGAGCACGGCTGGGTGCAGCCGCAGCCGGCTGCCCGCAAGACGGGCAAGAAAGTGGCCGTGGTGGGCGCCGGCCCGGCGGGCCTGGCGGCCGCGCAGCAACTGGCGCGCGCCGGGCATGACGTCACGCTGTTCGAGAAGAACGACCGCGTGGGCGGCCTGCTGCGCTACGGCATCCCCGACTTCAAGCTGGACAAGGCGCACATCGACCGCCGCGTGGAGCAACTGGTGGCCGAGGGCGTGACGATCCGTACCGGCGTCTTCATCGGCGCGGCCAAGGACGGTCTGGGCAAAGGCAGCAAGGTCACCAACTGGTCCAAGGAAACCATCACGCCCGAGCAGCTGCGCAAGGACTTCGACGCCGTGCTGCTGACGGGTGGCGCCGAGCAGTCACGCGACCTGCCCGTGCCGGGGCGCGAACTGGACGGCATTCACTTCGCGATGGAGTTCCTGCCGCAGCAGAACAAGGTCAACGCGGGCGACAAGCTCAAGGGCCAGATCCGCGCGGACGGCAAGCACGTCATCGTCATCGGCGGCGGTGACACGGGCAGCGACTGTGTGGGCACCAGCAACCGCCATGGCGCGGCCAGCGTCACGCAGTTCGAGCTGATGCCCATGCCGCCAAGCCAAGAGAACAAGCCCCTGGTGTGGCCCTACTGGCCGTACAAGCTGCGCACCAGCTCCAGCCACGAGGAGGGCTGCGAGCGCGCGTTCGCCATCGCCACCAAGGAGTTCATCGGCGACGGCAAGAAGGTCACGGGCCTCAAGACCGTGCAGGTGGAGTTCAAGGATGGCAAGTTCATCGAGGTCCCCGGCACCGAGAAGGAATACCAGGCCGACCTGGTGCTGCTGGCCATGGGTTTCGTGAGCCCGGTGGCTGCCGTGCTGGACGCCTTCGGGGTGGACAAGGATGCGCGGGGCAATGCCCAGGCCACGACGGACTTCACCGGCGGCTATGCAACCAGCGCGCCCAAGGTGTTCGCCGCCGGCGACATGCGCCGCGGCCAGTCGCTGGTGGTCTGGGCCATCCGCGAAGGCCGCCAGGCCGCGCGTGCGGTGGATGAATTCCTGATGGGGGAAAGCAGTCTGCCGCGCTGAGGCGGGAATCCCTCGCCATTGGGCAATTACAGAAGGCGGTCGCAGCCGCAGTCTGCTTACCCGTCGACCCGCACAACGGCGCCCTGGGCGCCGTTGTGCTTTTTTTTTTGATAGCTGCTCGCGCTTGCTGGACGGGCGCTGCGGCAGTTATTGGCATCAAATCCCCCGTTCCAGCGCTGCCAGTGGGCGCAGTCTCCGCATCGGTGGGACAATTCAGGGTTTGCCCGGCCATGGGCTTGTTGCGCGACCTTCCTGGTCGGATGGCGTGCCCGGGCCGTTTGTTCGTTCCGACTGTTCTTTTCAAGAATCGCTACACCATGAAGAAGTTTGCCGCCGTTGCCCTGCTGACCCTGGGCGCCGTGCTGGTGGGTTGCTCCAAGCAGGAACCCGCCGCCCCCGCAGCCGCGCCTGCACCCGCCCCGGCCGCCGTCACGAAGATCGTCGTGGGCCTGGACGACAACTTCCCGCCCATGGGCTTCCGCGACGAGAAGAACGAGCTGGTGGGCTTTGACATCGACATGGCCAAGGAAGCCGCCAAGCGCCTGGGTGTGGAGGTGGAGTTCAAGCCCATCGACTGGAGCGCCAAGGAAGCCGAGCTGTCCGGCAAGCGTGTGGATGCGCTGTGGAACGGCCTGACCATCACCGAGGAGCGCAAGCAGAACATCCTGTTCACCGCGCCCTACATGGAGAACCACCAGATCATCGTGGTGCCCGCAGGCTCCGCCATCAAGGCCAAGGCCGATCTGGCCGGCAAGGTCGTCGGTGCGCAGGAAGGCTCCAGCGCCGTGGACGCCATCAAGAAGGAAGAGGCTGTCTTCAAGTCGTTCAAGGAACTCAAGACCTTCGGCGACAACGTGACCGCCCTGATGGATCTGACCACCGGCCGCCTGGAAGCCGTGGTGGTGGACGAGGTGGTGGGCCGCTACTACGTGGCCAAGAAGCCTGACCAGTACGCCGTGCTGGACGACAACTTCGGCACCGAAGAGTACGGCGTGGGCGTGCGCAAGGACGACACCGAACTGCACGGCAAGCTGGACAAGGCGCTGGCCGACATGAAGCAGGACGGCAGCGCCGCCAAGATTGCCGAGCAGTGGTTCGGCAAGAACATCATCAAGTAATAGCGAACAACCCCCTGTGTCGCTTCGCTCCTTCCCCCTTCTCTCGAATTGCTGCGCAATTCGGGAAGGGGGACGACGCCAGCGCGGCGGGGCGGCCCTTGCGCGGCGTCCGCTGGCCTGGGGCGCGCCAGTTTCGACGGTTGCGTGCTGTGCAAGGCACTGAATTCTCGTGACCCCATGGACTACCTACTCTCCCTCCTGGGGCCGCTGGCGCAGGGCGCCACCGTCACCCTGAAGCTGTTCTTCATCACGCTGGTGCTGGCCGTGCCGCTGGGCCTGGCGCTGGCGCTCATGCGGCTGTCGCGCTGGAAGGCCCTGTCGGGCGCGGTGAACGGCTACATCTGGCTCATGCGCGGCACGCCGCTCATGCTGCAGATGCTGTTCATCTACTTCGCGCTGCCCTTCGTGCCGGTGATCGGCGTGCGCCTGCCGGACTTCCCCGCCGCCGTGGCGGCCTTCGCACTGAACTACGCGGCCTATTTCGCCGAGATCTTCCGCGCCGGCATCCAGTCGGTGGACCGTGGCCAGTACGAGGCCGCTAAGGTGCTGGGCATGAGCTACGGCCAGGCCATGCGCCGCATCGTGCTGCCGCAGATGGTGCGCAGCATCCTGCCGCCCATGAGCAATGAGACCATCACCCTGGTCAAGGACACGTCCCTCATCTACGTGCTGGCGCTGAACGATCTGCTGCGCGCCGCGCGCGGCATCGTGCAGCGCGACTTCACGACCACGCCCTTCATCGTCGCCGCCGCCTTCTATCTCGTCATGACCCTGGTGCTCACCTGGGGCTTCCAGCGCCTGGAGAAACGCTATGCCAAGTTTGACCAGTGACGCCACGCAGATGATCGAGGCGCGCGACGTGCGCAAGGCCTTCGGCCATGTGCAGGTGTTGCGCGGCGTGTCGCTGTCGGTGCACCGTGGCGAGGTGGTGGCGGTGATTGGTCCCTCGGGCTCCGGCAAGAGCACCTTTCTGCGCTGCCTGAACCACCTGGAAACCATCGACAGCGGCCACATCGCCATCGAAGGCGAAACCCTGGCCACGACCGACGCGCAGGGGCGCTGCGCCTACGTGCCCGATGCCGAGGTGCGCCGCATCGGCGCCAAGACCGGCATGGTGTTCCAGCATTTCAACCTGTTCCCGCACCTCACGGTGCTGGAGAACCTCATCGAGGCGCCCATGGTGGTGCAGGGCCTGGCGCGCGACGCGGCCATCGCCCGCGCCGAGGCGCTGCTGGACAAGGTGGGCCTGGCGCAGAAGCGGGACAACTATCCCTCGCGCCTGTCGGGCGGCCAGAAGCAACGCGTGGCGATCGCGCGTGCGCTGTGCATGGAGCCCGACATCATGCTGTTCGACGAGCCCACCTCAGCGCTGGACCCCGAACTCACGGGCGAGGTGCTGCGCACCATGCGCGAGCTGGCCGAGGAGCGCATGACCATGCTGGTCGTCACGCACGAGATGGGTTTTGCGCGCGAGGTGGCGAATACCGTGGCCTTCATGGACCAGGGTGAACTCATCGCGGCGCGTCCGGCCGGGGAGTTCTTTGCCGATCCCGGGCATGAGCGGGCGCGGGCGTTCTTGCAGCACATGCTTTGAAGGTCTAGCGCCGAATTGGGCTCTAGCGGTTATGGGATAAGCGCTGGAAGCTATGCTTTTGGTAGCTAATGGGGTTCTGTGTCACTGGCGGGGACGGCCTCGGCCAGCGACATCCAATTCTGCGCAGGGGCTTAAAAAAGATAGCTGCCAGCGCTCGCCCAGCAAGCGCTAGGCGGCGATTGGGCTAGACATTACGCGGCAGCGGACACCACCACCTCCGGCAACTCCGCCGGGTCCCGCACCTCTTCCAGCACATCCCCGCTGTGCAGCGGCAGCGCAGGCCGATCCAGCAGCGCACGCACGAAGTTCGGCTGCGCCAGCAGCGCATGGTGCACGGCCCCGTTGTACAGCTGCAGATCGCCCAGGCCGCGCGCGGCGATGCGTGCGTCCACCTCGTCGGCGCTGAGCCGGGCGGGTTCGGTGCTGTCCGATGCCATGCCCATGCACCACAACGTGCCGTACAGCGGCACGTACTGCAGGTAGGGCCGGAAGATGGGAAACACCGCGCGCACCGAGGCGGCGATGCGCCCCAGGCTCTCGGGCAGGTGCACGGGCGAGCCCAGGTGCAGCGACAGCACGCCGCCCGGGTTCAGCGCGCGGCGGCAGGCGGCGTAGAACTCCACGGTGTACAGCTCCACGGCAGGGCCGAAGGGGTCGGTCAGGTCCAGGACGATCTGGTCGAAGCGCTCCTCGGTCTGGCCGATGAAGGCGCGCGCGTCGCCCAGGCGCACCTCCAGGCGCGGGTCGTCAAAGGCGCCACGGTGGATCTGGCCCAGCCAATCGCGGGCCATGGCAATCACCTCGCCATCCAGCTCGGCCAGCACCACCTGCTCGATGCCGGGCAGCTTCAGCAACTCCTCGGCGGCGCCGCCGTCCCCCCCGCCCACGACCAGCGCACGGCGCACGCCGGGGTGGGCGATGGCCGGCAGGTGCACCATCGGCTCGTGGTAGAAGAATTCGTCGCGCTCGCTGGTCATGAAGCAGCCGTCGATGCGCATCACGCGGCCGAACTGCGGGTTGTCGAAGACCTCGATGTGCTGCCAGGCCGACTGGCGTTCGGCCAGCAGGCGGCGGTCGCTGAGGTAAAAGCCGAAGTCGGCGTTCAGGCGCTCGGCCACGTAGCGCGTGGCCTGCGCGGTGGGGGCGCCGCTCATCAGGCGCGGTCGACGCGGTGCAGGTGCGGATCGGCCGGGTTGAAGGCGGCCTGCAGGTCGTCGAAGAGCTTCTGCGCCTTGGGGCGGTTGTTCTCGGTGTAGTTGCACACGTACACGTCCAGCGTGACGTAGCCCGCCTCGGGCCAGGTGTGGATGGACAGGTGCGACTCGGCCAACACCACCACGCCGGTGACGCCGCCGCCTTCGCCAAAGCTGTGGAACAGGCTGCCCACGGTGGTCAGCCCGGCGGCGGCCACGCGCTCCCTGCAGAACGATTCCAGGTGCGCGGCGTCCAACATCAGGCGGCTGTCGCAGAGACAGCCATACAGGTCGCCGATCAGGTGCAGGCCCGTGGCCTGGCGCTGGGGGACAGGAGCCGGGATGGGAACGACGGACTGGAGATTCTTCATTATCTGGAGCCTTTTCTCTTTCTGCGGGGGTGGCAGGAAACGGCGCCGCGGTCGGACGCCGTCCGCCGGGTACCGACCAGCACGCTGCCGGGAGGCAGACGCGCAACGGAAGAAAAGGGAATGTCGCAGGCACATTGCCGCGCCTTCGTTCCGTTGTGCGTCGATGACGCCCATGCAGCAACGCTGACAAGCAATCCGCCCGGAGGGTCGGGCGGGACATTTCTTAAGATCCGGCAAGTATAGCCAAACGTCATATGCAAACCACAGGTTTTAATGAGAGGCGCAGCCGAGCAGAGGGGTTTCCCCTATGATGCCGGGTTAGCCTCACGCTCTGTCGTAGAGCTGGGCGTATCTGCATACACCATGTCCTCCCCACCCTCATCGCCGGGCGACGCCCTCGTGGAACTGCGCAACGTCACCTTCGGGTACGGCGAGCGGGTGATCCTGCGCGACCTGTCGCTGGTCGTGCCGCGTGGCAAGGTCACGGCGCTGATGGGTGCTTCGGGCGGGGGCAAGACGACGGTGCTGCGCCTCATTGGCGGCCAGCAGCGCGCCCAGCAGGGCGAGGTGCTGGTGGGCGGCCAGGACGTAGGGCGCATGGATACCGCACAGTTGTATGCCGCGCGCCGACGCATGGGCATGCTGTTCCAATTCGGCGCATTGTTCACCGACATGAGCGTGTACGAGAACGTGGCCTTTCCGCTGCGCGAGCACACCGATCTGCCCGAGGACCTGATCCGCGACATCGTGCTCATGAAGCTGCATGCCGTGGGCTTGCGGGGAGCGCGGGACTTGATGCCCAGCCAGATCTCCGGCGGCATGGCGCGGCGGGTTGCCCTGGCACGGGCCATTGCCCTGGACCCCGAGCTCATCATGTACGACGAGCCGTTCGCCGGGCTTGACCCGATCTCGCTGGGTACTGCGGCGCAACTCATCCGCCAACTCAACGATGCCATGGGGCTGACCACCATCGTCGTCTCGCACGATCTGGAAGAGACCTTCCGCCTGGCGGACCACGTCATCATCCTGGGGCCCGGCACGGTGGCCGCCCAGGGCACGCCCGAAGAGGTGCGCGCCAGCACGGATCCGCTGGTGCACCAGTTCGTGCACGCGCTGCCTACCGGGCCGGTGCCGTTCCACTACCCCGGCCCCAGCGTGGCCGACGATTTCGGCCCCTTGCGCTCGCCCAGCGTGGACGCCCACGCCAGCGGAGGTACCCCATGAGCTGGTGGCGTCCCACGCACGTAGGCTACGCCGTGCGCACGAAGCTGGCCGATGTGGGCATGGGCGCGCGCCTGTTCGCGCGGCTGCTGGGGCTGTTCGGCGACGTGATGCGCCGCCCTGGCCTGGTGCGTGACCAGGTGCACTTCCTGGGCAACTATTCGCTGTCCATCATCGCCATGTCGGGCCTGTTTGTGGGCTTCGTGCTTGCGCTGCAGGGCTACAACGTGCTGCAGCTCTATGGTTCGGCCAACTCACTGGGCCTGGTGGTCACGTTGGGCCTGGTGCGCGAGCTGGGGCCGGTGGTCACGGCGCTGCTGTTTGCCGGACGCGCGGGCACGTCGCTCACGGCCGAGATCGGTTTGATGCGCGCCGGCGAACAGCTGTCGGCCATGGAAATGATGGCCGTGGACCCGGTGCGCCGCATCCTGGCGCCGCGCTTTTGGGGCGGCGTGATCGCCATGCCGCTGCTGGCACTGGTGTTCAACGCGGTGGGTGTGATCGGTGGCTGGCTGGTCGGCGTGGTGCTCATCGGCGTGGACGGCGGGGCGTTCTGGGGCCAGATGCAAAGCGGTGTCGACGTCTGGAAGGACGTGGGCAACGGCATCGTCAAGAGCCTCGCGTTCGGCGTGGCCGTCACCTTCATCGCGGTGCTGCAGGGCTTCGTGGCCAAGCCGACGCCGGAAGGCGTCTCGCGCGCTACCACGCGCACGGTGGTGATGGCGTCGCTGTCCGTGCTGGGGCTGGACTTCGTCCTCACCGCCTTGATGTTCAGTATCTGACGGCGACCATGCGTCTGTCTTGAGGAAATTCACCATGCAGCATTCCAAAAACGATTTCTGGGTGGGGCTGTTCGTCCTGCTGGGCGGCGCGGCGCTGGTCTTCCTGGCCCTGCAGTCGGCCAACCTGTTGAACCTGAACTTCCGCTCGGGCTATACCGTGACGGCGCGTTTCGACAACATCGGCGGGCTCAAGCCCAAGGCCGCGGTGCGCAGCGCCGGCGTGGTGGTGGGGCGCGTGCAGTCCATTGGCTTCGACGTCACGACCTACCAGGCGCGCGTGACACTGGAGCTGGAAAAGCGCTATGTGTTCCCCAAGGACAGTTCGCTCAAGATCCTGACCAGCGGCCTGTTGGGCGACCAGTACATCGGCATCGAGCCGGGTGCCGACGAGAACAACCTGGCCGAGGGCGACATGGTGACCGCCACCCAATCCGCGGTAGTGCTGGAAAACCTGATCGGCCAGTTCCTGTATGGCAAGGCCGAAGAAGGTGCTTCGTCCAATGGAGGTACCAAGAAATGACAAATCAACCTCGCTTCACGGGCTGGACTGCCCGCTGGGCGGCGCTGTTGCTCGGCGCGGCCCTCATGAGCGGCTGCGCCACGGGCCCCAACGCCAACCCCGCAGATCCGTTCGAACCCTTCAACCGCGGCGTGCATTCGTTCAACGACAGTGTGGACAAGGCGGTGCTCAAACCCGTCGCCACCGTTTACCGCGACGTGACGCCGCAGCCGGTGCGTACGGGCGTGAGCAACTTCTTTGGCAACCTGGGCGATGCCTGGTCGTTCGTCAACAACCTGCTGCAGTTCCGCGGGCTGGAGGCTTACGAGAGCCTCGTGCGCTTCACCACCAACACCTTCTTCGGGCTGGGCGGCGTACTGGACATTGCCAGCGAGGCAGGCATCGAGCGGCACAAGCAGGACTTTGGCCTGACGCTGGGCCGCTGGGGCGTGCCCACGGGGCCGTATCTCGTGCTGCCGCTGCTGGGGCCGTCCACCGTGCGCGACACGGCCGCTTTGCCGGTAGACAGTTGGGGCAACCCGCTGGGCCAGCTCGACCCGGTGGAGGTCCGCAATTCCCTGTACGGCCTGCGCCTTGTCGATAAGCGCGCTAGCTTGCTGCGCGCGGGCTCGGTGCTGGATACGGCGGCCCTGGACCCCTACAGCTTCACGCGCGACGTGTACCTCAAGGTGCGTAGTGGCGTGTCAGGCGCACGCGACGAGGGCGCCTATGAGGAAAACGGGGGCAAGCTGCCTGACGACGAGTACTGAAAACCCGCAAAGGCCGGCCTGACAAGCACTCGGGCCCCTGGCTGACAGGCGCGGTTGCAGTTGCTTGCATCCCTGCACGGGGGCGACGCATGTGCAGCGCGGGGCGCCCTCCACAATCTACCCAACGAAACCAGACATGGCAGCGCACGGCGTGGCGCTGCACGCAAGGAGCCTCACCATGATGAACCGCCGTACCCTGATCCATGCCGCCGCCGCGATGGCGGTGGCCACGTGGGTGGCCGTGCCCCAGGCCGCGCTGGCGGCCGACGAGGCGCCGGATGCCCTCGTCAAGCGCCTCTCGGTCGATGTGCTGGAGACGCTGCGCAAAGACAAATCCATCAAGGCCGGCGACGTGGACAGCATCATGGCGCTGGTGGACAAGACCATCATGCCCCACGTGAACTTCCGCCGCATGACGGCAGCGTCCGTCGGGCCGGGCTGGCGCAAGGCTACGCCGGAGCAGCAGGCGCGCCTGCAGGACGAGTTCAAGACACTGCTGGTGCGCACTTACGCGGGCGCGCTCAGCCAGGTCACGGACCAGAGCATCGTTGTGAAGCCGCTGCGCGCAGCCGCCGAAGACAAGGACGTGCTCGTGCGCACCGAAATCCGCGGCCGGGGCGACCCGATACAACTGGACTACCGTCTGGAGAAGACGCCGGGCGAGGGTGCGGGCTGGAAAATCTACAACCTCAACGTTATGGGTGTGTGGCTGGTGGAAACCTACCGCAGCCAGTTCGCGCAGGAGATCAACGCCAAGGGCGTGGATGGCCTGATCGAGGCGCTGGTGGCGCGCAACAAGGCCAACGCCGCCTCCAGCGCCAAGTAACCAGAACAGAAAGAACCGAAAGGCCTGTGCATGCTGGTGCTGCCCGCTGAACTCACCCACCGCCACGCTGGCGCCACCCTGCGCATGCTGCTGCAAGGGCTCAAGGCCCAGGACGAATCGCTGGTGGTGGTGGATGCCGGTGCGCTGACGGCCTTCGACTCCTCCGCACTCGCGGTGCTGCTGGAGTGCCGCCGCGCAGCGGTGTTCGAGAACCGCGGTTTCGTGGTCAAGGCCCTGCCGCCGGCGCTGTCCAGCCTGGCGGGGCTGTACGGGGTGCAGGAACTGCTGCCCGCCCTGTAGCGGCGGCCTGCGGGGCTGCCCGCACCTGCGGGTTGCCTGCCGGCCAAACCCCTGCGGACACGCGCGCAAGAGCCCCCCTTTAGAATGCCGCTCTTCCATGCCCGCCGTCTCCTTCCAATCCATCTCCAAGAGCTTTTCCACTCCCCGAGGGCCTTTCCAGGCGCTGCAGGATGTCAGTCTGGACATCGAGGAGGGCGAGTTCTTCGGCCTGCTGGGCCCCAACGGCGCCGGCAAGACCACGCTGATCAGCATCCTCGCCGGGCTGGCGCGCGCCACCAGCGGGCGCGTCAGCGTGCTGGGCCATGACGTGCAAACCCAGTTTGCCGACGCGCGCAGGCTGCTGGGCGTGGTGCCTCAGGAACTGGTGTTCGACCCGTTCTTCAACGTGCGCGAGACGCTGCGCATCCAGTCCGGCTACTTCGGTGTGAAGAACAACGATGCCTGGATCGATGAGCTGCTGGAGAACCTGGGGCTGGCCGACAAGGCCACGGCCAACATGCGCCAGCTCTCGGGCGGCATGAAGCGCCGCGTGCTCGTGGCCCAGGCGCTGGTGCACAAACCGCCCATCATCGTGCTGGACGAGCCTACGGCCGGTGTGGACGTGGAACTGCGCCAGACGCTGTGGCAGTTTGTGGCGCGCCTCAACAAGCAGGGCCACACGGTGCTGCTGACCACCCATTACCTTGAAGAGGCCGAGGCGCTGTGCACGCGGCTGGCCATGCTCAAGCGCGGGCGCGTCGTGGCCTTGGCGCGCACGTCCGAGCTGCTGCAGGCGGCCTCCACCAACGTCCTGCGGTTCAAGACCGACGATACGCTGCCGGCCGACCTGGCAGCGCTGGCGCGCGTGACCGGCCGCGTGGCCCAGTTGCCCGCGCAGGACGCGCAGGAGATCGAGCAGTTGCTGGCCCGGCTGCGCGCCGCCGGCGTGCGCGTGGAGGATGTGGAGATCCGCAAGGCCGACCTGGAGGATGTGTTCCTCAACGTCATGGCGGCCGAGCAGGAGGAGCACGCATGATCGGCTGGCAGACCCTGTTCTACAAGGAAGTGCTGCGCTTTTGGAAGGTGGGCTTCCAGACCGTGGCGGCGCCGGTGCTCACGGCGGTGCTGTACCTGCTGATCTTCGGCCATGTGCTCGAAGACCATGTCAAGGTCTATGACCGGCTGAGCTACACCGCCTTCCTGGTGCCCGGCCTGGTGATGATGAGCGTGCTGCAGAACGCCTTTGCCAACAGCTCGTCCAGCCTGATCCAGAGCAAGATCATGGGCAGTCTTGTGTTCGTGCTGCTCACGCCGTTGTCGCACCGTGCCTGGTTCGCGGCCTACGTGGGCTCGTCCATGGTGCGCGGCCTGGTGGTGGGCCTGGGTGTGTTCATCGTCACGCTGGCGTTCGCCACGCCGCAGTTCGCCGCGCCGTTGTGGATTCTTGCGTTCGCGCTGCTGGGCGCGGCGCTGCTGGCCACGCTGGGGGTCATCGCGGGACTGTGGGCCGACAAGTTCGACCAGATGGCGGCATTCCAGAACTTCATCATCGTGCCCATGACCTTCCTGTCGGGCGTGTTCTATTCGGTGCAATCGCTGCCGCCGTTCTGGCAGGGCGCAAGCCACCTGAACCCGTTCTTCTACATGATCGACGGCTTCCGCTACGGCTTCTTCGGCGTGAGCGACGTCTCCCCCTGGCTCAGCCTGGGCGTCGTCAGCCTGGCATGGGCGCTGGTCAGCTTGTTGGCGCTGCACCTGCTGCGCACGGGCTACAAAATCAGGAACTGACATGACTGCAGACCAACTCAAGGACATCATCAGCGCGGGCATGGTCTGCGACCACATCACGCTGGAGGGCGACGGCCGCCACTGGTACGCCACCATCGTGTCGTCCGAGTTCGAGGGCAAGCGCCCCATCCAGCGCCACCAGCGTGTCTACGCGACACTGGGCGCACGCATGCAGTCGGACGAGGTGCATGCGTTGTCCATGAAGACCTTTACCCCCGCCGAGTGGGCGCAGGCCCAGGCGGGCGACTGATACGGCCCCGTCCTTCGCAAGATGGCCGTGCGGCCGGGACCGTGCCCCGGCGCGGGGGCGGCACGGGCGTCATGCCCCGGTCCTCGCCGGTGGATGGGCGCATACACCGTCGCGCGGCGTTCCCCCAAAGAATTCGCGCGCT
Source organism: Diaphorobacter sp. LR2014-1 (assembly GCF_002916785.1). NCBI lineage: Bacteria > Pseudomonadati > Pseudomonadota > Betaproteobacteria > Burkholderiales > Comamonadaceae > Diaphorobacter > Diaphorobacter sp. LR2014-1. Next base: position 128,954 of record NZ_MTBE01000007.1, on the reverse strand, counting down.
ATTATTTTAATAGCTGCTACCGCTTGATGGATAAGCGCTGGAGCCATTTTTGGCAATCAATGCAGCAACCGGCAAACCCATGGACAAACTCCTGATTCGCGGTGGCCGCCCCCTGGTGGGCGAGGTGCCGATTTCCGGCGCCAAGAACGCCGCGCTGCCCGAGCTGTGCGCCGCGCTGCTCACGGCCGACCCGGTCACCCTGCACAACGTGCCGCGCCTGCAGGACGTAGCCACCATGCTGCGGCTCATCCGGAACATGGGCGTGCAGGTGGACCGCATCGCTAACCCCGACTGCTCCGTGGCCGATGCGGCCGGCATAGTGCGCCTGGACGCGGGCGGCCTGTCCACGCCCGAGGCGCCCTACGATCTGGTCAAGACCATGCGCGCCTCGGTACTGGCGCTGGGGCCGCTGCTGGCGCGCTTCGGCGAGGCCACGGTGTCGCTGCCGGGCGGCTGCGCCATCGGATCGCGCCCGGTGGACCAGCACATCAAGGGGCTGCAGGCCATGGGCGCGCAGATCGTGGTCGAGCACGGCTACATGATCGCCAGGCTGCCGCAGGGGTGGACGCGACTCAAGGGGGCGCGCATCACCACCGACATGGTCACGGTGACCGGCACCGAGAATCTGCTCATGGCCGCCACGCTGGCTGAGGGGGAGACCGTGCTGGAGAACGCCGCGCAGGAACCCGAGGTGGCGGACCTGGCCGAGATGCTCATCAAGATGGGCGCGCGTATCGAGGGCCATGGCACCAGCCGCATCCGCATCCAGGGTGTCGAGCGGCTGCACGGCTGCGAGCACGCCGTCGTGGCCGACCGCATCGAGGCCGGCACCTTCCTGTGCGCCGTGGCCGCCACGGGCGGCGACGCGCTGCTGCGCCACGGGCGTGCCGACCACCTGGACGCCGTGATCGACAAACTGCGCGACGCGGGCGTGCAGGTGGCACCGGAAGAGGGTGGCATCCGCGTGCGCAGCCCTGGCGCGGCGCAGCTCAAGGCGCAGGGCTTTCGCACCACTGAGTACCCGGGCTTTCCCACCGACATGCAGGCGCAGTTCATGGCGCTGAACGTGGTGGCCCAGGGCACCGCCACGGTGGCCGAGACGATCTTCGAGAACCGTTTCATGCACGTCAACGAGCTGCTGCGCCTTGGCGCGAAAATCCAGACCACGGATGGCCGCGTAGCGGTGATCGAGGGGCTGGGTGGCGCGGCGCCTGCGGGCGCGCGGCTGTCGGGCGCCACCGTCATGGCCACCGACCTGCGCGCCTCGGCCAGCCTGGTGATCGCCGGCCTGGTGGCCGACGGGGAAACGCTGGTGGACCGCATCTACCATCTGGACCGCGGCTACGACTGCATGGAAGCCAAACTGCGCGGCCTGGGGGCCGACATCGAGAGAATTCAATGACGCAGCAGATCACACTCGCCCTGTCCAAGGGCCGCATCTTCGAAGAAACCCTGCCTCTGCTGGCCGCTGCCGGCATCGAGGTGCTGGAAGACCCGGAGAAGTCGCGCAAGCTCATCCTGCCCACCAGCCGCCCCGAGGTGCGCGTGGTGCTGGTGCGTGCCACCGACGTGCCGACCTACGTGCAATACGGCGGCGCCGATCTGGGTGTGGCCGGCAAGGACTCGCTCATCGAGCACGGCGGCCAGGGGCTGTTCCGTCCGCTGGATCTGAAGATTGCCAAGTGCCGCGTGAGCGTGGCCGTGCGCGCCGATTTCGACTACCGCGAGGCCGTCACCCAGGGCTCGCGCCTGAAGGTGGCCACCAAATACACCAGCATCGCGCGCGATTTCTTCGCCAGCAAGGGCGTGCACGTGGACCTCATCAAGCTCTACGGCAGCATGGAACTGGCGCCGCTCACCGGCCTGGCCGATGCCATCGTGGACTTGGTCTCCACTGGCAACACGCTCAAGGCCAACAACCTGGTGGAGGTCGAGCAGATCATGGACATCAGTTCGCACCTGGTGGTGAACCAGGCGGCGCTGAAATTGAAGCAGGCGCCGCTCAAGCGCATCATCGACGCGTTCGCTTCCGCCGTTCCCCAGGGTTGATACTATGCAATTCGTAGCTGCTCCCGCCCGCCTGTCAACCGTTTCAGACGCTTTCGAGGCTGATTTCGCGGCCCGCCTGCACTGGTCGGCCGACCAGGACGCAGCCATCGAGGAACGCGTGGCCGCCATCCTGGCCGACGTGCAGCAGCGCGGCGACGCGGCCGTGCTCGACTACACCCGGCGCTTCGACGGCCTGCAGGCCGACGGCGTGGCCGCGCTGGAACTCACGCAGGCCGAACTCAAGGCCGCCTACGACGGCCTGCCCGATGCGCAGCGCCAGGCCTTGAGCGCCGCCGCCGCGCGCGTGCGCAGCTACCACGAGGCGCAGAAGAAAGCCTGCGGCGAGAGCTGGAGCTACCGCGACGAGGACGGCACCCTGCTGGGCCAGAAGGTCACGCCGCTCGACCGCGTGGGCATCTACGTGCCCGGCGGCAAGGCGGCCTACCCGAGCAGCGTGCTCATGAACGCCATCCCCGCCCACGTGGCCGGCGTGCCCGAGATCATCATGGTCGTGCCCACGCCCAGGGGCGAGAAGAACCCGCTGGTGCTGGCCGCCGCCTGCGTGGCCGGCGTCACGCGCGCCTTCACCATCGGCGGCGCGCAGGCCGTGGCCGCGCTGGCCCACGGCACGGCCACCATCCCGAAGGTGGACAAGATCACCGGCCCCGGCAACGCCTACGTGGCCAGCGCCAAGAAGCGCGTGTTCGGCCAGGTGGGCATCGACATGATCGCGGGCCCGAGCGAAATCCTGGTGCTGGCCGACGGCAGCACGCCGCCCGACTGGGTGGCCATGGACCTGTTCTCGCAGGCCGAGCACGACGAGCTCGCCCAGTCCATCCTGCTGTGCCCCGACGCCGCCTACATCGACGCAGTGCAGCGCGAGATCGACCGCCTGCTGCCCCAGATGCCGCGCGCCGAAATCATCGCCAGGAGCCTCACGGGCCGCGGCGCGCTGATCCACACGCGCAGCATGGAAGAGGCCTGCGAAATCTCCAACCGCATCGCGCCCGAGCACCTGGAAGTCTCCAGCCGCGACCCGCACAAGTGGGAGCCGCTGCTCAGGCACGCGGGTGCCATCTTCCTGGGCGCCTATACCAGCGAAAGCCTGGGCGACTACTGCGCCGGCCCCAACCACGTGCTGCCCACGAGCGGCACGGCGCGCTTCTCGTCGCCCCTGGGCGTGTACGACTTCCAGAAGCGCAGCAGCCTCATCGAGGTCAGCGAGCAGGGCGCCCAGGCGCTGGGCCGCATCGCCAGCGTGCTGGCGCACGGGGAAGGCCTGCAGGGGCATGCGCGCGCGGCGGAGATGCGGCTGAAGTAGGGGGGCTTCCCCGCAGCAACGCAAGGGCCATCCCGCGGGATGGCTTTTTTGTGCCCGCGCAAAGGCCGCGCAATCGACACGAATTTCGTGTTACACGAATTTCGTGTACCATCGGCGCCGTGAAGAACCTCACCATCACCGTCGAAGACAGCGTGCTCGAATGGGCGCGCGTGGAGGCAGCCCGGCGCGGCACCAGCGTCTCGCGCATGGTGGGCGACTTCATGGCCGAGATGATGCAGCGCGAGGACGCCTACGAGCGCGCCTATCTCGCCTGGCGCACGGACGAGCGCGGCTGGCAGGGGCCGGCCGCGGCTGATGCTCCTGAAATGCAAGCGCGCAGCGCAAGTCTGAAGCGCACTGGAGGCCAAAAACGTCCAAGGAACGGAGCCGCCGCATGAGCGCCATGGGGACGGTGTTCGTCGACACCTCCGTGCTGATCGCGGCGGAGGACGTGGCCGGCGGCGACCTCTACCGCGCCACGCTGGACTGGCTGGACGCGCTGTGGCGCATGCGCACGGGCCGCACCGGCAACCAGGCGCTCGTGGAGTTCTACGACCAGGTGACTACCGCGGCCACGCCCATGCCGCAGGGCGACGCGCGCGCCGCCATCCGCCGCTACCAGACCTGGGCGCCCTGGAAGACCGACGCCGCCACGCTGGAGACCGCCTGGGCCGTGCAGGCGCGCCACCAGCTTAACTTCGGCGACTGCCTGGCCGTGGCCTGTGCCCAGCACAGCGGCTGCAGCCACATGCTGAGCCTGCACCTGCCCCATGGCGCGGAATTCGGCGGCGTGACCGTGCTGCACCCGCTGCGGCAGCCGGCCCCCGCGCCGCAAGAAGGCGCCTGAGAAGGAAGAGAAGACCCATGACCGATGCCACCCCCCAATCCCTGGCCTTGCAGCGCATCCGGGCCGACGTGCGCGCCATGCACGCCTATGCAGTGCATGACGCCACCGGCTACCTGAAGATGGACGCAATGGAGAACCCCTTCGGCCTGCCGCCCGCGCTGCAGGCCGCGCTGGGCCAGCGCCTGGGGCAGCTCGCGCTCAACCGCTATCCGGGCACGCGCCAGAACGACCTGAAAGCCGCGCTGGCCGCCCATGCGCTCGCGCCCGAGGGCAGCGCGCTCATCCTGGGCAACGGCTCGGACGAGCTCATCGGCCTGGTGCAGCTGGCCTGCGCGCGCCGCGACGCCAGCGGCCCGGCCAAGGTGCTGGCGCCCGCGCCGGGCTTCGTGATGTACGCCATGTGCGCGCAGCAGCACGGCCTGCAGTACGTGGGCGTGGATCTGGACGGCGAGTTCCAGCTTCGCGAGCAGGCCATGCTGGATGCGATCGCCGAGCACCGCCCGGCCCTGACCTTCCTGGCCTATCCCAACAACCCCACGGCCACGCTGTGGGACGAGGCAGTGGTGCAGCGCATCGCCGATGCCGTGGCCGAAGTGGGCGGCATCGTGGTCATGGACGAGGCCTACCAGCCCTTCGCCAGCCGCAGCTGGATCGATCGCATGCGCGCCGAGCCCGCGCGCAACGGCCACGTGCTGCTGATGCGCACGCTCAGCAAGTTCGGCCTGGCCGGCGTGCGCCTGGGCTACATGATCGGCCCGGCCGCGCTGGTGCACGAGATCGACAAGCTGCGCCCGCCCTACAACGTGAGCGTGCTCAATTGCGAGGCGGCGCTGTTCGCGCTGGAGCACGCCGGCGTGTTCGCCGCCCAGGCGGCCGAGCTGCGCGCCGCGCGCACCGACCTGCTGGCCGCGCTGCGCGCCATGCCGGGCGTCGAGAAGGTGTGGGACAGCCAGGCCAACATGGTGCTGGTGCGCGTGGCGGATTCCGCCAGGGCGTACGAGGGCATGAAGGCGTGCAAGATCCTCGTCAAGAACGTTTCTACAATGCACCCATCGCTGGCCAACTGCCTGCGTCTGACGGTGGGCAGCCATGCCGACAACGCCCAGATGCTCGCGGCGCTCCAGGCATCCCTATGACTTCCTCCGCACTCGTCACTTCCTCCCCGGACCCCTGCGCCGACCGCACGGCCGAGGTCAGCCGCAACACCGCCGAGACGCGCATCAGCGTGCGCGTGAACCTCGACGGCACGGGCCAGGCCAGCCTGCACACGGGCATAGGCTTCTTCGACCACATGCTCGACCAGATCGCGCGCCACGGCCTGATCGACCTGGACGTGCGCTGCGACGGCGACCTGCACATCGACGGCCACCACACCGTGGAGGACGTGGGCATCACGCTGGGCCAGGCCTTCGCGCGCGCCGTGGGCGACAAGAAGGGCATACGCCGCTACGGCCATGCCTACGTGCCGCTCGACGAGGCGCTCTCGCGCGTGGTGGTCGATTTCTCGGGCCGCCCGGGTCTGCACCTGCACATCCCGTTCACGGCGGCCAGCATCGGCGGCTTCGACACGCAGCTCACCTACGAGTTCTTCCAGGGCTTCGTGAACCACGCGGGCGTGACGCTGCACATCGACAACCTCAAGGGCATCAACGCGCACCACCAGTGCGAAACAGTGTTCAAGGCCTTCGCGCGCGCGCTGCGCGCGGCGCTGGAACGCGACCCGCGCGCGGCGGGCGTGATCCCGTCCACCAAGGGGTCCCTGTAGATTTCAAGCCAAAAAGGCCTGTAACGCTTACCAGACAAGCGCAAGCAGCTATGAATAGTGAAGTAAAAACCGTCGTCGTCGTGGACTACGGCATGGGCAACCTGCGCTCCGTTTCGCAGGCCGTGCAGGCCGCGGCCGAGGGCAGCGGCTGGCGCGTGGCCGTCAGCGCCAGCCCCGAGCAGGTGCGCGCCGCCCAGCGCGTGGTGCTGCCGGGCCAGGGCGCCATGCCCGACTGCATGCGCGAGCTGCGCGAGTCCGGCCTGCTCGAACCCGTGCTGGAGGCCGCGGCCTCCAAGCCGCTGTTCGGCGTGTGCGTGGGCATGCAGATGCTGCTGGACCACAGCGCCGAGGGCGACACTCCCGGCCTGGGCCTGATTCCCGGCGAGGTGCTCAAGTTCGACCTGGCCGGCCGCACTCAGCCCGACGGCAGCCGCTACAAGGTGCCGCAGATGGGCTGGAACCGCGTGCGCCAGATACGCCATGCGGGCATCGTCCACCCGGTCTGGGCGGGCGTGCCCGACGACAGCTACTTCTACTTCGTGCACAGCTTCTACGCGCGTCCGGCCGACCCGGCGCACGTGGCGGGCGAGGCCGACTACGGCGTGCCCTTTGCCGCGGCCATCGCACGCGATAATATTTTCGCCACCCAGTTCCACCCGGAGAAGAGCGCCGAGCACGGGCTGGCGCTCTATCGCAACTTCCTGCACTGGAATCCCTGATTCTTCAACCCGGCTGGGCTGCTCGCCGCGCCCGATTCCTCTGACCACCATCATGTTGCTCATCCCCGCCATCGACCTCAAGGACGGCCATTGCGTTCGCCTCAAGCAAGGTGACATGGACCAATCGACCACCTTCGGCGAAGACCCCGCCGCCATGGCGCGCAAATGGGTCGATGCCGGCGCGCGTCGCCTGCACCTCGTGGACCTGAACGGTGCCTTCGCGGGCCAGCCCAAGAACAAGGCGGCCATCAAGGCCATCCTGGCCGAGGTGGGCTCGGACATCCCGGTGCAGCTAGGCGGCGGCATCCGCGACCTGGACACCATCGAGCGCTACATCGACGCGGGCCTGGAGTACGTCATCATCGGCACGGCGGCGGTGAAGAACCCGGGCTTCCTCAAGGACGCCTGCAGCGCCTTCGGCGGCCACATCATCGTGGGCCTCGATGCCAAGGACGGCAAGGTCGCCACCGACGGCTGGAGCAAGCTCACCGGCCACGAGGTGGTGGACCTGGCCAGGAAGTTCGAGGACTGGGGCGTCGAGTCCATCATCTACACCGACATCGGCCGCGACGGCATGCTCTCGGGCATCAACGTCGAGGCCACCGTGAAGCTCGCGCAGGCCCTCACCATCCCCGTGATCGCCTCGGGCGGCCTGGCCGGCATCGCGGACATCGAGAAGCTCTGCGAAGTCGAAAACGAAGGCGTGGAAGGCGTCATCTGCGGGCGCGCCATCTACTCGGGCGACCTGGACTTCGCCGCGGCCCAGGCGCGCGCCGACGAGCTGGCCGGCGCGTAGGAAAGCTCAGCAGCCGGGCAGGGCGCGGCCCTTGTTGATGGCGTCCGCCGTGCCCAGCATCTGCTCCCAATAGGCCGGAAGCGTGGCCCAGGGGTTGCCCGTGTTCGTGGGGTAGTCATAGTGCCGGTCCGTGGCGTAGACCAGGCCGGTGTTGCGCTGAGGCGTGTTGGCGGACCGCAGCACCTCCTGCATGGCGCCGCAATTCGCCGCGTCATGCACCAGCGCCGCCTGCGCGCCGTTGGCCAGGTTGTAGACCCACTTGTTTGCGGGCTGGGGGGTGACGCTGCGGTAATCGACGGCCTGGCCCTCGAAGCTCACAAGGGCATCGACCACGCTGGCGGAATCGGCGACCGGGTAGGTGCCAGGGTTGCCCACCACGCGCAACCGGGAGTCCAGGCCCTTGATGTACTGGTAGATCTCGCGGTAGAAGCCCAGCTGCTTGCTGGTCGCGTCCATCTCGTCGAGAAAGAAGCCATCGACCTGCGTGCCGTAGATCTTGCGGTAGTTGTCGATGTTGCGCTGGATGTCGGCGACCGAACGCGCTCCTGTGCCATAGCGGGTGTAGACGTAGCCCAGCACCTTTCCGCCGTTTTGCCGGAAGGCGGTGATGGCCGCCGTGAACAGGGGGTCTTCCTTCGTGAAGATGCCGTTGCTCGGGTTCAGGATGGCCGTGATGGGCACCGCCGGAAAACTCTGCGCGCCGCTGGCCAGCTTTTCCCAATCCGAACCGGGGCCCGCGCTGAAGTACGCCGGGACCAGCAGTTCCAGCGGCTGGGGCTGCGGGCGGATGTACAGCGTGCGCGTGGCGGCGCCGGCCTTGTCCTGCGTTGCCGCCGCGAGGGCCTGCAACTGCATCTCGCCGGCTTGCGCGGCGGTCAGGCTGGAGGTGGCCACCCCGCCGCGGGTCTGCGGCTGCACGGGCGCGAAGCTGGCGCTGGCCGGGCCGCTCAGGGTGATGGCCGTGCCGTCGGGGTGCCGCCGCGCCGGCGATCTTGACGCTCAGCTGCAGTTGCACGGGAGTGTTGACGGTATGCACGTTGTCGGCTTCGGCGGGGGCGGTGAAGGCCACCTCGGCGCTGGATGCGGCGGGCGAAGAGCCGGAGTCGCTTCCCTGGCCCGATCCACCGCCGCAGCCGGTCAAGGCCGCGGCCAGGGTCAGCAGGGATGCGGCAAGGGAATGAGAGGGGCGCGAACGGAGATGCATGGGGTCTGGGAAGTACTTGCGGGACTGCAGCTGCGATTGTGCCCACAGCGCCGGTTCCCGAATCGCTCTATTGCAGCATGAAAGTCTGGTACTCCAGCCGATGCAGGCGCCGCGACAGCAGCAGCAGGCCTGCGGCCAGGGTCAGCAGGGTGGCCAGGGCGAAGCCGTAGCCATACAGGGCGGCGCCGAACGCCAGGGTCAGGCCCGTGAGCGCCACGTTGAGCAGCACGAACATGGCGCACAGCAGCAGCACGGTGCGCCGCTGGTCCAGGTAGAAGAACACGTTGAGCACGGCCATCAGGCCCACCTGCAGGCCGGCGCCGACCACCTGCACGTGCAGCAGCGGCAGGTACAGGCGCGAGATGCCCAGGGTGTCGAGCAGCCAGGGGCCGGCCACGAAGGTCACGAGCACGGCCAGGGTCTGGATCTTGGCGATCTCGCCCAGGCCCTGCTGGATGGCGTAGACCATCTCATCGCGCATGGCCTCTATGTATTCGAGCGAGCCGCCGCCGCGCACCGCGTCGTAGAACTTGTCGTAGTACTCGACGAAGTCGGTCTCTATGCGCACCAGGAACACCGCCATGCCGGGGATGATGGACAGGTAGGACAGGAACACCGGCAGGTCGTAGATCAGCGAGGCGCGCAGGTGGCCGATGATGGGCTGCGAGGTGGGCGGGAAGAACCAGAACATGAACTTGTCCGCCCAGATGCCCAGGTTGTAGAGGAGGCCCACCGCCACCAGCGACGGGTAGAGCTTGTCGGGCTGCAGGAAGTCAAAGGAGATCAGCTGCCGCGCGGGATGGAACTCCTTGACCACCAGCAGCCACATGCCCGCCAGCAGCACGAAGTGGCCGAGCACGAAGGCGCCCAGCAGCCCCTCCAGGCCCCAGGGGCGCAGCAGCAGGGCGCTGGCCACGATCAGCCCGTAGGCCAGGCCGAACAGGCCGACGATGGCCTTGTAGCGCTTCATGCCCGACAGCAGCACCGTGAGCACCCATACGCCGCTCATCAGCATGAAGCCCGCCAGCATGAGCAGCCGGTAGGCCAGGCCCAGGCCCGGCAGCACGATGAACAGCGCCAGCGTGGCCAGAACCCCAGCCCCCAGCAGCACGATCACCATCAGGCCGTGCAGGTTGGGCATGACCAGGTGCTTGTGCTTCTCGAACAGGCGGTCGGAGATGAAGCGGGTGAACGCGAGCTGCACCAGGCTGGTGTAGATCAGACTGCTGGCCACCAGGTAGGTGACCGAGGTCTGGAACTGCGTCACCAGGGTGGCCGGCACGACCACGCTGGCGCTGAAGATGCCGACGAGCAGGATGCCGACGATGGACAGCACCCAGGGCCCCGAGCCGATCACGCCCGCGTAGGCGTAGGCCTGCACCAGGCTCAGCAGGGTGTTCTTGCGCAGCATGTGGCGCAGTTCGAATCCAATGCCGGCCATCAGGCTGCTCCCGGGGTGCGTGCCAGGGCGTGTTCGTAGACCTGGCGGTAGCGGTCGAACATCAGGGTGTCGGTGTAGTAGCGCTCCACGCGGGCGATGGCCGCGCGGCTGGCGGCCTGCCAGGCGGCGGTGTCACCCAGCAGCTGCAGGGCGGCATCGGCCAACTGCTGCGGCTCGGCGATCGGCACCACCGCGCCAGAAGGCCCGAGCGCGCGGTCTTCCTCGTCGAGCCCTTCGAGGAGCTGGCGGCACGAGCCCACGTCGGTGGAAACGGCAGGCACGCCGGCCGCGTAGCCTTCGAGCAGCACCAGGGGCAGGGCTTCGCTGATGGAGGACAGCACCACCAGGCCGATGCGCGGCATCAGGTCCTCCACGCGCTGCATGCCGAGGAAGCGCACATGCTCCTGCAGGCCCAGGCTGCGCACCAGGTTACTGCATTCCTCGGCATAGGCCGGGTCTTCCTCGGCGGGGCCGGCGATCCAGCCCTGGGCGTCGGGGCGCTGGTTGACCACGCGGCGCATGGCGCGGATGAAGGTCTTGATGTCCTTGATGGGCACCACGCGCCCTATCAGGCACAGCACCGGCGGCGGCTCAAGCGGCCGCTGCGCGCGCAGCGGGGCGAAGCGTTCGAGCTTTATGCCGTTGGGGATGTTGGCGGTGCGCTCGGGCGCGGCGCCGTCCTGCACCTGGCGCAGCCGGTTGGCCTCGTACAGGGCCAGGATGGGATCGGCATGCGCGTAGCAGTAGCGCCCCAGCCACTCGAAGAAGTGGATCCACATCTGGCGGAAGTACGACAGCTCGGTCGGGTCGCGCTGGAAGATGTTGCGGTTGTCGCGTATCCACTCGCTCTTGAACAGGTCGATCTTGCGTTCCTTGGTGTAGATGCCGTGCTCCGACAGGATGAGCGGCACCCCGCGCGTCTGCGCCAGCAGCGCGCCCAGGAAGCCCGCGTAGCCGGTGGAGGCGCAGTGCACCGCGCGCACGGGGATCAGCTGCCGCGCCACGCGCGCCAGCAGCCACAGCGGCTGCAGCATGAGGCGCACGGTCCAGAAGAAATCGACGAACGAGGGGTCGGCGCAATGTGCGCGGTAGATGCCGCAGATGATGTCCCAGGCGCGCTTGCTGTAGAGGAAATCCCCGAGCTGCACGGATCCGCCGGGCATCATCTGCTGCGCCACTTCGCGGAATGCCTCCATGGCTCGGGGAGCCGCCGGGCCCTGGTCGAAGGCGTCCAGCAGGCGCTGCACCAGCGCCTGGCCCTGCGCGTCGCCCCTGCGCGCGGCCGGCTGCGGGTGCCAGTGGGCCTGCTCGTGCAGGAAATGCTCCTCGAAATGCACCACGTTGTCGGGCAGCGGGTACTTGAAGCCGCCGTAGTCCTCGCGCCGGCTGCCCAGGAAGACGATGGCGAAGCGGTACTCGGGGTAGGCGCGGATGATCTGGTTGATCCAGCTCGACACTCCGCCGCTCACGTAGGGGAACGTGCCCTCCAGCATCAGGGCGATGTCGGCCGACTGTGCCTTGGGGTGGTTCATGGCCGCTGGCTCCAGTAGTCGATTACGGGGCGCAGGCGCGGCAGCGCTCCCCATTGCCTGAGCTCGCGCATCAGCGCCTGCGCCTGCGCGTGGTCGCGCCGCTCGAAGGCCAGCTGCGCCAGGTAGGGCAGCACCCGGGTCGCGGGCAGGCCCAGGGCGCGGGCTTTGTCGTAGGCGTGTTCCGCTTCCTGGGTGCGGCCCAGCGCATGCAGCAGGCGCCCGCGGCGCAGGTGCATGGCGGCGTTGCCTTCCTGCCGCTGCAGCACCAACTGGCAGTAGCGCAGGGATTCCTGGATGGCGTGCGCGTGTAGGTCGCCCTGCACCAGCGCCTGGTACACCAGCTCCCAGTACAGGTCGGACAGGCGGTGCGCGCTTTGCAGCTGCTGGCTGCTGTCCGGGAGCGCGGCCTGCAGGGCGTCGAGCTCGCTGTCGATGGCGCGGTTGATGCGTTTCTCCAGGTTGTCGAGCATGCCGTAGGCCAGTAGGCGCAGGTCTTCGCTCGCGTCGCCGAGCACGCTGCGCAGGAGCGGCGAGGCCGTGCGCCCCGAGGCGTATTGCAGCGCGGCCATGGCGCGCATGCGCGCCTGTACCGGCACCTGGGCGTTGGTCAGGAACGAGTGCAGGCCGGCGTGGCGGAACTGGCTCTGCCGGCGCTGGTGCTGGTCGAATTCGGGCAGCTGCACCGCATCGAAGTCTTCCGGGAGCGACCTGCGGCGGTACAGGCGCAGGATGACGAAGGCCGCTATCACGCCCAGGAACCCCGCCACGGGCACGGCGTAGCTGCAGGCCGTCATGAGCAGCAGGGTGGCCCAGCGCGGCTTGGACAGGCGCGGCGGCAGCAGCGGCAGCAGCGACAGCGACAGCAGCACGCTGGCCGCGGCGTGCAACAGCAGATAGCTGGCCAGGGCCGCGTCCGAGCGCTCGGCCAGCAGCCATGCGCCGCTCCAGGCGCTGACCTCCAGCCCCAGTGCCGACAGGCCTAGCTTGAGGTTAAGCATGGGCGATGGCGTGCAGGCGCTGCACGGTGCGCACGGGCTGCGCGCTGTCGGGCTGCACCACGTGCGGGAAGATGCCGGCCTGGGCCAGCGATTGCTGGCTCTTGTGCTGCATCCAGCCCTCCAGGCGGTGGATGTAGCCCTCGGCCGTGGTGGCGTTGCCCAGCGGCATGAGCACGGCCAGCACCTGGCGTCCGGGCGCCTCGATCCGCCAGACCTCGTCGAGCTCGCGCTTGAGGCGCTCGATCTGCGGGGGCAGGTCCTGCTCCAGCGCGCGTTGCTGGAGCTCCAGGGCCACGACGATGCTGGGCACCTGGGTGCTTCTGTGGATGTGGGCCAGGCGCTGGAGCTCGAAGGCGAAGAGCGGCGGGCAGTCCGGGAACTGCTGCACGATGGGCTGGGCCAGCTGGCTCATGGACAGGCCGTCGGTGTAGTAGCCCAGCAGCAGCTGTATGGTCTGCAGGCTTTCCTCCTGCAGGGCGAAGAAGGGCATGTCCTGTACCACCAGCAGGCCGTACATGTCGCCCGCCAGATCGAGCAGCGGCGCAGCGACCAGGTAGCGCGTGTCCTGCTGCGCCGTCACGGCCTGGCTCACGTGGCACAGCTGGCCCGTTTGCAGGGCCTGGCGCACCAGCGGGTCGTCGGCGTGCAGTCCGTCGTAGGCGCCTATGCTGGCGCTGGGCCGGGCGGCGGCGTGCCCGTCGGACACCGCGTGCATGGCCGCGCACTCCAGCTGACAGTACTGCGACAGCAGCCGCAGCAGCGCCTGCGGGGCGAGGGCGTCGCCGCCGTCCTCGCTCCCGGCGTGGCGCAGCGCCGCGAGCGCGTCGCGCATGGACATGGGGCGGGCGATGAGTTCCTGCTCCAGGCGGTCGTGCGACAGGCGCAGCAGGTAATGCTGGCGCACCAGGTGCTCCAGGCGCTGGTCCAGGTACAGCTGCAGGGTCTCGGCGCGGCGCGTGCGCGCCTGCCAGAGGCTGGAGAACTCGCCCACCAGCATCACCAGGATCAAGCCCCCCAGGAAGTACAGCTGGGGGAAGTTGCCCCAGTGCCCCGCGTTGAGCCCCAGCCAGCAGGCCAGCAGCACGCTGGCGCCGCCCAGGCCCGCCATGGGGCCGTAGCGCAGGGCCAGCACCACGGGCGCCAGCCAGGGCCATGGGAATGTGGCCTGGATCTGCAGCGGGTCCTGTGGCGCCCAGGCCAGGCCCAGTGCGACGGCCAGCAGGGGCAGCAGCAGGGTCTCGCCCACGGTGACGGCGGGATGGGTGGCCGCGATGGCCAGCCTGCCCAGCAGATGCCTGGGCAGGCCCGTGCCTGGGAGCGCCCGCGGACGGGCGTTTTCACCGGCCGTCTGGCGGCGTGCGCCGGGGCTGTCGGAGGGTGTTGGCATGCGGCGTTCAGCGGCTGCCGGCCAGGCCGGATTGCAACAGCTTGCGGATCAGCTTCTGCGCCACCGCCGACAGCGCCTCGCGGCTCCAGCCGCTCTGGCCGCCCGAGCCGCTCCACAGGGTGTCGCCCGTGGCCACGTCCAGAATCTGCAGGGTGACGCCTGCGGCGGGCTCACCGTCCACGCCCACCTTGTAGCGCCACTCCTCCACGCTGCCCGCGAGGGCGTAGCGGATCTTCTGCTCGCGCGCCCAGGCCAGCGCGTCTTCGGAGCGCTGCGCGTCGCCGGCGCCGAACAGCGCTTCCTGCTGCGTGGTGGCGGGAGTGCGGCGCACCTGGCCCACGCCCTGCGCGCTCAGCAGCGCCTGGGCGATGGCCTCGGCGCGCTGGCCCGCCAGCGGGGTCTCGGTGTGGTTGGCGAAGGGCAGCACCACCCAGCTCGCCTGGCGGGCCAGCTGCGGCGGGTGGCTCTGGTCCAGGGTGGAGCAGGCGCTGAGAAGGGCGATCGCGCCCGTGGCCAGCAGCAGTCCCAGCTGGCGTGCACGAGAGGGGCGGCGGTGGAGCATGAAGGGTTCTCCTCGATGGTCTTAAAAATGAAGCCGGTACGACAGTTCCAGCACGCGCGTGAGTCCCAGGGACTGCACGCCTGACTTGCCCAGGCCGAAGCTCAGGCGCAAATGGTCCGGGCCCAGCACGCTGCCGGCCAGCCCCAGGCGCAGGTCGTAGCCCGCGCCCAGCAGGCTGTGCCGGGTGAGGCTTACGCTCGCGAAGGGCCGCAGCGCGCGCGTGTGGTCCTGCTCGAAGCGCATGTTGGTGGACAGCCGCACGCCGTAGAACTGGAAGCTCTCGGGCAGGAAGTAGTCCAGGCCCAGGCTCGTGACGCCCGCGGGCGCGAAGCGCTGCAGGAAGTCCTGGCCCTGCTGGCCCAGGAAGAAGGGGTGGCGGCGCTCGAAGCGGTGGGTGGACCAGAAGGCGCCCCATTCCCACGTGGGCGCGTCCTGGCGGTAGGCGTGCGAGTATTCGATCGCGGTGTGGCGCCCGCGGCCCACCTCGGCGCCCGTCTGCAGGCGGTACTGCTCGCTCCACTGCGACAGCAGCAGGCTGTCCTGGCGCGTGGCCTGGTAGCGCAGGTGAGCGGCCACGCGCGTCTTCATGCCGCCCAGGCGCAGCGCCAGGCTTTCCTCGCTGGGCAGGTGCCAGCCCAGTTCGCCGCGCAGGGACAGGCGGTTGTCCAGGCGCTGCTCGTGCTCGATGGACAGGGGCGTGGTGTCCGCGTACCCCCGGCGGCTGGCCACGCGCAGCCGGGTCTCGCCGTCGGCATGGCCCCAGCGCAGCAGCGCGCCCGCGATGTCCTCGCCGGGTGCGTCGCGCAGCTGGTCGGGCGCCGTGACGCGGCGCTGGATGCGGCTCGCGTCCAGGTCCAGCGACAGGCGCGGGCTGATGGCCAGGTGCAGCCGGGCCTCGGCCTGATCTTCGTCGATGGCGCCCAGGTCGCTGTGCCGCGAGAGCATGCCGGCGTGGTCGCTGAAGGCCAGCAGGTTGTCCGTGAGCTGCAGGTGCAGCGGGTTGTCGTCGGGCTGGCTTTCCTGCGTCTCGAAGGCGGCGCTCTGCGCCAGGCGGATGTCGCCCACCGCGGCAGCGGTATTGACGCGGTCGTAGCGCGGCAGGCGCTCGTCGAATTCCTGCAGCAGCTGGCCCGCGGCGGCCTTGTCGTCCTCGGCCAGGGCCACGGTGATCTCGGCCCACAGCGGGCGATTGGTGCGCAGGCTGCGGCTGCGCGCGTACTGGTGCCACAGGAAGCCGCGTTCGGCCGTGTATTCGCCGGCGTCCTGCAGCCAACCTATGGCGGTTTCGGCCGCGGCGTTGGAGTAGCCGCCCTGGGCATCGCGATCCAGGCGCAGTAGCTCGCGCAGCACCTCCTGTGCAGGGTCGCCGGGCCTTTGCAGCAGGATCAGGCGCGCGCGGGCGACGCGCTGCGTGGCCTCCAGCCCTTCCTCGGTGAGCCAGCGCTGGCGCGCCTGCGCGGGAGTCAGGCGCCGGCCGTTCCGCCCCTCCTGCCATTGTTGCGACAGCAGGTGGCGGCGCAGGCGCCAGGCGCGATCCGCCTCCTGGTTCTGCTCCAGGGCATCGGCGTAGTTCATGAGCCAGAGGAAGTCGCCTTCGCGTTCGGCCACATGGGGGCTGAGGTAGCGGTGCAGCGCCACCTGGGGCAGCGACAAGGCCTGGTAGGCGGCCGCCAGCGCCTCATGCAGGTCCTCGTCCGCGCTCCAGGCCTGTTCGTGCGCGGCCAGCAGCCGGCGGATCGAGGCCGCGTCGTTGCTGTCGATGAGCAGCCACAGCAGTGCCTGGCGCATGTCGGAGGACGCCGGATCGATGGCCAGCCCCTCTTCGTAGTACTGCCGCGCCTCTGCGAACCGCCCGGCGTTGTGGTGGTAGCCGCCCACCAGGCGCAGGAATTGCCCCGAGCGGCGCATTCGGGCCAGGGAATGGCGCGCGGCGTCGGGGGTGGGGTCGAGCTGATCCAGGGCGTGCGCGAATTCGTTCCACTGGTTGCGGCTGGAGTACAGGGTCAGGGCCTCGATCAGGTGGCGCGGCTCATCGTGCTGCTGCCAGGCCAGCAGTGCCACCTTGGCGGCCTCCAGGGGCTGGTCCTGCTGCAGCAGGCCGATGAGTGCGTCGTAGTCCGCGACGTCGGCATGTTGCGCGTCCACCAGTTTGCGGTAGGCGGCAATGGCGAGCTGGTCGCGCGCCCGGCTCCTGGCCAGGTCGCCCGTGAAGCGCCACAGCTCGGCGGCCGCTTCAGCGGACGCAGGAGGGTGGTCCTGCACGGCCTGCAGCCATTGCAGGCCCAGTTCGGGCTGGCGGTGCTGCAGGGCCAGCACGGCGGCATGCATGGCGCGCTCGGGGGTGATCTGTGCAGGGTCGGCCAGCAGTTGCCGCCAGGTCTGCAGGGCCAGATCGGGCTGGCCTGCGCGTTCGGCCAGCTGCGCCAGCAGCTCCAGCGCCTCGGGGTCCTGCGCGTGCTGGCGCAGGTAGTCGATGGCGGGCTGGGGTTCACCCAGGCGTTCCTGCGCATCGACCAGGGCGCGCATCAGGCGTGGGTCGCCGGAGCGGCTGCGCAGCTGGTGGCGCAGCGCCTGCACCAGCGCTGCATCGTCGAACTGGCCCGGCGCCAGCCGCAACACGGCCTGCCAGGCGGCGTCCTGGTTCGTCTGGCGCGCCAGGACGAGCCAGTTCTCCAGCGCGATGCCGGGGCGCTGCGTCCACTCAGACACCTGTGCCAGGCGCTCGCGCCATCGCATGTCGGCGGGGTTCTGGCGCACCGCGGCGTTGGCGATGGTCCAGGCGTCCTCGAGCTTGCGGTTTTCCAGGAACACCTCGTAGCCCAGGGTGTAGGTCTTGTCGTCGAAGGGCAGGGCGGGCGAAGGCCGGGCGGAGGCCTTGTCCGCCACCTGCTGCGCGAGGCGCAGGGCCGGATGCACGAGCAGGTCGGCGCCATCGTCGAACACCGGCCCCGCCAGCGCGGCAGGCGGCTGCGGGCGCCAGGCGACGGGCCGCAGCGCGAAGTCCTGCTCGGCGCTGGCCCATTGGGTGGCCTGCCGTTCGAGCGCCATGCGCAGCAGGCGGCGCACGTAGTGCTCGGCCACGTCGGGGCGGCCTGCGGCGCGTGCCAGCTGCGTGAGCATGAACAGGGTCTGCGGGTCGTCGGCCAGGGGGCCCAGCTCGCGCTCGGCCAGCTCCAGGGCGGCCGCGGTCTGGTTGCCCGACCGCAGTGCGGCAATGGCCGCGCCGTAGTACGCCTTGGCCTGGGCTGGGTCGGGGGTGCTGTCGCGCGCGGACAGGTAGAGCTGCGCGCAGCCCTCGTAGTCGCCGCGCGCCAGCGCTTCCCTGGCTTCGCGCTCGTAGTACAGGGCGGCCTCGCGCGGGTCCTGCGGGGCTTCCCGGCGACTGAGTGCCAGGGCGATCTCCTGCTCGCCGAACTGACTGGCCAAGGCTGCCAGCCTATCCTGCCGCTCCTGGGGCCAGCCTTCCTGCGCCAGCTGGCGTATGTGCCGCCGCAGCCCATCGAGCAGCGCGAGCCGCCTGTCAGGCTCGCGGTCCGGGACATGCCGGTACTCGGAGTGGAGCAGGTCCCATTGCGCCCACAGCGCTTCCTTGCGCAATGCGGGGTCGGCCGAGTCCAGGGCGGGCTGCAGCGTCGTGCGCGCGCTGGCGGTGTCGCCATGGGCGATCTGGCGCTGCGCGAGCAGCAGGCGCAGGCGCGGGTTGTCGGGGTCGCTGCGCAGCAGGTTGTTCAGGTAGGCGGTGGACAGCTCGGTCTCGCCGCTCGTCGCCAGGCGCTGCTCCAGGTCCTGGCGCGGGTATAGCAGCCACAGCGCGCCGCACGCCATGGCGGTGAGCAGCGCGACGAGCCAGTTGGGCGCAAGGATGGGCCGCTCAACGCTCTGGGCAGAGGATCTGGATCTGGGCGGCGGCATCGGGCAGCTTGAACTGTTGCACTGCGGTGCGGTCCTGTGCGGCAGGGCGCAGGGCGGTGAGGGTGCGCTGGCCGGCGCGCACCTGGCAGGCCTGGGTGTTGGCCAGGGCAAACTCCAGCGGCACATGGCCCTGGAGCGTGAATTGCACGCGCCGGCCATCGCCCTCGGCCTGCCAGTCGACCAGGCGGGCGTTGGCGTCGTGCAGGTAGGGGGTGGCGGCCTCGCGGCCGTCCGTTTGCAGGAAGGCGGACGGTCCGCTCAGGTGCACGTACAGGCCTTCGCCGCCCCGGCGCCAGCCCGCCACGGCCTGGCTGGCGCCTAGCCGGGGCAGCCCCAGCGCCGGGGGCAGCCGCACGGTGCGCAGGGCGCCATTGCTGCTGCGCAGGCGCCAGCCCTCGCCATCGCGGGCCATGGCGTAGTCGTAGAAGTCCTGCACCTTGGTGACGAACTCGGAGGCGTGTACGGGGTGCAGGGGCTGCGCGAGGGCCCAGTCGTAGACTTTCTTCAGCGCCTTGAGCGCGGCGGGCTTGCTGGCCGAGTAGGTGTGGTAGTAGATGCCCACGGGCTTGATGCGCCGGGGGCTGTCCGTCATCTCGAAGGTCTCTATGGCGCGCTCGAAACCGTAGTACGGCCCCGTCCACAGGTTGGTGTAGATGTTCTCGTTGGTGATGGGGGCGTAGACCTGCAAGAACCCGCCCTTGCGGATGCCCAGCGCCCCCACGGCCGTGAGCGAGGGGTTGGCGCGGCTGATGGAGGTGTCGCCGCCGTTGATGTTCAGCAGCCCGGCGCGGTGGGTGATCTCCAGCGCACGGGCGCTGGGCGCCGTGTCGCCCGTCCATTGCAGGACCTTGACGGGCTTGCCGCTGGGCGCCAGGCGCTCGTTGATGTAGTGGCTTGAGCCCACGATCTCGCGCTCCAGGTCCATGGTGTAGCCGGGAACCACCAGGGACTGCGCCGCCTCCGGGTTCTCCTTGAAAAGACCGTGCTGCACGTTCGCGTCCCACAGGAAGGGGTGGCTATAGGTATGGCTGCCGACCTCGATGTGGGGCAGGCGGAACATCTTGCGCGCCACTTCCTCCATGCGCGGGCTCAGGCCGGGGTACAGGCCGTCGGGGGCCACCTCGGCTTCGATGACGGACATGGTCTGGGGGATGCGGTACTTCTCGAATATCTCCTTGAGCAGCACCTGGGCGGCCAGCGGGCTGCCGGGGAACTCCGCCAGCGAGGGAAAGCCGTCGCCGTCCACATGGGCCAGCAACAGGCGGCGGCCGTTCTCCGTGGTCGTGTCGGGCACCGGAATGGCGGGCAGGCGCAGGGCCTGCTGCAGGAAGGCGAAGGGATCGACCAGCCAGCGCGCGTCCTCCGTTCCGGGGATCTCGAACAGCACGTTGGGGTCGAGAATGAAGCCGCCCCAGGGGGTGATGGCGCCGCCAACGAAGGTGCGGCCGCGGGCGTCGCGCAGCTCCACCAGGGGCTGGGCCTGGCGCGCCATGTCGGGCGCCAGCTGCACCAGTTCGGTCTGCCGGGAGGGCAGGGGGAGCGGGTTCTCCAGCCCCATCATGGGGGCGAGCTGCACCTGGCGCAATGCGCCCTGGGGCTCGGCCCTGTCGAGCGCCAGCCCCAGGCTGCGCGTGAGGGCGCGGTCGGGCGCCATGCCCCAGTCGCCCACCACCGCCAGCGGCATGCCTTCGTGGATGCGCGCCTGCAGCCATTGGCTCAGGCCGGCGCGTTTCGCCGCAGGCACGTAGCCGGAGAACCAGCTCACCACGCCGGCATAGCGGTCGCGCGCCACCAGGCCGGGCAGGCTGTCGCGCACGTCCACGTAGTCCGTCACGTAGCCCATGTGGTTGAGCGGCATCTGCAGGAAGCGGTGGGCGTTGGCGTAGTTGAGCGCGGGCGATTCGCCGCCGTTGTAGAGCACCAGCACGCGTCGCGGCACCGGCTCGATGCTGCCCATGCCGATGGTCGCCAGCTGCGCGTCGGTGACCCAGGGGATGAAGCCGTCCTGCAGGATCCTCTGAGCGGTGGCGCGCGTGAGCGCCCGGTCGTGCGGCGAGACGTAGTCGATCACCAGCACGGGCAGGCCGTCGCGCTGCCGGACGGTGCGCAGCTGGTCCATGAGCCATTGCCGGTCCTGTTCGGGCACTTCCTCGTAGCGCCGGGTCCTGGCATTCCAGCGCTGGTAGAGCGATTCGGCGGCCACCATCTCGACCATGCCCCGCACCCGCGGCAGGATGTCGAAACCCCGGTTGAGGATGAGCCGTATGCCGGGGAAGCGCTGGTGCAGCGTCTCGATCACCCGCACCAGCCCCTGCTGCTGGGCCTGCTCGTCGAACGTGCCCGCCAGGCGGTAGGAGTCCAGCGTGTCGAGAAAGAACCCCCGAAAGCCCCGCTCCCACAGGGGGGCGACGACGCGGCTGGCGAAGAAATCGGGCCATGCCGCCACGCTCTGGTCGATGACCTCGGACTGCCAGTCCTGGTTGCGCGCCAGCTTCCAGTCCGCCGGGATGTCCGCGTGGTAGGCGCGCGAGGGCTGCACCTCGGTCACCGAGACATAGGCGTACACCTTGGTGGCGGGCTCCAGCGCGCGGGCCTGGCGCGCCGCCTCGTGGTCGGGGTCCACCACCAGCAGGTCGAAGGCGCGGAACTCGCCCAGGGGAATTTCATGGCCGTAGTACAGCGCCACCGCGGGCGTGGCGGCCTGGGCGCTCCAGGCCAGCGGCAGCAAGGCCAGCCCCCATGCCAGGCGCGTGCACAACTGCAACAACTGCAAAAGGAAGCGGAAGGCCATGGGACCGGAAGGGGCTGCCAATAGGGTTTTGGAGGGCTTGCGTACCCAAAATTCGAATTGTATTGGGTGCAAAATCGTATCGATTGATTTCCCAATCCATCGGATTGTCACGTTTGTTAACACTGCGTTTGCCACAATCCCGACCAGACTTGTACGCATATAGGAGGGATCTGTGATCTTGGTGACCGGAGGCGCGGGCTACATCGGCTCGCACATGTGTGTGGCGCTGGCTCAGGCGAACGAGCCGTTCCTGGTATTGGACAACTTTGGCAACAGCCGCCCCTCGGTGCTGGAGCGCATCGGGCGCATCACGGGGCGCGAGCCCGAATGCGTGCGGGGCGACGTGCGCGACGCGGCGCTGCTGCAGCAGTTGTTTGCACGCCACGAATTCACGGCGGTGATCCACTTCGCCGCGCTCAAGGCGGTGGGCGAATCGGTGCGCGAGCCCCTGGCGTACTACGACAACAACGTCGCGGGCACGGTCACGCTGCTGCAGGCCATGCGGCAGGCGGGCGTGCGCCAGCTGGTGTTCTCGTCGTCCGCCACGGTGTATGGCGACCCGGCCTCCTTGCCGATACGCGAGGACTGCCCGCTCTCGGCCACCAACCCCTACGGCTGGAGCAAGCTGATGATGGAGCAGGTGCTGGCCGACGTGGACCACGCCGAGCCCGGCCAGTGGCGCATTGCGCGGCTGCGCTACTTCAACCCCGTGGGCGCGCACGAGAGCGGGCTGATCGGCGAGGACCCGCAGGACATTCCCAACAACCTCATGCCCTACGTGGCCCAGGTGGCCACGGGCCAGCGCGAGGTGCTGAGCGTGTACGGCGGCGACTACCCCACGCCCGACGGCACGGGCGTGCGCGACTACATCCACGTGTGCGACCTGGCCGAAGGCCACGTGGCCGCGCTGCGCTACCTGCGCGCGCATCCGGGGCTGCTCACGGTGAACCTCGGCACGGGACGGCCGGTGTCGGTGCTGGAGATGGTGCGCGGCTTCGAGCAGGCCAGCGGCCGTGCCGTGCCCTACCAGGTGGTGGCGCGCCGCCCCGGCGATGTGGCCGCCTGCTGGGCCGACCCAGCCCTGGCCGAGCGCCTGCTGGGCTGGCGCGCGCGACGCGATGTGCAGGCCATGTGCCGGGATGCCTGGCGCTGGCAGGATGGCGAGGCGCGCCGACTGGGCGATGCTCCTTGATTGATAGCTGGGCGCGCTTGTCAGTCAAGGAATTGATGGGGGAAATGGTTTGGAAACCAAATCCGACGAGCGCGAAAAGCTATTGATTCAATAGCTGAGCACGGCGCCGCCCATGGTATCTTGCGGCCCTTCTTCTTCAAAAGCCGGAGTGCTGGCGCATGCTTGCCAAACGCATCATTCCCTGCCTTGACGTGACCGGTGGCCGTGTCGTCAAGGGTGTCAACTTCGTCGAGCTGCGCGACGCGGGCGATCCGGTGGAGATCGCCGCGCGCTACAACGCGCAGGGCGCCGACGAGCTCACCTTCCTGGACATCACCGCCACCAGCGACGAGCGCGACCTGATCCTGCCCATCATCGAGGCCGTGGCCAGCCAGGTCTTCATCCCCCTGACCGTAGGCGGCGGCGTGCGCACCGTGGAAGACGTGCGCCGCCTGCTCAATGCGGGCGCGGACAAGACCAGCTTCAACTCCGCCGCGATCGCCAACCCCGACGTCATCAGCCAGGCCTCGGCCAAGTACGGCGCGCAGTGCATCGTCGTGGCCATCGATGCCAAGCGCCGCCAGGGCGCGGAAGTGGCCGAGCGCGGCGAGGGCTGGGATGTGTACAGCCATGGCGGGCGCAAGAACACCGGCCTGGACGCCGTGCAGTGGGCCGTGGAGATGGCGCGCCGCGGTGCGGGCGAGATCCTGCTGACCAGCATGGACCGCGACGGCACCAAGAGCGGGTTTGATCTGCAACTCACCCGCGCGGTGAGCGACGCCGTGGGCGTGCCCGTGATCGCCTCGGGCGGCGTGGGCAACCTGGACCATCTGGCCGATGGCGTGCAGCAGGGCGGCGCGGATGCGGTGCTGGCGGCCAGCATCTTCCACTACGGCGAGTTCACCGTGCGCCAGGCCAAGGAGCGCATGCGCGAGCGCGGCATCCCCGTGCGGCTCTGACGCTGCGAATGGATGCCAAAAAGGCCTGTGGCGCGCTTCCAGTAAGCGCTATAAGCTATAAAAAAAGTAGCAAACATGGGCGTTGTAGCTGCCGATGACCGACAATGGACACCATGAACTGGCTTGATCAAGTGAAATGGGATGCGCAGGGCCTGGTGCCCGTGATTGCGCAGGAGGCCGCCACGGGCGACGTGCTGATGTTCGCCTGGATGAACCGCGAGGCGCTGGCCAAGACCGCCGAGCTGGGCCGCGCCGTGTACTACAGCCGCTCGCGCGGCAAGCTGTGGTTCAAGGGCGAGGAGTCGGGCCATGTGCAGAAGGTGCATGACATTCGCCTGGACTGCGACAGCGACGTGGTGCTGCTGAAGGTGACGCAGCTGGGCCACGAGCCCGGCATTGCCTGCCACACGGGCCGTCACAGCTGCTTCTTCAACGCCCTCCAGAATGGCGCGTGGCAGGCTGTCGATCCGGTCTTGAAAGACCCCGAATCCATCTACAAATAAGAAGCCATGACCCGCACCGATACCCATGCCCCTCTGTCGCAGGACGCGCTTGCGCGGCTGGCCGGCGTCATCGAAAGCCGCAAGCCCGCCAACGGCGGCGACCCTGACAAGAGCTACGTCGCGCGGCTGCTGCACAAGGGGCCTGACGCCTTCCTCAAGAAGGTGGGCGAGGAGGCGACCGAGGTGGTCATGGCGGCCAAGGACTTGGACCATGGCGCTGACAAGGCCAAGCTGGTGTACGAGGTGGCCGACCTGTGGTTCCACTCGATGATTGCGCTGGCGCATTACGGGCTTGCCCCCGCCGACGTGATTGCCGAGCTGGAGCGCCGCGAGGGCATCAGCGGCATCGAAGAAAAGGCCCTGCGCAAGGCCGCAGCCCGCAGCAGCGAAGAAGGAGGTGCGTGATGAACAACGATATCGTCGACGTGGAGCCCAGCGAGCGGGCCGAATCCCTCAAGACGGTCGGATGGGTCAGCTACATCCTGCACCTGATCGTGGCCGTGGCGGCGGTGCTGCCGGGCGCGCAGCCTAGCGCCGCGCTGCTCATCGTCGCGCTGGTGATCGACCTGGTGAAGAAAAGCGATGCCGCGGGTACCTGGCAGGCCAGCCATTTCTCCTGGCGCGTGCGCACCGTGATCTGGGCCGGCGTGCTGTACGCGGTCACTGCGCCGCTGTGGCTGGTTTTCTTTTTTCCGGGTTGGGTCGCCTGGGGCCTGATCTCCATCTGGTTCCTCTACCGCATCGTGCGCGGCATGGTGGCCATGAACAAGGGGCAGGCCATCGATGCCTGAGCAGGGCGCGCCGCAGCGGCTCAACCTCGCGCTGCAGGGCGGCGGCTCGCATGGCGCGCTGACCTGGGGCGTGCTGGATGCGTTGCTCGAAGACGGCCAGTTCCTCATCGACGGCGTGAGCGGCACCAGCGCCGGTGCCATGAATGCCGTTGCGCTGGCCCACGGATTCGCCCAGGCCGCGCGGGAACACAAAGACCCGCTGGAGGCGCACCGCGCCGGCTGCGAACTGGCGCGCGCCACGCTGGCGCGGCTGTGGGAAGGCGTGGGCACACTCGGCAGCCTGACCTGGGGCATCCCTTTGCCTGGTGCCGGGCCGCTGCTGGGGATGATGTCCCACTGGCTGTCGCCCTACCAGACCAATCCGCTGGACATCAACCCCCTGCGGAGGGTGCTGGAGCGCGAGGTGGACTTCGAGGCCCTGGCTTCTGCGCGTGTGCCGCAGTCCACCACTGTGCCGCAGGTGTTCGTGTGCGCGACCAATGTGCGCACCGGGCGCGGGGAGATTTTCACCGGCAAGCGGCTCAGCGCCGATGCCGTCATGGCTTCGGCCTGCCTGCCGCTGCTGTTCAAGGCGGTGGAGATTGACGGCGAGCATTACTGGGACGGTGGCTATTCCGGCAACCCCGCGCTGCACCCGCTGATCTACAAGACCGACTGCGCCGATGTGCTGCTGGTGCAGATCAACCCCATCGAGCACCAGGGCGTGCCCGACAGTGCCAGCGAGATCATGGAGCGCATGAACGAGGTCACCTTCAACGCCGCCCTGCTGTCCGAGCTGCGCGCCATCGAGTTCGTGCGGCGGCTGCTGGCCGAAGGCAAGCTGGACGCGCGCCGCTACAAGAGCGTGCGCATGCACCGCATCGATGGTGGCGCGGTGCTCGAGCCGTTCGGAGCCGCCAGCAAGCTGCGGGCGGACCTGGCCTTCGTGCGCCGCTTGTTCGACCTGGGCAGGGCGGCCGGCCAGGACTGGCTGCAGGCCCACCGGGCGGACGTGGGCGTGCGCACCACGGTCAACATCGCCGACAATGCGTGACCTTTCCACTGCCTGTTGACCGCCTTTTCGCCCTCCGCCATGCAGCACGACCCGAACTGCCTCTTCTGCAAGATCATCGTCGGCCAGATCCCCTCGAAGAAGGTGTACGAGGACGAGCGGGTGTTTGCCTTCCACGACATCCACCCCTGGGCGCCGGTGCATTTTCTCGTGGTGCCCAAGGTCCATCTGCATTCCATGGCGGCGGTCACGCCCGAGCACGCGGACCTGCTGGGGCACATGATGACGCTGGCGCCCCAGCTGGCGCAGGAGCAGGGCTGCAACCCTTACCCGGATGGAGGATTCCGCATCGTGGTAAATACCGGTTCCGAGGGCGGCCAGGAGATCCACCACCTGCACATGCACGTGATCGGTGGTCCCCGCCCCTGGCTCAAGGGGTAAGTTGGCACGCCTGCAGCCGCCGTGAAGTTGCTAGGGATATGAGGGGCCCGACATATCCGCCGTCTAGAATGGGCCGTATTCGTTAGGAGATTTTCATGGGTTCGTTTTCCATTTGGCACTGGCTCATCGTGCTGCTGATCGTCGTGATGGTGTTCGGCACCAAGAAGCTCAAGAACATCGGCTCCGACCTGGGCGGCGCGGTCAAGGGTTTCAAGGACGGCATGAAGGATGGCGCCAGCACCGATGACTCGGCCACCACCAGCGCGCCCGCGGGCCAGGTGACCAACAACAGCACGGCTGCCGACAAGACCACGATCGACGTCGAAGCCAAGCACAAGAGCTGAACGCCCACGCCTTTCCTGCCTGAGCGTTCCTCATGATCGACATTGGCCTGTCCAAGATGGCGCTGATTGGCGCCGTGGCCCTCATCGTCATCGGCCCCGAGAAGCTGCCGCGCGTCGCGCGCACGGTGGGCACCTTGCTGGGCAAGGCGCAGCGTTACGTGGCCGACGTCAAGGCGGAGGTCAACCGCTCCATGGAGCTGGACGAGCTGCGCAAGATGAAAGACACCGTGGAGAACGCGGCGCGCGACGTGGAGCAGACCATCCACACCAGCGCCAGCGATTTCCAGAAGGACATGGAGCACAGCCTGGGCGATGCCTCTGCGACCGGCAGCACCTACGGGGTGGACCAAGGCCTGTCCACCGTGGTCCCGGCGTACAAGCACCCAGCCAAGAACTGGCGCCTCAAGCGCGGTGCCATGCCCCAGTGGTACAAGGCGCGCGCGGGCGTGCGCACGCGGGTGCAGTCAGGCGCGGCGCGCGTGGCACGGTTTCGCCCCCAGAAATTCCATTGATCCCCTGATGGGCTGCGCCCTGCGCAGCCCGCGCGGGCCATGATCCCGCCCTCACCCCCACCATGTCCGAAACACCGAACCAAGAAGACGAGCTCGCCGGTACCGAGCAGCCTTTCGTGCAGCACCTGATGGAGCTGCGCGACCGCCTCGTGAAGGCCATGATCGCGGTGGGGGTCGTCGCGGCCGCCCTGTTCTTCTACCCCGGTCCCGGCCAGCTGTACGACTTCCTGGCCGCGCCTTTGGTGGCCCACTTGCCGCAGGGGGCTACCATGATCGCCACCTCGGTGATCTCGCCCTTCATGGTGCCGCTCAAGATCCTGCTGATGTCGGCATTCCTCGTGGCGCTGCCCTTCGTGCTGTGGCAGGTGTGGGCCTTCGTGGCGCCGGGGCTGTATTCGCACGAGAAGCGCCTGGTGCTGCCGCTGGTGGTTTCCAGCACGGTGCTGTTCTTCATCGGCGTGGCGTTCTGCTACTTCTTCGTGTTTGGGCAGGTGTTCAGCTTCATCCAGGGTTTTGCACCCAAGAGCATCACGGCCGCGCCGGACATCGAGGCCTACCTGGGCTTCGTAATGACCATGTTCCTCGCCTTCGGCCTGGCCTTCGAGGTGCCGATCGCCGTGGTGGTGCTGGCGCGCCTGAATGTCGTGAGCGTGGAGAAGCTCAAGAGCTTCCGCGGCTACTTCATCGTGGTCGCGTTCGTGATCGCCGCCATCGTCACGCCGCCGGACGTGGTGTCGCAACTGGCGCTGGCGATTCCCATGTGCCTGCTCTACGAGTTGGGGATCTGGGCGGCGCAGCTGTTCATCCGCCATACCAAGGCGCCCGAGGATCCGCAGGAATCCGCGCCGTGAGCGTGCGCTGAGCCACCGCCGCGCTGCGGGGGGCCGCCGGCGCCCGGTGGTGCACCGTTCAGGAGTGGAAACACAAATAGCTTCCCGCGCTTTGTAGACAACCGCGGGAAGCTATTTTTTTGATAGCAATGCCGTTCAGCGGCGCTGCTGCACGCGGGGCCGCGTGCCCGGCACGACCGATACCTCCAGCCGCGCGTCGCCGCGCTGCAGCGCAAAGCTGGCCGCGGAGCCGGGCTTGAGGGACGCCACCGCCGTGAGCAGTTGCGACACGTTGTTGGTGGCTTTGTCCTCCACGCTCAGGATCACGTCGCCCGGCCGCACCCCCGCCACTGCCGCGGGACCGCCCTGCAGCACGCCGGTGATGATCACGCCCTCCGTGGCCTTGACGCCAAAGGTCTGGGCCAGTTCCGGGGACAGTTCGTTGGGCTCCACGCCGATCCAGCCGCGCGTGACCTGCCCGTCGCGCACGATACCGTCCAGCACCAGCTTGGCCGTCGACACGGGAATGGCGAAGCCGATGCCCATGCTGCCGCCTGAGCGGGAGTAGATGGCGGTGTTGATGCCCATCAGGTTGCCATTCACGTCCACCAGCGCGCCGCCGGAGTTGCCGGGGTTGATGGCCGCGTCGGTCTGAATGAAGTTCTCGAAGGTGTTGATGCCCAGTTGGCTGCGGCCCAGGGCCGACACGATGCCGCTGGTGACCGTCTGGCCCACGCCAAAGGGGTTGCCGATGGCCAGCACCTGATCGCCCACGGCGAGCTGGTCGGAGTCGCCCAGCACGATGACGGGCAGCTTGTCGAGATCCACCTTCAGCACGGCCAGGTCGGTTTCAGGGTCGGTCCCGATGATGGTGGCGCGCGCGCGCCGGCTGTCGGTGAGCGTCACCTCGATCTCGTCGGCGCCCTCCACCACGTGGTTGTTGGTGAGGATGTAGCCGTCGGGGCTGATGATCACGCCGCTGCCCAGGCCGGTTTGCGCCTGGGTGCCTTGGTCGCCAAAGAAGAACTGGAACCACGGGTCGTTGCTGCGCGGGTGGCGCACGGCCTTGCTGGTGTTGATGCTGACCACCGCTGGCGCCGCCCTGCGCGCCGCCCCACTGAAGCTGCCCGCCGCGGGCTGGGCGGACGTGGAGGAGGGCGCCTCGATGAGCGAAATGCCAGCGCCGCTGCGTGTGGCGCCGCGCTGCAGCCAGTCGGGCTGCAGGGTGGCCACCACGAAGTACGCAGCCAGCAGCACGGTGACGGATTGGGAGAGCAGGAGCCAGAGGCGTTTCATGGGGCGTGATGCGGTTGGAAGGCGAGCGCAAATTGTAGGCGTGTGCCCCGGTTTCGGGGCGTGGGACGGCGCGGAGCGAGTCCCCACGGATGTAGTTGCGGGCCTGGCGTTGCGAGGGGCCTGCCTCGCGTCGCATCAGCGCATCTGGAACAGTTCCTGGTGGAAGGCCTGCGTGGGCAGGCCGTGCGCGGCCAGGTCTGCCCGCAGGGCAGAGGCGAACGGTATCGGGCCGCAGAACCAGACGCTGGCGTTTCGCCATTCGGGCACCAGCGCTCGCAGACGCTCGCCGTCCAGGCGTCCGTCCTGTGCATCCACGAACAGGTGCAGGCGCACGCCGGCGGCCTGCGCATCGACACGCAGCTTGTCCAGCGCCACCGGGTCGTGGTCGGCGGTGGTGTGGAACAGGTCGATGGGCCTGGTGGAGTGGGAGCCCCCGTGCGCGAGTTGTTTCATGCGTGCGATGAACGGCGTAATGCCGATGCCGGCGCCGATCCAGATCTGGCGTGGACGCGCGTCGTCGAATGTGAAGCAGCCGTACGGCCCCTCCACCGTCACGTGGTCGCCCACGCGCAGGCGGTCGGGCAGGCGGCTGGTGTGGTCGCCGAGGGCCTTGGTGATGAAAGTGACGCACGGGTCTTGTGGCATCCACGCCGATGCGATGGTGTAGGGGTGCGCGCCTTCCTTGGGGTCGGAGGTGACGAAGGCGAATTGCCCCGCGCGGTGCCCCGGCCAGAGGCCGTCGAGACGGATGCGCGTTTCCAGCACGCGCAGCGCGGGATAAGGCTGCAATGAAACGATGCGACCCTGAACGGTGCGGCGCCCGCCCACGCGGCGGGTCAGTACCAGCACGGCTGATACCGTGCCGGCGGCCACCAGCAGGGCCAGCAGCCAGCCGATCGGCTGCGACCAGTAGCTCCACTGCACCAGCACCACGGTGTGGAAGACCAGCGCCAGGTAAGCCACGGCCAGCAACTGGTGCGTCTTGGCGAACAGCCGGTACGGAAAGCGCTTGACCAGCGCCAGCACGATGAGCAGCACCGCTGCGTAGAACGCCCACTCGCCCACGCCTTCGGCGAGGCCGCGCCAATCGCGCAGCGTGGCCTCGGCAAGGCCCAGGTTCTCGGCAGGCGGGCGCGGCCCGCGCGGCGGTCGGGTGAGCCAACCCCATCCCACGGCCCATTTGGTGCCCTTGGCCCAGAGCCAGTGCACCGTGCCGATCGCCAGCGCGGCGATGCCCAGCCACTTGTGCAGACGGTACATCTTGTCCAGCCCGTCCAAATGCCGCTCCAGCCACACGGGGCGCACGGCCAGCAGCATGGCGAGCGACATCGCGCCCATCACCAGCACACCGCTGTATTGCACCCAGACGGTGCGCAGCGCGAAGTAGCCCGGCTGCGCGGGCCATAGCGTGTCGGCCATCAGCCACAGCGCGGTGAGGCCGAGCAAGAAGGCCCAGAAGGCCCACGTGATGCGTTTCATCCCAGTTCCCTGTTGGTTGTCATGGTGGTTTGCCAGGCAGTCTAGGAGCGCGTTTGCGCGGGATTTTTTAAGCAGTGTGAAGCATGGGTAAACACGTTTGATGTGGGTCAGCGCAGGGGCACATCGCGGACAATTGCCGCATGTCTCATCCTTCGCATACCGACCGGGAAGCGCTGCTGGCGGCCTTTGATGCCGAACTGCAGCCCGAACGCTTCAAGGATTACGGGCCCAATGGGCTGCAGGTGGAAGGCAGGCGCGAGATCGCGCGCATCGTCAGCGGAGTCACGGCCAGCCGCGCGCTGATCGATGCCGCCATTGCCGCGCGGGCCGACGCCATCTTCGTGCACCACGGCTTGTTCTGGCGGGGCATGGACGGCCGCGTGACCGGCTGGATGAAGCAGCGCCTGCAGCGCCTGCTGGCACACGACATCAATCTGTTTGCCTACCACTTGCCACTGGACGCGCATGCGCAGTGGGGCAACAACGCACAGCTGGGGCGCGTGCTGGGCTGGCAGCCCGACCAGCGGTTTGGCGAGCAGGACCTGGGCTTTGCTGCGCCGGCGGACTTCGCAGATGTGGGTGCGCTGGCCGCGCACGTGCAAGCGGCGCTGGGCCGTGCGGCCACGGTGGTGGCGCCGGAGCAGGTGCGTCCCATCCGTCGCGTGGCCTGGTGCACGGGCGGCGCGCAAGCGTTCTTCGAGTCCGCCATCGCCGCGGGGGCGGATGCCTTCATCACCGGCGAGATCTCCGAACAGCAGACCCACCTCGCGCGCGAGACGGGCGTGGCCTTCATCGCAGCCGGCCACCATGCCACCGAACGCTACGGTGCGCCGGCGCTCGCGGCCCATGTCGCGCAGCGGTTGGGGTTGGAGCACCGCTTCATCGATATCGACAATCCTGCTTGAGCTGTGCTATTAAAAATATAGCTACTTGCGCTTTATGGTAGAGCGCTGGAGCCCTATTTGATCTATAGGCTTATTCATGAATGCACTTCCCGCGCTTGCCATCACCCAGGGGGATCCCGCAGGCATCGGTCCGGAAATCGTGGCCAAGGCGTTTCGCGATGCGCCACAGGTGATGCGCGGCTGCTTCGTGGTGGGAGACCTGCCGACCATGCGCCGCGCGGCGTCGTGCATCATGCGGCCGGGCCAGCCCAGTTTGCCCGTGGCGCGCCTGGATGCGTACCGTGCGCCGGTCGACCTGGCCGACATTCCGCCGCGCTGCTTGCCCGTATGGCAACTGCCGGAATTGGAGGGCGTGGCCCCTGCGCCCTGGGGGCGGGTGAGCGCCGAAGCCGGGCGTGCCGCGGCGGCGTGCGTGGTGTGGGCTGCGCGTGCTGCATTGCGTGGTGAGGTTGCGGCGCTGGTGACGGCGCCTTTGCACAAGGAGGCGCTCGCGGCCGCGGGCGTGCACCATCCCGGTCACACGGAACTGCTGCAAGCCGAGTCGGCGCTCCATGCGGGCGTGTCCTTGCAGCAGATGCCCGTGCGCATGATGCTCGCGAATGACGAGCTGCGCACCGTGCTCGTCAGTATCCACGTCGCGCTGCGCGATGCCATTACCGCGGTGACGCAGGACAGCGTGCTGCAGACGCTGCGGATCACCCATGCCGCGCTCTCGCGCAGCCTGGGGCGCGCTCCGCGCATTGGCGTGGCGGGGCTCAATCCGCATGCGGGCGAGGGGGGCTTGTTCGGCCGCGAGGAGCTCGAAATCATCGCGCCGGCCGTGACGCAGGCGCTCAGTGAGGGGATCGATGCCCACGGCCCGTTTGCACCCGACACCATTTTTATGCGCGCCCGCTCCACGCCGCAGCGCGCCGGCGAGTTTGACGTGGTGCTGGCCATGTACCACGACCAGGGCCTGATCCCGGTGAAGTATTTGGGCGTGGACAAGGGGGTGAACGTCACGCTCGGGTTGCCGCTCGTGCGCACCAGCCCCGACCACGGCACGGCCTTCGACATCGCGGGGCAGGGGACGGCGGATGCGGAGAGCCTGATCGAAGCCGTGCGCATGGCGCGGCAGTTGGCGCGGCCCTGAACGTTTCCCTGAAATGCAAAGGCCCGCCGCCCCAGGAAGGGCGGTGGGCCTTTTTACGCGCCCTCTGGCGTGCTGTCAGCGCTTGAGGCTGTCGCGGATCTCGCGCAGCAGCTGGATGTCCTCGGGAGTGGCGGGCGGGGCGGGCGGCTCGACGGGTGTCTCACGCTTGAGCCGGTTGATCTGTTTGACCATCACGAAGATGATGAACGCGAGGATCACGAAATTGACCGCGACGGTGATGAAATTGCCGTAAGCCAGTACCGGCACGCCCGCTTTGCGAATCGCCTCCAGCGTATAGGGCGTGCCCTCCGGCACGCTGCCCAGCACGATGAACAGGTTGGAGAAGTCCAGCTTGCCGAACACCAAGCCCACGACCGGCATGATGAGGTCGCTGACGACGGAGTCGACGATCTTGCCGAAGGCACCACCGATGATCACGCCGACCGCGAGGTCAATGACGTTGCCCTTAACGGCAAACTCCCGAAACTCTTTGGCAATGCCCATTTCGTTTCTCCTTTGATATAGATGAAAACACTGAACTATTGCCTAGCTTAAGTCCAGCAGCAGCGTTGGAATAACCATTTTCACTCCGCTACAATTTGCGGTTGACCCCTTAGCGAAGCATACCGAGGATCCCCATGAGTGAAACTCCGATCGACTCCAGCAAGC
Source organism: Diaphorobacter sp. LR2014-1 (assembly GCF_002916785.1). Taxonomy (NCBI): domain Bacteria; kingdom Pseudomonadati; phylum Pseudomonadota; class Betaproteobacteria; order Burkholderiales; family Comamonadaceae; genus Diaphorobacter; species Diaphorobacter sp. LR2014-1. The sequence continues at coordinate 95,607 of NZ_MTBE01000007.1, read as the reverse complement.
GGACGTGGCTGATTGCGTCCGGCTGCGCTGGTGCGGTGGGCGGCGTGGCGACTGCCGTTCCTTTTGTGAGCACTTTCCAACCGTCTGAAAAGGCCAAGGCAGCGGGTGCTGCCGTCGAGGTGGATATCTCGGGTCTCAAGCCCGGCGAAAAAATCACCGTGGAATGGCGTGGAAAGCCTGTTTGGATTGTCAAGCGCACGCCCGAGCAGCTTGCCGAGCTGCCCAAGCTGGATGCGCAGCTTGCCGATCCCAAATCGGCGCGCAACCCTGCGGAGCTCACGCCGGAATATGCGCGCAACGAATGGCGCTCCATCAAACCCGAGGTGCTCGTGGCCGTGGGTATCTGCTCCCACCTTGGCTGCTCTCCCACGGAGAAGTTCGCGTCGGGTCCGCAGCCTTCCCTGCCTGACGACTGGAAGGGCGGTTTTCTGTGCCCTTGCCATGGCTCCACATTCGACATGGCGGGCCGTGTGTTCAAGAACAAGCCTGCGCCTGACAATCTCGAAGTGCCGCCGCACATGTACCTGTCGGAGACCAAGCTCCTGATCGGTGAAGACAAGAAGGCCTGAGGGAGGCACTGACAAATGGCTGCTTATCGCGAATTCAAGGAAGTCTCGCCCAACGCGTCCGCGGGCGTGAAAGTCACCAACTGGCTGGAAAACCGTTTCCCCACGGCTTTCGATGCCTACAAGGTGCACATGTCGGAGTACTACGCTCCGAAGAACTTCAACTTCTGGTACATCTTCGGCTCGCTGGCCCTGCTGGTACTGGTGATCCAGATCGTCACCGGCATCTTCCTCGTGATGCACTACAAGCCCGACGCTGCCAAGGCGTTCGAGTCTGTCGAGTACATCATGCGCGATGTGCCGTGGGGCTGGCTGATCCGCTACATGCACTCGACCGGTGCGTCGGCCTTCTTCGTGGTCGTGTACCTGCATATGTTCCGCGGCCTGCTGTACGGCTCCTACCGCAAGCCACGCGAACTGGTGTGGATCTTCGGCTGCGCCATCTTCCTGGCGCTGATGGCCGAGGCGTTCATGGGCTATCTGCTGCCCTGGGGCCAGATGTCCTACTGGGGCGCACAGGTGATCGTGAACCTGTTCTCCGCCATTCCCTTCATCGGCCCCGATCTGGCGCTGCTGATCCGTGGCGACTATGTGGTGGGCGATGCGACGCTGAACCGCTTCTTCAGCTTCCACGTGATCGCCGTGCCGCTGGTGCTGCTGGGCCTGGTGGTGGCGCACTTGCTGGCGCTGCATGACGTGGGCTCTAACAACCCTGATGGCATCGAAATCAAGGGCCCCGGCAAGCCCGTGGATGAGCATGGCCACCCGCTGGACGGCGTACCTTTCCACCCTTACTACACGGTGCACGACATCTTGGGCGTGGGCGTGTTCCTGTTCATCTTCTCAGCGGTGGTGTTCTTCGCTCCCGAACTGGGTGGCTACTTCCTGGAGTACAACAACTTCATCCCGGCCGATCCGCTGCAGACGCCTGCCCACATCGCCCCGGTGTGGTACTTCACGCCCTTCTATTCCATGCTGCGCGCCATCACCACCGAGATGATGTACGTGTTGATCGCATGTGTGGTGCTGGGTGCGGGCTTCGGTGTATTCAAGGCCCGTTTGCCTGCGCTCATCAAGGGTGGCGTAGCGCTGGCAGCCGCCGTGGCCATCGCCCTCATGCTGGCTATTGATGCCAAGTTTTGGGGCGTGGTGGTGATGGGTGGTGCCGTGATCATCCTGTTCTTCCTGCCCTGGCTGGACCAGAGCCCTGCACGCTCGATCCGCTATCGCCCGACCTGGCACAAGTACCTGTACGCAGTCTTCGTGGTTGTGTTCGTCATCCTGGCCTACCTGGGCGTGCAACCGCCATCGCCCATCGGCGAGCGGGTTTCGCAAGTGGGTACGCTGTTCTACTTTGGTTTCTTCCTGCTCATGCCCTGGTGGAGCCGCTTGGGTACACCCAAGCCCGTGCCGGACCGCGTGACTTTTGCTGCGCACTGAGCTGGAGACGACAACAATGAAAAAACTCATCCTCACGTTGGTTGCAGCTCTGGGTCTGGTGGCTGGGGCGCATGCCGCCGGTGGTGGCATGGCCTGGGACAAGGCGCCTGTCAACACCAGCGACACGGCGTCCTTGCAGAACGGTGCGAAGCTCTTCGTCAACTATTGCCTCAACTGCCACTCGGCTGCCTTCATGCGTTTCAATCGCTTGAAGGACATCGGTCTCACGGACCAGCAGATCAAGGACAACCTGCTGTTCACGACCGATAAGGTGGGCGAGACCATGAAGTCCGCCATCGATCCCAAGCAGGCCAAGGTGTGGTTCGGCGCCAACCCGCCTGATCTCACGGTGATTGCACGTTCGCGTGCAGGCGCTGGCGGAACGGGCGCCGACTATCTCTACACCTTCCTGCGCACCTTCTATCGGGACGACACCAAGGCCACGGGCTGGAATAATCTGGCGTTTCCCAATGTGGGCATGCCCCATGCCTTGTGGCAACTGCAAGGCGAGCGCCGCCCGATCTTCGAAGAGCGTGAAAGCCACGGCAAGACCGAGCATGTGCTCAAGGGCTGGGAGCAGGTCACTGCAGGCAGCATGACGCCGTTGCAATACGACCAAGCTGTAGGTGATCTCGTGAATTATCTGCAGTGGATGGGCGAGCCAGCGCAAAATACACGTGTTCGCATTGGCGTATGGGTGTTGATCTTCCTCGGCGTGTTCACGTTCATCGCATGGAGGCTCAACGCCGCCTTCTGGAAAGACGTTAAGTAAACGCTAGGTTCTTTGCCGCGCATTTCTGCGCTGCCGAGCATGTACAGAGTGGGTGCCCTGGCACCCACTCTTTTGATTTTTAGGAGCTGCTCACCATGATGGTGCTTTATTCGGGTACGACCTGCCCCTTTTCCCATCGCTGTCGTTTCGTCCTCTTCGAAAAAGGCATGGATTTCGAGATCCGCGATGTGGACCTGTACAACAAGCCCGAAGACATCAGCGTGATGAATCCCTATGGTCAGGTTCCCATCCTGGTCGAGCGCGACTTGATCCTGTACGAGTCCAACATCATCAACGAGTACATTGATGAGCGCTTCCCCCACCCGCAACTGATGCCGGGTGATCCGGTGGACCGCGCACGCGTGCGCCTGTTCCTGCTGAACTTCGAGAAGGAATTGTTCGTTCACGTGAACGCGCTGGAGTCGCGCGCCACGAAGGGGAATGAAAAGGCATTGGAGAAGGCGCGCACGCACATCCGCGACCGGCTGACGCAGCTCGCTCCGGTGTTCTTGAAGAACAAATACATGTTGGGCGAGGGTTTTTCCATGCTTGATGTGGCCATTGCCCCCTTGTTGTGGCGCCTGGACTATTACGGCATCGAGTTGAGCAAGAACGCTGCACCATTGCTCAAATATGCCGAGCGCATTTTCTCCCGCCCGGCATATATCGAGGCGCTGACGCCTTCCGAGAAAGTCATGCGCAAATAAGCTGCTGCGCCTTTTTCTTTTGCTTGCGTACGATGAAGCCCCAGGAATTTCCCTCCACGCGCCCCTATCTCATTCGTGCTCTGTATGAGTGGTGCACGGACAACGGCTTCACGCCCTATCTGGTGGTGCGTGTGAACGAATCCGTTCAGGTACCGCGTGAGTACGTCAACAACGGCGAGATTGTCCTGAACGCAAGCTACGACGCGACGAGCGGGCTGCAACTGGGCAACGATTTCATCGAGTTCAAGGCACGCTTCGGCGGCAGGCCGCACGACATCATGGTCCCGGTGCGCCGGGTCGTCGCCATCTACGCCCGTGAAAACGGACAGGGTATGGCCTTCCCGTTGGAAGAAGAAGAAGTGTCCGTGCCGCCGGCCGCTGCTGTAGTGTCATCCGAGGACTTGGACGCTGGACCGGGTGTCCCTGGCTCCGCGGTTTCCGAGCGTGGACCTGTTCAGTTGCAATCGGTTGACGGCTCTTTGAGCGATGCGCACGAGGAGGCGCCGCGACCGCCTCCGCCCACAGGAGGCGCAGGGCGTCCTTCGCTCAAGCGCATCAAATGAGGCATCTTTCAAGGTGCATCAATTTGAGCCGTGCGTTTTGAACGCTAGAATCTGGAGTTCGCCGATTTAGCTCAGTTGGTAGAGCACCCGCCTTGTAAGCGGTAGGTCGTCAGTTCGAATCCGACAATCGGCACCATTGCACAGGCCGCATGTTCGCAGGGACATGCGGCTTTTCTTTTGCGTGCGGCCTTTTCTTTACGACGCCATGCCTGCGGCATAGCTGGCGTCTTTCGCCTGAGTGCTCAGGTTTGAACTTTCAGGCGTATGGAGTTAACCTCCCATCCCCGACTGCGCAGATGTGCCTCGAATGCGGGCAGCAATTGCCGGACTTTTGCGGCGGCGGCATTGCTGCGGACCAGCAGGCACCAACAAGCGCCTTCAATCGGCCCTGCCTGAATGGCGGGGCGCAGCAGCGGGGGTATCAAGCCCTCGATGGCTTTCAGCCGGGCACTGGACTCCTGGGTGAGCGCGGTCAGCTTCGCCAACGTCGGCGACTCCTGCGTGGCTTGCTGGAGTGAGATGGCGTGGTGACGACGATTCATACAGAGACTGGTCCAACCAGCGACGAGGGAAAAACGTGCAGGTGATTATTACGGATGCGTGGCTCGCGCGAAGCCGCGCCATACACCTCAGCGGCGTGCAACTGATCTGCGCTCTAGCTGGGATTTTCATGGCACTGCTGTTCATGGCCGTGATGGCATACCACTGGGTGCTGATGCATGGCGTGCGCGAGGGCTGGCCCGTAGTGGGCTCCATGGCACGACTGGCTGTGCAGGATGAGCAAGCCCAGCGCGAGCGGTTCATGCGCGCCAACATCGATGCGATGGCGCGCAAGCTGGGAGACATGCAAGCCCGTGTGCTCCAACTGGAATCGCTGGGTGAGCGTGTGCGAGGCCTGGCCGGTCTGCCTGCTTCCGAGGTGCAGAGCCTGCCGGGCCGTGGAGGCATGCTGGTGGCTGGGCGCCCGCTGGGGCTCGACGAACTGAATGCGGCCTTGGACGACCTGGTCGCCATCACCGGCCGGCGGACGGATTTGATGACGGTGGCAGAGTCACGCCTCTTTGACCAGCACATCCGCAAGCACTTGATCCCGACCCAGGTTCCTGTGCGCGACACGGCTGTTGGTTCGCCGTTCGGCTGGCGCATTGATCCTTTTACCGGCCAGTCCGCGTTGCATACCGGGCTGGACTTCTCGGCCGGAACCGGCACGCCCATCGTGGCCGCGGCCGGCGGCGTGGTGATCGCCCAGGAGTACCACCCCGCCTATGGCAACATGGTGGAGATAGACCACGGAAGCCAACTCGTCACCCGCTACGCCCACGCCTCCAAAACCCTGGTGAAGGCGGGAGACATCGTGCGCCGGGGACAGAAAATCGCGGAAGTGGGAAGTACGGGCCGCTCCACGGGGCCGCATTTGCATTTCGAAGTGTGGGTGCAAGGCGTGCCGCAGGATCCGCAGAAATTCCTCTTCGCGGGAGAGCCCGCACCGATGTCACACGCCCTCACGGGGCGCGCTGCCATGGGGCACCTGGCGCACAGGTAGAATCTTTCGATCAGGCCCGCCACCTCGGATTGCAGGCACTTGCAATGGTGGACGGGGGTCTCCATCTGGATTCACATCATCACAGGGATTCCGGTCGCTCTGCCGCTCGTTGGCGTGTAGTGCGGTCGTGTTCGCATGGCCACCAACTTCCTCACCAAAATATTCGGCAGTCGCAATGACCGCCTGCTCAAGCAGTATCGCAAGACGGTTGCTCGCATCAATGCGATGGAGCCCGACTATGAGAAGCTGAGTGACGAGGCGCTGCGGGGCAAGACGCAGGAATTCAAGGATCGCATTGCACAGGGCGAATCGTTGGACGCTCTGCTACCCGAAGCCTTTGCCGTGGTGCGCGAGGGTTCCAAGCGCATCATGAAAATGCGCCACTTCGACGTGCAGCTGGTGGGTGGCATGGCGCTGCATTACGGCAAGATCGCTGAGATGCGCACGGGCGAGGGCAAGACGCTGACGGCCACACTGCCCGTTTACCTGAACGCCCTGTCGGGCCAGGGCGTGCACGTGGTGACAGTGAACGACTATCTTGCGGGCCGTGACGCGCAATGGATGGGGCGGCTGTACAACTTCCTGGGCCTCACGGTGGGTATCAACCTGCCTCAAATGCCCCGCGAAGAAAAGCAGGCTGCCTACCAGGCGGACATCACCTACGGAACGAACAACGAGTACGGGTTCGACTACCTGCGCGACAACATGGTGTACGACGCGCGCGAGCGCGTGCAGCGCGGCCTCAACTACGCCATCGTCGATGAGGTGGACTCCATCCTGATCGATGAGGCGCGTACCCCCCTGATCATCAGCGGCCAGGCAGAGGACCACACGGCGCTGTATGTGGCCATGAACAAGGTGGTGCCCCTGCTGGTGCGCCAGGAGGGTGAGGCCGACCCGCGTACGGGCGAGGGCGTGACCAAACCGGGGGATTTCACCCTCGACGAAAAGACGCACCAGGTGTTCCTGACGGAGCAGGGCCACGAGAATGCAGAGCGCATCCTGGCCAGCCAGGGGCTGATTCCGGAAGGGGCGTCGCTCTACGATCCGGCCAACATCACGCTGGTGCATCACTTGTACGCGGCGCTGCGCGCCAACCATCTCTACCACCGCGACCAGCACTACGTCGTGCAGAACGGCGAGATCGTGATCGTGGACGAGTTCACGGGCCGCTTGATGGCCGGCCGCCGCTGGAGCGAAGGCCTGCACCAGGCCGTCGAAGCCAAGGAAGGCGTGAACATCCAGGCCGAGAACCAGACGCTGGCCTCCATCACCTTCCAGAACTACTTCCGCCTCTATAACAAGCTCTCGGGCATGACCGGTACGGCCGATACCGAGGCCTATGAATTCCAGGAAATCTACGGCCTGGAAACCGTGGTGATCCCGCCCAACCGGCCCAGCAAGCGCGACGACCAGCTCGACCGCGTGTACAAGACGACGCGTGAGAAGTACGAGGCTGCGATTGCCGACATCCGCGAATGCCACGAGCGTGGCCAGCCGGTGCTGGTGGGTACCACTTCCATCGAGAACTCGGAAATCATCGCCGAGTTGCTGAACAAGGCAGGCCTGCCGCACCAGGTACTCAACGCCAAGCAGCACGCGCGCGAGGCCGATATCGTGGCCCAGGCGGGACGCCCCGGCATGATCACCATCGCCACCAATATGGCGGGCCGCGGTACCGACATCGTTCTGGGCGGCAACGTGGAAAAGGCGATCGCCGCGCTGGAGGCCGATGAGTCGCTGTCAGAAGCCGAGCGAGCCGCGCGTGTGCAGGAACTGCGCGCGCAGTGGAAGCTCGACCACGAGAAGGTGACGGCACTCGGCGGCCTGCGCATCATCGCGACCGAGCGCCATGAATCCCGCCGTATCGACAACCAGCTGCGCGGCCGCTCGGGCCGTCAGGGCGATCCGGGCTCTTCGCGCTTCTATCTGAGTCTGGATGACCAATTGATGCGCATCTTCGCGGGCGACCGCGTCAAGGCCATCATGGACCGGTTGAAGATGCCCGACGGCGAAGCGATCGAGGCGGGTATCGTCACGCGCAGCATCGAGTCGGCGCAGCGCAAGGTTGAGGCGCGCAACTTCGACATCCGCAAACAGCTGCTGGAGTACGACGACGTCGCCAACGACCAGCGCAAGGTGATCTACCAGCAGCGCAACGAGATCCTGGACGCCCCCGACCTGGGCGTGTTGATCGACGCCATGCGCGACGATTGCATGGCCGACGTGGTGCGCCAGTACGTGCCTGCCGAGTCCGTGGAAGAACAGTGGGACCTCGCAGGCCTGGAAAAGGCGCTGGCCAACGACTGGCAAGTGTCGTTGGCGCTGCAGAAAGAGGTGGAAGGCTCGGACGCCATCACCGACGAAGAGATTCTGGAGAAGGTGCAGCAGGCCGCCCGCGAGGCCTTCCAGGCCAAGGTGGGGCAGGTGGGCGCGGAGAACTTCACGCAGTTCGAGCGCATGGTGCTGCTGCAGAGCTTCGACACCAACTGGCGCGATCACCTCTCCGCGCTGGATTATTTGCGCCAGGGCATCCACCTGCGCGGCTATGCGCAGAAGCAGCCCAAGCAGGAATACAAGCGCGAGGCGTTCGAGCTCTTCCGCCAGCTGATCGACCAGGTCAAGAACGAAGTCACGCGCCTCATGATGACCGTGCAGGTGCAATCCAGCGCCCAACTGGACGAGGCCACGCAGGCCATGGAAGACCGGGGTGAGGGCATCAGCAACGTTACCTACAGCTCGCCCACCGAGACCGGCGAAGTGGAGACGGTGGCCGATGCCGCCACCGCCGCGCAGCCTGCCGCCGCCGGCGTGCGCGTGGGCCGCAACGACCCCTGCCCCTGCGGCAGCGGCAAAAAGTACAAGCAGTGCCACGGCAAGCTGGCGTGATGCCGGCACAATGAAGAACACGGGCTGCGGCCCGTGTTCGCACTTTGGCAGTGCCTTTTCTCCTGTTTCCCCGACGTCTCTTTCTGAAGGAATACGACGCATGCCCGTGAATCTCTCCGCTCCTCTTGCATCGGATTTGCACCCCGTGGCCGGTGTGCGCATCGGCGTGACCGAAGCCGGTGTGCGCAAGGCGCAGCGCAAAGACCTGACCGTGTTCCTGCTGGACGAAGGCACCACCGTCGCGGGCGTGTTCACGCAGAACCGTTTCTGCGCCGCGCCGGTACAGGTGTGCCGTGAGCACCTGGACGGCGGCCAGGCGATTCGCGCCATGGTGGTGAACACGGGCAACGCCAACGCCGGTACGGGCGCGGACGGCCTCGCGCGTGCGCGCGCCACCTGCGAGGCACTGGCTGGCCACCTGGGTCTGGCGGCCAGCCAGGTGCTGCCGTTTTCCACCGGCGTCATCATGGAGCCGCTGCCGCACGAGCGCATTGCAGCCGCGCTGCCCGCCGCGCTGGCCGATGCACAGCCCGGCCACTGGGCGCGCGCGGCCGAAGGCATCATGACCACCGACACGCTGCCCAAGGCGTTCAGCACGCAGGTGCAGTTGGGCGGTGCAACAGTGACCATTACCGGCATCTCCAAGGGCGCGGGCATGATCCGCCCCAACATGGCGACCATGTTGGGCTTCCTGGCCACGGATGCCTGCATCGCGCCCGAGTTGCTGCGCCCGCTCGTGCGCGAGCTGGCGGACCAGTCCTTCAACCGCGTGACCATCGACGGCGACACCAGCACCAACGACTCGTTCGTGCTGATGGCCACGCACAAGGCGCGGCACGCACCCATCACCTCGCTCGACAGCGCCGAGGGCCGTGTGCTCAAGGCCGCGTTGCTGGAAGTGGCGCAAAAGCTGGCACAGGCCATCGTGCGCGATGGCGAGGGTGCGACCAAGTTCATCACGGTGCGCGTGGAGGGCGGCCAGACGGGCGAAGAGTGCCGGCAGGTGGCCTATGCCATCGCGCATTCGCCGCTGGTCAAGACGGCCTTCTTTGCCAGCGACCCGAACCTGGGCCGCATCCTGGCGGCCGTGGGCTACGCAGGCATTGCGGACCTGGACCAGACCAAGATCGACCTGTTTCTGGACGACGTGCATGTGGCCGTGCAGGGCGGGCGCAATCCGGCCTACCGCGAGGAAGACGGCCAGCGCGTGATGAAGCAAAGCGAGATCACCGTGCGCGTGGTGCTGGGCCGCGGTGCGGCGGTGGACACGGTGTGGACCTGCGACCTGAGCCACGACTACGTGACCATCAACGCGGATTACCGCTCTTGAATGCTTCCCTTTTGATAGCTGTCAGCGCTTGTTAGATAAGCGCTAGAGCCGAAAATGACTGATAAATTCGACCAGCTGATCGCGCGTGCGGAGCAGCTCATCTCCCGTATCGAGGCGGTCTTGCCGCAGCCATTGTCGGCGCCGGACTGGGCGGCCTCCATCGCCTGGCGTTACCGCAAACGCAGCGGCGGCCATGGTGTGCTGGAGCCGGTGCGCCATGTGGCCGCCATGCAGCTGTCCGATCTCAAGGAGATCGATGCGCAGAAGGAAAAGATCCAGCGCAACACCCAGCAGTTCGTCGAAGGCAAGCCCGCCAACAACGTGCTGCTGACCGGTGCGCGCGGCACGGGCAAGTCCTCGCTCATCAAGGCATGCCTGAACAGCTATGCACCCCAGGGCCTGCGTCTGATCGAGGTGGACAAGGCGGACCTGACGGATCTGCCCGACATTGTGGACGTGGTCTCCGGCCGGCCCGAGAAGTTCATCGTTTACTGCGATGACCTGAGCTTTGAGGATGGAGAGGCCGGGTACAAGGCCCTTAAGTCGATCCTGGACGGCTCGGTCGCCGCGGCCACACCCAATGTGCTGGTGTATGCCACCAGCAACCGGCGCCACCTGCTCCCTGAATACATGAAGGAGAACCTGGGCTACACCCACACCGACGATGGCGAGGTCCATCCGGGCGAGGCGGTGGAGGAAAAAATCTCCCTGTCCGAGCGCTTCGGCCTGTGGGTGAGCTTCTACCCGTTCAGCCAGGACGAGTACCTGGCCATCGTGGCGCAGTGGCTGGCTGCGCTGGGCGTGCCCGCCCAAGCTATCGAGGCGGCGCGCCCGCAGGCGCTGGTGTGGGCGCTGGAGCGCGGCTCGCGCAGCGGCCGCGTGGCCTATCAATTTGCCCGGGATTTCGCAGGGCGGGAGGGCGAGGGCGCATGAGCGAATCGAACAGCACGCCACAGCGCAAGCACACCGAGGTCGCCGTGGGCATTCTGCTGCGAGAGGACGGGGCGATGCTGTTGTCCACCCGCCCCACGGGCAAGCCCTACGCGGGCTACTGGGAGTTCCCGGGCGGCAAGATCGAAGCCGGGGAAACCGTGGAGCAGGCGCTGCGCCGCGAACTCATCGAGGAATTGGGCGTGACCATCGGCCCGGTGGAGGCCTGGAAGGTGACCGAGCATGACTACCCGCATGCCCTCGTGCGCCTGCACTGGTGCAAGGTGCGCGAATGGAGCGGTGCGTTCGAAATGCGCGAGGGCCAGACCATGGCCTGGCAGCACTGGCCGCTGCAGGTCAAGCCGGTGCTGCCGGGCGCCTATCCCGTGCTGCAGTGGCTGGCCGAGGAGCGTGGCGAGGTGTTCGACGCTTCGCTGCTGGCGTGAGACGTTGCTTCAAAATACATAGCTGCTTGCGCTTGCTGGATAAGCGTTAGCAGCCTTTTCTTCAAATATCACGGCTGGCGCTTGGGATCGCCGAACTCCGCATCCTCCGGCGGCGCCTCGGCCGGCATGCGGAAATCTTCGGCTGCCCAGGCCCCCAGATCGATCTGCTTGCAGCGTTCACTGCAAAACGGGCGGAAGCGGTTGGCCGGGCTGTACAGGCTCGGGCCGCCGCAGGTCGGGCAAGGCACTCGCTTGCCTTGGGGCGCAGGTGTGTCGGAGCGGGAGGGTGTGCCGGTCATGTCGTGTCAGGCGCACAGGGTCAGTTCAAATGCCGCGTCCTCGGTGCTGGGAACCAGGCGGCCGCCTTCTTCCTGGCGCATCAGCCGCACCGAAACGATGAGGCGGTTGCCGCTGATCTCCGGGATGAGTTGCAGTGCAGGGTCGATTGCCAAGCGCAGCAGCTGGAAGGTGCGGCCCTGGGGCAGGTTCTGCTGGAACTGCCCGCGCTCGGCCGCCACTTTCTGCGGCAGCCCCGAATCACGCAGCAGGCGCAGCAGCACGTAGACGGACTCTGCCAACGGCCCCAGCGTGGCGGCCCAGTGGTGCAGGTCGTGCTGGCGGTCCTGGGGCGGACGGTGCTGCCACGCGTAGTAGGCGGGCAGATCGAAGCCGCAGGTGCCCCCGGGGATGCCCACGCGGCTGCGAATGCTCATGAGCCAATCGTTCTCGGTCAACGCCTGGCCGGCCTTGCCGGTTTGCGCGTTGAGTGCGGCAAAGCACTGGTCGAGCTGGGCGATCACGCCGTCCAGGGCTTCCTCGGAGATGGAGGGGTTGCCGCGATAGGCATCCAACTGGTGCTTGTGCTTTTCCAGATCCTTGAGCACGTCGGCTTTGAGATCGGCGCGGGCCGCCACGTCCATGACCTCGAACATGGTCACGAGGGCATAGTGATGGTCCAGGGGATGCGGGCGCGCGATGAGCTCGCCCAGCCGGCGAAACAGCTGCTCAAGCCGCAGATAGGTTCTCAGGCGTTCGTTGAAAGGGTATTCGTAAAGGATCACGCTACGGGGTTCCTGAGTGCGCACGGTGTGGGGCGGGGTGCGAGCGCTGCGCTGCGGCAGACCATTGCACACCACGCCGGTGCGAACACATCATAGCCCGAAGAATACGGCGATCTCGCGTGCCTTTGTTTGCAAATCTGACAGCGCCAACCCGTCGTTGTAGATCACCAGGTCGGCGGCCGCGCGGCGCGTGGCGCGTGGGCTCTGTGTGGCCATGATGGCGCGCACGGCATCGGCGGTCAGACCGCTGCGCATCTGCACACGCTGAATCTGCGTCTCCTCCCGGCAATCTACGACCAGGACAGCGTCCAGCTGCCGGGCCCAACGGGGCGACTCCGTCAGCAGCGGAATGTCGAGCACGATGAGTGCGTGGCCCGCGCGGTGCGCCTGTGCTGCAGCGTGTGCGATCTCGCGTCCCACGAAGGGGTGAACGATGGCTTCCAGGCGCTGCTTCGCCGTGGGATCGCTGAAAACGAGGGTGCGCATGCGTGCCCGGTCCAGCGCGCCGTCGGTGATGTAGTCGGGGCCGAACTCGTCGCGCAGGGCCGCGATAGCGGCGCCTTCCGCCTCGGTCACCGAGCGGGCGATGGCATCGGCGTCGATCAGTGCCGCGCCGTTCTGTCGCAACATGCCGGCCACCGTGCTTTTGCCGCTGCCGATGCCGCCCGTCACGCCCAGTTTCACCGAGCGGGGACCGGCCTGCCGAGAGCCCACCTTAGAGCCCCAGCACGGAAAAGACGGCCTGCATGATGCGCCCGGGGCCCCACAGCATGGCGGCCATGCCTCCTCCCACCAGGAACGGGCCGAAGGGGACGTACTTGCCTTCGCGCAGGGTGCTGGCCAGCTTCATGGCGATGCCGACGATGGCGCCGATGACCGAGGCCAGCAGAATGATCGGTACGAGCGCCTGCCAGCCAAACCAGGCGCCCAGGGCGGCGAACAGTTTGAAGTCGCCATAGCCCATGCCCTCCTTGCCTGTGGCCAGCTTGAACCCCCAGTACACGGACCAGAGGGACAGGTAGCCCGCTGCGGCGCCGATGACGGCATCCACGGGCTGCACTTCAATCCAGCGCAAGACGGCCGCAAGCAGGCCCGCCCACAGCAACGGCAACGTGATGTCGTCGGGTAAAAGCGTGGTGTCCCAGTCGATGCATGCCAGTGTGACCAGCGCGGCCGAGAAACCGCACCACGCGGCGGTCGTGAGGCTCCAGCCCCAGCGGAGCGCGCATGCATAGAACAAGGCACCCGTCGCCAGCTCTACCAGCGGATACCGGGGGCTGATGCGCGTGCCGCAACCCGCGCACCGGCCTCGCAGGGCTAAATAGCTCAGGACCGGAATGTTTTCGTACCAGCGGATCGCGTGGCCGCAGGAGGGGCAGCGTGAACGCGGCTTGGACAGGCTGAGGGGCTCGTTGTCGGTCTCAGGAGGCGCCGCCGTGGAAAGCAGCCCTACATCCTGCCCGTACTGCCGGCATTCTGCGGCCCATTGCCGTTCCATCATGCGCGGAAGGCGATGGATCACGACGTTGAGAAAGCTTCCGATCAGCATCCCCAGGACGCCCACCAGCACGGCGTCCACTGCTAGCGAGCCTGACATCAAACCACTTGCCCGAGCTTGAAGATCGGAAGGTACATGGACACCACGATGCCACCGATCAGCGTGCCCAGGAACACGATGATGATGGGCTCCATCAGGCTGGACAGGCCGGCCACCATTTCATCCACTTCGGCTTCATAGAAGTCGGCGGCCTTGCCCAGCATGTGGTCGATGGAGCCGGATTCCTCGCCGATCGCACACATCTGCAGCACCATGGAGGGGAATACGTTGGCATTCCCCATGGCGGCCGTCAGGCTGGTACCTGTGGAGACTTCCTGCTGAATCTTCTCCGTCGCGATGGCGTAGACCGAGTTGCCCGATGCACCGGCCACCGAGTCCAGTGCCTCCACCAATGGCACACCGGCAGCGAACATGGTCGACAGGGTGCGGGTCCAACGGGCAACGCAGGACTTGTCGATCAATGCACCGAAGATGGGCATTTTCAACAGGAAACGGTCCATGAAACGCTGCATTTTCTCGCTGCGCTTCCAGGCCTGCATGAAGAAGTAGAACCCCCCGCCGATGACGCCGAATATCAGCCACCAGTAAGCCACGAAGAATTCGCTGATGGCCATCACGAACAGGGTAGGAGCGGGCAGGTCGGCTCCGAACGAGGTGAAAACCTCTTTGAACGCGGGAATCACGAAAATCATGATGATCGTCACCACGACAAACGCAACGATGATCACCGAGATCGGGTACATCAGCGCCGACCGGATCTTGGATTTGATGGCCTCGGTCTTCTCCATGTACAGGGCCAGCCGGTCGAGCAACGCTTCCAGGATACCGGCAGCTTCGCCGGCCTCTACGAGGTTGCAGTAAAGGCTGTCGAAGTACATCGGATATTTACGGAATGCGGCATTCAGGGACGTTCCTGTCTCCACATCTCCGCGGATATCGTTGAGCAGCTTGGTCACACTGGGATTGGTATTACCCCGGCCCACGATATCAAATGCCTGAAGCAGTGGAACGCCGGCCTTCATCATCGTGGCCATCTGGCGCGTGAACAGCGCGATGTCTTTGGGCTTGATCTTTTTGCCCGCGCTCATCCGGCGCTTCTTGATCTTGGTTGGCAGAACGCCCTGCCTCCGCAGCGTTGCTTTGACCTGGTTCTCTCCCGCGGCGCGTACTTCGCCGCGCACGATCTTGCCGCTACGATCCTTGCCCTCCCACTCGAAGACAAAGTCCTTGATGCCCCTCGCTGCAACGGTCGCCATTGTTTTCTCTCTCGATTTGTTTATTCGTTGGTGACAGCCAAGACCTCTTCCAACGAGGTCAATCCCATTTTTGCCTTGTGAAGCCCGGATTCACGCAGAGAACGGACGCCTTCCAGGCGTGCCTGTTCGGCGATTTCCAGTGCGCTTCCATCGCGCAGGATGATGCGCTGGATTTCTTCGGACACCGGCATGACTTGATAAATGCCCACGCGCCCCTTGTATCCGTTATTGCAGGCGGAGCAGCCCACCGGTCGGTAGGTAACCCATGAGCCGTCGATCTCCTCGTCCCGGTAGCCGGCCTCCAGCAGCGTCTCATGCGGAATGTCCACGGGCGCCTTGCAATTGGGGCACAAGCGACGCGCCAGTCGCTGCGCCGTAATAAGAATCACGCTGGATGCGATATTGAAGGGCGCGATGCCCATATTGCGCATGCGCGTCAATGTCGTGGGAGCGTCATTGGTGTGCAGGGTAGAGAGCACCAAGTGACCCGTCTGCGCGGCTTTGATTGAAATGTCTGCCGTTTCCAGATCCCGGATTTCACCCACCATGATGATGTCCGGATCTTGGCGAAGGAATGACTTAAGCGCGACGGCAAACGTGAGGCCGGCTTTCTCATTGACGTTGACTTGGTTCACGCCCGGGAGATTGATTTCCGAGGGGTCCTCAGCGGTCGCAATATTGACGCCGGGCTTGTTCAACAAATTGAGACATGTGTAGAGCGACACGGTCTTCCCGGAGCCCGTGGGTCCGGTCACCAGGATCATTCCATAAGGGCGGTTGATGGCCTGCAGTAAACGCTCCTTTTCCTCGGGCTCATATCCCAGTGCGTCAATACCCAGCTTGGCGCTGCTCGGATCGAGAATACGGATCACGATCTTCTCGCCAAAGAGCGTAGGCAGTGTGCTGACGCGGAAATCGATAACCCGGTCCGGCCCAACCTTGAGCTTCATGCGGCCATCCTGGGGCACGCGTTTTTCCGAAATATCCAGACGGGAGATCACCTTGATGCGCGAGGCCAGCTTCTCCTTGATTGCAATAGGCGGCGATGCGATTTCGCGCAATTCGCCATCTATGCGGAAGCGGACACGGTAATGGTGCTCGTAGGGCTCAAAATGCAGATCGGATGCACGCATATTGAAGGCATCCAGCAGCATCTTGTGCAGAAATTTGACAACGGGAGCATCCTCGACTTCCGCGGGATTGTCGGCATCCTCGTCCGGAGCTTCATCAACGGGAATGTCGCCGAACTCAAAATCATTACTACTGTTAATGCCGTCGAGCGTTTCTGTACCGCTCTTTGTGCTCGCCTCAATCAAGCGGAGCAGTTTGTCATATTCCGCGATGATCCAGTCCACCCCCATTTGTGTGGTGAACTTGATCTTTTCTGCGGCCTCTTGAAATGTCGGATCCGCGGTGGCGACTATGAGCCGGTTATTGCGCTTACTGAGAGCGATGACTTTGTAGGACTGGCACAGTTTGACGTCCAACAGATCTTTGGGGATGCGCTGCCGGTCGATCGCATCGACATCTAGCAAGGGGGCACCAAATACGGTGGATACCGTATGGGCTAGATCACTTGGCGTGATGATTTTCGATTCCGTGAGCTCTGCAATAAAGCTACTGCGGCTATTTTGTGACTTTTTGTAAATCTCTTCCGCCGCTTTTTGATCCAATTTGCCCACAGACATCAACGCGCGCGCCAGTCCGGGTAAGGCAATGGGTTGAGCTTCTTTCTGTGTGTCGATAGCAGCCATGTAACTAGCGGATTCTTATGGAAGGAAGGGAAACTCTTCAATCATCGCCGATCGCCCAAGGTGTGTACAGGCTTAATGGCGCAAGCGTTGTGTGAGTGACATTTGCCCCAGCCGGCGGCTCAAGGGCAGCATGGGCTCTGCGAGGGCAACCGCATTAAAGATATGCGGTTCCTTGGCACCCGCGCGGCGTCCAGATGCAAAAAAGCCCCGCGATGCAGGGCTTGGGCATGAAAATAACTGGTCGGGGTGAGAGGATTCGAACCTCCGGCCTCTACGTCCCGAACGTAGCGCTCTACCAGGCTAAGCTACACCCCGATTCTGCCGCGGTCGCCGATGCTAAGTTCGACGCTCCAACAGCTGAGCCGCTAATTGTAGCAAACCTTTGGTGTATGGATTGGCGGGAAGCTTGGCGGCGGCATCCATCGCCAGCCGGGCCTGGGCGGCGGCCGCGTCGCGGGTGGCGGTCAGGGCGCCTGTCTCGCGGATGATGGCGATGACGGGCTGGAGTTCGTCGGCGCTGCCCGTTTCGATGACGTTGCGCAGCAACTCGCGCTGCGCCTGGCTGCCGCGCTGCATGGCGATGATGAGGGGGAGCGTGACCTTGCCCTCGCGCAGATCGTCGCCGAGGTTCTTGCCCATCTCCTGCGCGTCGCCGTCGTAGTCCAGCACGTCGTCGATGACCTGGAAGGCCGTGCCCAGCGCCTGGCCGTAGTCGGCGCAGGCTTGCTCGATGTCGGGCGTGCTGCCGGCCAGGATGGCGGCGAGCCGGGCGCTGGCCTCGAACAGCTTGGCGGTCTTGGAGCGGATGACGTGGAGGTATCCGGCCTCGTCCAGGGACGCGTCATGGGTGTTCATGAGCTGTTGGACTTCCCCCTCGGCGATCACGTTGGTCGCGTCGGCCAGCACTTGCAGGATGCGCATGCTGCCTGCCTCCACCATCATCTGGAAGGAGCGTGTGTGCAGGAAGTCGCCCACCAGCACGCTCGCCGGGTTGCCGAAGGTCTCGTTGGCGGTGGGCCGGCCGCGGCGCAGGGTGGATTCGTCCACCACGTCGTCGTGCAGCAGGGTGGCCGTGTGGATGAATTCCACTACCGCCGCGAGGTTGAATCGCTGCTCCCCCTTGTATTCGAGCGCGCCGCAGGTCAGCAGCAGCAGCGCCGGGCGCAGGCGCTTGCCGCCCGCCGAGATGATGTACTGGGCTACGCTGCCCACAAGCGGGACGGACGATTGCAGCCGCGCTGCAATGACCTTGTCCACCTCCCGCATGTCGTCGGCAATCAGGGCGAGGGTGGCGGCGGTGCTGGGGGAGTTGGCGGCCAAGGTGATCGGTGGTGGTGAAGTGAAGCGGCAATTATAGGAAGCGCCCCAGGGGGGCCTGGGGGACCCTCCGGCGCTGTGTCGCGTTGCCTGGATCGGTTTCGGGTGCTTGTGATAGAATCTTTGGTTCTGTGGAAATCCGTCCGCAGAACTCCAATTTCAGATTCGAGGTTTACATGTACGCGGTCATAAAAACCGGCGGCAAGCAGTATCGCGTTGCCGCTGGCGAAAAAATCAAGGTAGAACAGATTGCTGCGGAAGTAGGCCAGGAGATCGTGATCGACCAGGTTCTGGCAGTCGGCAACGGCGCTGAACTCAAGGTCGGCACGCCCCTGGTGTCCGGCGCAACGGTGAAGGCTACGGTCGTGGCCCACGGCAAGCACGACAAGGTGCGCATCTTCAAGCTGCGCCGTCGCAAGCACTATCAGAAACGTCAAGGCCATCGTCAGCAGTTCACCGAACTGCAGATCCAGGCGATTGCTGCTTAAATCAGGGAGCTGATCTCATGGCACAGAAAAAAGGCGGCGGCTCTACGCGAAACGGGCGCGACTCGAAGCCCAAAATGCTCGGCGTGAAGGCTTACGGTGGTGAGCTGATCAGCGCGGGTTCCATCATCGTGCGCCAGCGTGGCACGCGCATCCATCCCGGCGTGAACGTCGGCGTGGGCAAGGACCACACGCTGTTTGCCCTGGTGGATGGCCACGTGTCGTTCGGCACGAAGGGCGCTCTGTCCAAGCACACGGTCAGCGTGACGCCTGCTTAAGGCCCTTCGCCGCTGAAGCGACAACAAAGCCCCGACCCGTCGGGGCTTTGTTGTTTTCAGCGCCTGGCGCAGCCGCGCGCATGCGTGATGGCGCTCTTTTGCGCACCCTCCGGCGCCCAGGTGCGCTTTTTGTAAACTGGATACCCATGAAGTTCGTCGACGAAGCCTTTATTGACGTAGCCGCCGGTGACGGTGGCAACGGCTGTGTCTCGTTCCGGCACGAGAAATACAAGGAGTTCGGGGGGCCCGACGGTGGAGACGGCGGGCGTGGGGGGCATGTGTTCGCCGTGGCCGACCCCAATCTCAACACCCTGGTCGACTTCCGCTATTCACGCCGGCACGAGGCCAAGCGTGGCGAGCACGGCATGGGCTCCGACATGTTCGGCGCGGCAGGCGCCGACATCACGCTCAAGATGCCCGTGGGCACCATCATCAGCGACGCGGATACCGGCGAGCTGCTGTACGAGCTGCTCACGCCGGGCGAGGTGGTCACGATCGCCAAGGGCGGGGACGGCGGCTTCGGCAACCTGCGCTTCAAGAGCGCCATCAACCGCGCGCCGCGCCAGAAGACGCCGGGCTGGCCCGGGGAGCGCAAGAGCCTGAAGCTGGAGCTCAAGGTGCTGGCGGACGTGGGGCTGCTGGGCATGCCCAATGCCGGCAAATCCACCTTCATCGCCGCGGTCTCCAACGCGCGCCCGAAAATCGCCGACTATCCGTTCACCACGCTGCACCCCAACCTGGGCGTGGTGCGCGTGGGGCCGGAGCAGAGCTTCGTGGTGGCCGACATCCCCGGCCTGATCGAGGGCGCATCCGAGGGCGCGGGCCTGGGCCACCAGTTCCTGCGCCACCTGCAGCGCACGCGGCTGCTGCTGCACGTGGTGGACATGGCGCCGTTCGACGAATCCGTCGATCCCGTGGCGCAGGCCAAGGCCATCGTGGCCGAGCTCAAGAAATACGACACCCAGCTGTACGAGAAGCCGCGCTGGCTGGTGCTCAACAAGCTGGACATGGTGCCATCCGAAGAGCGCGCTGCGCGGGTGAAGGACTTCGTGAAACGCTTCAAATGGAAGGGCCCCGTGTTCGAAATCTCCGCGCTGACGCGCGAAGGCTGCGAGCCCCTGGTGCAGTCCATCTTCCAGCACGTGCACGCCCAGCAGTTGGCGCAGAATGCGCCGGCTGAGGTGGACCCGCGCTTCGCTGGTGAGCCACCGCGTGGGTGATGCGAGGATTGCTATTTAATTTATAGCTGTTGGCGCTTGCCTGACAAGCGCTAGGGCCTAATTTCTTATAAAAATGGTGTCCAGTGTATTGCGCGACGCGCGTCGCATCGTGGTCAAGGTAGGGTCCAGTCTCGTCACGAATGAGGGACGGGGGCTGGACGAGGTGGCCATTGGGGAGTGGTGCCGCCAACTGGCAGCGCTGGTGCGGGGGCAGGGGGGCGAGCCGCGCGAGGTCATCATGGTCTCCAGCGGAGCGATCGCCGAAGGCATGAAGCGCCTGGGCTGGAGCAGCCGCCCCGGCGAGATCCACGAACTGCAGGCCGCTGCCGCCGTGGGACAGATGGGGCTGGCGCAGATGTACGAGACCAAGCTGCGCGAGCAATCCATGGGCAGTGCGCAGGTGCTGCTGACCCATGCCGACTTGGCGGACCGCGAGCGCTACCTGAATGCCCGCTCCACCCTGCTGACGCTGCTGCGCCTGGGCGTGGTGCCGGTGATCAATGAGAACGACACCGTAGTCACCGATGAGATCAAGTTTGGTGACAACGATACTCTGGGGGCTCTCGTCGCCAACCTCGTCGAAGCCGACGCGCTGGTGATCCTGACCGACCAGAAGGGGCTGTACACCGCCGATCCGCGGCGCGACCCGCAGGCGCAGTTCGTCCACGAGGCACAGGCTGGCGATGCGGCGCTGGAGGCGATGGCCGGCGGCGCGGGCTCCAGCATCGGCAAGGGCGGGATGATCACCAAGATCCTCGCGGCCAAACGTGCGGCGGGCTCGGGTGCTTCCACCGTCATCGCATGGGGGCGGGAGCCGGACGTGCTGCTGCGGCTGGCCCGGGGCGAATCGATCGGCACGTTGCTCGTGGCGCAGACGCAGAAGAACCAGGCGCGCAAGCAGTGGATGGTGGACCACCTGCAACTGCGCGGCTCCGTGACGGTGGATGCCGGCGCGGCGGCCAAGCTGCGCGAAGACGGCAAGAGCCTGCTGCCGATCGGCATGGTGGCGGTGGAGGGCGACTTCGTGCGCGGCGATGTGATCGCGGTGCGCGACCCCGGCGGCACAGAGATCGCCCGCGGTCTCGCCAACTATGCGAGCGCCGAGGCGCGCCTGCTGTGCCGCAAGCCTTCCGCAGAGTTTGAGCGCCTGCTGGGGTACGCGGCCGAACCGGAGATGGTTCACCGCGACAACATGGTGGTGCTCGGCGCGCGATGACGCTTAAGAAGGGTGCGTCTTGCGGACGCGTGCCTTCTTACACACGCTAGGCATCCAGTGGCTTCTTGGGGACGGGCAGGGTAGGCAGCGCCTCCAACGGCGCTGGCACGCTGTTTTGCGGGTCAGGGTCGAAGCTGGCGCCCGGAGGCAGTTCCATACCGGGCTTGACCAACAGTGAACTGGTACGGGGCAGCGAGGCTTGACCGCTGCTTTCGTGCTCGCGCGTACGCATGCCGCTGCGCAAATAGCGGTTGCGCTGTTCGTGGCGCGGCAGAAAACGCGCCAGTTCAGTCAGCGCCATCTCATATACGCCTCGCTTGAACTCGACCACCACGTCCAGCGGAACCCAGTAGTCGTTCCAACGCCAGGCATCGAACTCTGGATGGTTGGTGGCGCGCAGGTTCAGGTCCCAGTCGTGCCCCAGCAATTGCAGCAGGTACCAGATCTGTTTCTGACCCTTGTAGTGTCCGCGTGCATCGCGGCGGATGAACCGGTCTGGCACCTCGTAGCGCAACCAGTCCCGCGTACGGGCAATCACACGCACCTGGGGCGGCAGCAGTCCTACCTCTTCGTGCAGTTCCCGGAACATGGCCTGCTCGGGGGTTTCTCCGCGGTCGATGCCGCCTTGAGGGAACTGCCAGCTATGGGTGCGTATGCGCTTGCCCCAGAATACCTGGTTTCTCTGGTTGAGCAGGATGATGCCGACATTTGGGCGGAATCCGTCCCGGTCGAGCATAATCTAACCCCAAATTTTTAAAACTGCGGTCATTATGCACGCTACCTCGCGTGCGGCAAGCGCACCCGCCCCAGTTGTCAAGCCCGTTCGATGAAAGCTTCCCAATTTTTCATTTCCACCTTGAAAGAGGCGCCTGCCGACGCCGAGGTTGTCAGTCACCAACTCATGATGCGCGCAGGCCTCATCAAGAAGTTGGGTGCCGGGATTTACAACTACATGCCCATGGGCCTGCGCGTGATCCGCAAGGTGGAAGCCATCGTGCGCGAGGAGATGAACCGCGCAGGTGCCGTGGAATGCACCATGCCCGTGGTGCAGCCCGCCGAGCTGTGGCAGGAGACTGGGCGCTTCGACAAGATGGGCCCCGAGTTGCTGCGTATTCACGACCGCCATGGGCGTGACTTCGTGATCCAGCCCACCAGCGAGGAAGTGGTCACTGACATCGCACGCCAGGAGCTGCGCAGCTACAAGCAGCTGCCCAAGAACCTCTACCAGATCCAGACCAAGTTCCGCGATGAACGCCGCCCGCGCTTCGGACTGATGCGCGGGCGCGAATTCATCATGAAGGACGCCTACAGCTTCGACCGGGACCAGGCCGGCGCCAAGGCGAGCTACCAGGTGATGGCCCAGGCCTATCGCCGCATCTTCGACCGCTTCGGCCTGCGCTACCGCGCCGTGGCGGCGGATTCGGGCGCCATCGGCGGCGACTTGAGCGAAGAGTTCCAGGTGATCGCCGCCACGGGTGAGGACGCGATCGTCTACTGCCCCGCCAGCGATTACGCGGCCAACATGGAAAAAGCCGAAGCGCTGGCCCCCGCGGGCGCGCGTCCCGCGGCCAAGCAGCCGCTGACGGTGACACCCACGCCCGGCAAGAGCACCTGCGCGGACGTGGCCGAACTGCTGAGCGTGCCGCTGAGCACCACGGTGAAGTCGCTGGTGCTGGCCACGGACGAAACCGACGCGGCGGGCGAGATCATCCGCAGCCAGGTCTGGCTGCTGCTGCTGCGCGGCGACCACGACATGAACGAGATCAAGGTGGCCAAGGTGCCGGGCCTGGACGCGGGTTTCCGCTTTGCCACCGTGGCCGAGATCGTGGACCACTTTGGCTGCAAGCCGGGCTACCTGGGCCCGCTGAACCTGCAGAAGCCGGTGAAGCTGGTGGTGGACCGCGACGTGGCCGTGATGGCCGACTGGATCTGCGGAGCCAACCAGGAAGGTCACCACCTCACCGGCGTGAACTGGGGCCGCGACCTGCCGGAGCCCGACATGGTGGCCGACCTGCGCAATGTGGTGGCTGGCGACCTGTCGCCGGACGGCCAGGGGGAACTTGCCATCGAGCGCGGCATCGAAGTCGGCCACGTGTTCTACCTCGGCACCAAGTATTCCAAAGCCATGAATGCCACCTTCCTCGGCGAAGACGGCAAGCCCGCCTTCTTCGAGATGGGCTGCTACGGCATTGGCGTCACGCGCCTGCCGGCAGCGGCCATTGAGCAGAACCATGACGAGCGCGGCATCATCTGGCCCGACGCCATCGCCCCGTTCACCGTGGTCATCTGCCCCGTGGGCATGGACCGCAGCGAAGCCGTCAAGGCACAGGCCGAGTCGCTGTACGCCGACCTGCTAGCCGCCGGTGTGGACGTGATCCTGGACGACCGCGGCGAGCGCCCGGGCGCCATGTTTGCCGATTGGGAATTGATCGGCGTGCCCCATCGCGTGACCATTGGCGACAAGAGCCTCAAGGAAGGGCAGGTCGAATACCAGCACCGCCGCGATGCATCTGCCACCAAAGTGGGCGTGGCGGACATCCTGGCGCATGTGAAGGAACGGCTGGCAGCATGAACGCGGCGGGAGGTGGTCCAATGAGCGACGAACGGCAGGGCCGGCTGTCGCGCCGCGCCTGCCTGGCTTCGCTGGCGGCGGGGCCGGCTGCATGGCTGGGCGTGGCTGCACCTGCGCATGCGGGGAGCCAGCTGGAGGAGCCGTTGATCGATTCCGTGCGCACCGCGCTCAGCTCCGCCGTGGCAGACCTGGCACCGCCCGAGCCGCTATTTGCCTCCACCGAGGCACGCCTGCTGTATCTGCGCTGGCTTGGCACCATGAGCGACCGCCTGCGCCGACGCAAGCCCGAATGGGAAGTGCGCCGCGACTTCCTGCAGACGGTGTGGTACGAGTCCAAGCGCTCGGGGCTGGATGTGTCGCTGGTCATGGGCCTGATCCAGGTGGAGAGCGCATTCCGCAAGTTCGCCGTCTCTCCGGTGGGTGCGCGCGGCTATATGCAGGTGATGCCATTCTGGACCCGCGTGATCGGTGACGGCGACCCGGGCAAGCTGTTCCACATGCAGACCAACCTGCGCTTTGGCTGCGTGATCCTGCGCCACTACCTCGACCGCGAGCGGGGCGACCTGTACATGGCGCTGGGCCGCTACAACGGCAGCCGGGGCAAGGCGCCGTATCCGAGCGCCGTGTTCGCAGCGCAGCGCAACTGGTTCTTCCAGGAGCGTACTTCGGACGCCTGATCTGCCGTCGGCCAGCGGGCCATACCGCGTCTTGCAGATGGCCACACACGCCGGCTGGTGCTGCCCTTGTCAGCAGCGCCGCCCCTTATTCAACGGGCAGCACTGGTTTGGACGCGCCTTCCAGCCTTGATACCATCACCTGGTCGATGCGATAGCTGTCCACGTCCAGCACTTCGAACTTGTAGCCCCCGAAGGTCACGCTGTCGGTGCGGCGCGGCACCCGGCGCAGCATCACCATCAGAAAGCCCGCCAGGGTCTCGTACTCATCGGCGTGCGGCAGCTCGTCCAGGCCGAGGGCGTGCAGCACGTCGGACACGGGCGTGGTGCCGTCGATGAGCCAGGAATTATCGTCGCGACGCACGATCTGCTCCTCATCCGCCGGGCCCACCAGGTCACCCATCACCGTGCTCATCACATCGTTGAGTGTGACCACGCCCACGACCAGGCTGTATTCGTTGACGATGACGGCGAAGTCCTCATGCACCTGGCGGAACTGCTCCAGCACTTCGGCCAGCGACAGCCGGTCCGGCACGATGAGCACCTTGCGTACCAGGCCCTCGTCGGCCAGCGAGATGGGTTGGTTGTTCAGCACGCGCTGGAACAGGTCCTTGGCGTCCACGTAGCCGACCACGTGGTCGATGTCGCCTTCGCACACGGGGTAGGTGGAAAACGGCTCGGCCGCAATGCGTGCGCGGATCACCGTGTCGGGATCGTCGCGCAGGAAATAAGCCACGCGGTCGCGCGGCGACATGCTGCTCGCCACGCTGCGCGTGTCCAGCTCGAACACGTTCTCGATCACCTGCTGCTCGCGCGCGGCCAGCACGCCGGCGCGCGCGCCGGCTTCCATCATGGCCAGGATGTCATCGGAGGTGACGCGGTCGTCGCGCAGCGCGTTCATGCCCAGCACGCGGAACAGCAGGTCCGCGCAGCGGCTGTACAGCCATACCACGGGCCGCAACAGTGCCATGGTGGCCTGCATGGGCGCCACCACGCGCAGCGCCAGGCGCTCGGGCTCCGCCATGCCCATGCGCTTGGGGAACAGGTCGGCAAACAGGATGAACAGCGACGTGATGACGGTGAATGACAGCAGGAAACCCGCCGTCTGCGCATGCGATGCGCCCAGCCACATACTGAAGAAGCCGGAGAAGTGCGGGCTCAAGGTGCCTTCGCCCACGATGCCGCCCAGCACGGCCACGGCGTTCTGGCCGATCTGTACGGCGGTGAAATAGTCGCCCGGGTTTTCCTGCAGCCGCAGCACGCGGTCGGCGCGGTGGTCCCCCTCGTCGGCCAGTTGGCGCAGCCGCAGGCGGCGCGATGCCGCAAGGGAAATCTCGGCCAGCGAGAAGAAGGCACTGGCCCCGATGAGGGCGGTGATGACGATCAGGCTTTCGGACAAAGGCATGGAGCGAGGATGCAATGCCGCGCGCCTGTCGTGCAGCGGGGTGTGCCAAGCACGCAGACACGGGGCCAGGTGCCGCCAAGTGTAGCGGGCCCGCGTGGCGGGGCGCTGCGCGCGCCGGCGAACATAAAAAAACCGCCCGGTGTGGGCGGTTGGTCCATTGGCGGCAGGACGCGGCGCTTCAGGCGGCGTCGCCGGTGCCCAGCACCTGCTGCAGTTCGCCGGATTCGTACATCTCCATCATGATGTCCGAGCCACCGATGAACTCGCCCTTCACGTAGAGCTGGGGGATGGTGGGCCAGTGGCTGTAGTCCTTGATGCCCTGGCGGATTTCCTGGTCGTCCAGCACGTTCACGGTGGCGATATTCTTGGGGTCCACGCCGCAGGCCTTGAGGATCTGCACGGCGCGGCCCGAGAAGCCGCACATCGGAAAGCTGGCGTTGCCTTTCATGAACAGCAGAATGTCGTTGGTCTTGACCAGTTGGTCGATGCGTTGCTGGACGTCGCTCATGGGGTTCTCCTGAAGGGGGGCGCCCTGGGGCAGGGCGGCGATGGGGGGATTATTTCACTGCGGGGCGCCGCCGGGCATTGACCCGCCGGAGCATCGGGCTATGCCGGCCAGATCGTGGCGGCTTTGCACCTGGTCAAAGCCTGCGTCGCGCAGCAGTGCTTGCACGGCCTCGGCCTGGTCCCACCCATGCTCCAGCAGCAGCCAGCCGCCGGGCGCCAGCCGCGCAGGCGCCTGCGCCACGATGGTGCGGATGTCCTCCAGGCCGTCGGCGCCGCTGGCCAGCGCGGACAGCGGCTCATGGATGAGCGCGGCCAGGTGCGGGTCCTGCGCGGGGATGTAGGGCGGGTTGCTCACGATGGCATCGAACGGACCGTCCACCCCGTGCAGCCAGTTGCCCTGGATGAAGCGCACGGGCAGGCCCAACTGCCCGGCATTGGCGCGGGCCACGGCCAGCGCGTCGGCGCTGGCGTCCACGGCCAGCACCTGAGCGTCGGGGCGCTCATGCTGCAGCGCCAGGGCGATGGCCCCGCTGCCCGTGCCCAGATCGGCCACGCGCGGCGCGGTGCGGGTGGCCAGCATCTCCAGCGCCCACGCCACCAGTGTCTCGGTGTCCGGGCGCGGGTCCAGCACGCGCGCGTCCACGGACAGCGGCAGGCCCCAGAACTCTTTGCGCCCAAGAAGGTAGGCCACGGGTTCTCCCTTGGCCCGGCGCGCGCACAGCGCGGCGTACTGCTCCATGGCCACCGCGGGCAGCGTGTCGCCGTCGTGCGCCAGCAGCCAGGCGCGGTCGGCCGGCGCACGCCCCAGCACATGCAACAGCAGCATCTGCGCGTCGATGCGCCCCAGCCCTGCGGCTTGGGCCTGGGCCAACGCCTGGGCCAGCGTGATTGAAGGCATGGGTGCTTCTCTATAGATAGCTGTTGGCGCTTGCTGCGTGGGCGCTAGAGGCCAAAATCACTCCAAACCCAGTTCGGCCAGCAGTTCGGCTTCACGCGCATGCTGCAGGGCCTGCAGCACCTCGCCCAGGTCACCTTCCATGATGGCCAGCAGCTTGTACAGCGTGAGGTTGATGCGGTGGTCGGTGAGGCGCCCCTGCGGGAAGTTGTAGGTGCGGATGCGGTCGCTGCGGTCGCCGCTGCCGATCAGGCCCTTGCGCATCGCGGCTTCCTTGGCCGCGCGCTCGCTGCGCTCCTTTTCCTGGATGCGCGCCTGCAGCACCTGCAGCGCCTTGGCCTTGTTGCTGTGCTGGCTGCGGCCGTCCTGGCACTCGGCCACGATGCCGGTGGGCAAGTGCACCACGCGCACGGCCGAGTCGGTCTTGTTGATGTGCTGGCCGCCCGCGCCGCTGGCGCGGAAGGTGTCGATGCGCAGGTCCGCCGGGTTCAGCGTGATGGCCTGGTGCTCGTCGGGCTCGGGCATCACCGCCACGGTGCAGGCGCTGGTGTGGATGCGGCCCTGCGTCTCGGTGGCGGGCACGCGCTGCACGCGGTGGCCTCCGGATTCGAACTTGAGTGCGCCGTACACACCGCTACCGGAGGGGCTCGTACCGGGCTGGCCCTCGATGCGCAGCACCACTTCCTTGTAGCCGCCGATCTCGCTCTCGTTGGCGCTCATGACCTCGACCTTCCAACCCACGGTGGCGGCGTAGCGCGTGTACATGCGCGCCAGGTCGCCCGCGAACAGGGCGGATTCGTCGCCGCCCGTGCCGGCGCGGATTTCGATGAAGGCGTTGCGCTCGTCGTCGGGGTCTTTGGGCAGCAGCAGGCGCTGCAGCTCGTCCTCCAACTGCACCAGTTCGGTTTCTGCGGCGTGGATTTCCTCCTGCGCCATCTCGGCCATGTCGGGGTCTTCGAGCATCTCGCGCGCGCCGGCCAGGTCGGCCTCGCGCTGCTGGTAGCGAGCGTAGCGGCCCGCGACCTGGGTGACCTCGGCGTGCTCGCGCGAGATGCTGCGGTACTGCTGCATGTCCGCCATGATGTCTTCGCGCGAGAGCAGGAAGTCGAGTTCCTGCAGGCGTTGCGCGTAGCGTTCCAGCTGGCTGCGGAGAAAGGGTTTCATCAAGGGGTGTGAAAGAAGGGTTTTGCTACCAGTCTGGTAGCTGCTTGCGCTTGTCTGGTAAGCGCGGTAGGCCGATGGGGCTTATGAAATCAGGGGTGCGCGAGCGAGCGCCGCTACAGCCCGTTTTTGCTGTGCGAGCGCAGGAACAGGCGCGAGACGGCCTGTGCAGTCTGGGCGCGCGCTTCGGCATCGCCCGCGCGCAGCTCGGCCATGGTGCCGTGCAGCATCTTTTGCGTGAGGCCGCGCGACAGCGCCTCAAGCACGGTCTCGATGTCCTCGCCCTTGGCCAGGCGCTTCTTGGCGCGGGCGATCTCCAGGGCGCGCCATTCGTCAGCCTGGGAGTTGAGTTGCTGGATCAGCGGCACCACGCCGCCGTTCTGCGCGGCGGGGCTGCGCAGCTCCATCCAGTGCACGAAGCTCTGCACGCCCGCGTCGATGATGGCCTCGGCCTGCGCCACGGCGGCCTGGCGATGCGCCTGTGCCGTCTGTACCACGCTGGCCAGGTCGTCCACGGTGTACAGGTACACGTCTTCGAGCTGCTTGACCTCGGGCTCGATGTCGCGCGGCACGGCCAGGTCCACCATGAAGATGGGGCGGTGGCGGCGCTTTTTCAGCGCGCGCTCCACGGCGCCCAGGCCAATGATGGGCAGCGTGCTCGCGGTGCAGCTGATGACCGCGTCGAACTCGTGCAGGTGGTCGGGCAGGTCGGCCAGGCGCATGACCTCGCCGCCAAAGCGCGTGGCGAGCTTTTCTCCGCGCTCCAGCGTGCGGTTGGCGATCGTGATCTGCTGGGGCGTCTTGGCCGCGAAGTGCGTGGTGCACAGCTCGATCATCTCGCCCGCGCCCACGAACAGCACGCGGATCTTCGTCAGGTCTTCGAACAACTGGCCGGCCAGCCGCACGGCCGCGGCGGCCATGCTGATGCTGTGTGCGCCGATGTCGGTGCTGGTACGCACCTCCTTGGCCACGGCAAAGCTGCGCTGAAAGAGCTGGTTGAGCGTGGTGCCGAGCGCTCCTGCGCCTTCAGCGGCGCGCACGGCGTCCTTCATCTGGCCGAGGATCTGGGCCTCGCCCAGCACCATGGAATCAAGCCCGCTGGCCACGCGGAAGGCGTGGCGGGCGACGAGGCTGTTTTCCAGGCTGTAGGAGTGCGAACGCAGCAGCGCGGGGCTCACGCCGCCGCTGTGGGCCAGCCAGTCCAGCGTGTGGTCCAGCGCCGGGGCCTCGGCTGCGCAGTAGATCTCGGTGCGGTTGCAGGTGGAGATGATGGCCGTCTCCACGCCCGGGTGGCGGCCCGAGGCGCTGGACAGCGAATCGCGCAGCCCGTGCAGCGTGGGTGCGATCTGGTCCAGGGCGAACGCGAACCGGCCCCGCAGATCGAGCGGAGCGGTGTGGTGGTTGATGCCGAGGGCCCAGACTGCCATGGGGTGGGATTATAAAATCCGCCGCGCACTCAGGCAGGCCACCGCGCCAATGGCTTGATCTGCATCATGACTCCATGGACCTGCTGCTCGCCCTCAACCATCTGCTGAACTTCACCGCACCGGCGCTGGCGGTCGCCGTGCTGCTGGTGGCATGCAGCCACGTCTTTATGCGAAAACTGGCCAGAGCGCACGGCTGGATTGCGCCAATAGCTATCAACTTTGTAGTGGGGTGTTGCGTCCTCGTGGCGGGGTTGGTGCTGCTGGGGCGCGACGGCCGCATGGCCACCTACGCCGGCTTGGCGGCGGCCTGCGCCACCAGTCAGTGGTTGCTGCTGCGCGCCTGGCGCGGCTGATTCAACCCCCGCCCTGTCCGCACGCCTGCGCCAGCAGCCAGCCGCGCAGGTCGTCCAGGGCCGGATTGGGCGCGCGCCCCGTCGGAATGCACAGGTGGTAGCCGCGGTCCAGCAGCACGGGGTGGTCGATGGCGATGGCGATGCGCCCGGCGGCCAGCTCCGGCTCCACCAGCGCGCGCTGCACCACCGCCACGCCCAGGCCGGCGATCACCGCCTGCACCAGCAGCGACACCAACTCGAAGTCCGCCGCCGGCGTGAGCGGCCCGTGGACACAGCCCACACCGGCGAACCAGTGCGCCCAGTTGTCCGGGTAATTCGTGTGGAACAGCAGCGGCCGCGCGAGCAGGTCGGCCGGTGCGCAGATGGCCTGGGGCCCCTGCAGATCGGCCGGGCGGCAGATGGGTACCAGCTCGCGCCCCACCAGGTAGTCGGCCGCGATGCCCGCAGGCCAGTCGGCGCGGCCCACACGGATCCAGGCATCGATCTCGGGCGCGCTCAGAGGGTCGTCGCGCCGGTAGGGTGCGAACGACAGTGCGATGCCGGGGTGGCGCGCGTGGAAATCGGGCAGACGCGGGATCAGCCAGTGGCTGAACAGCGTGGGCGCCACCGACAGGCGCAACTGGCGCGGGTTGCGCCGCGTGCGCACGGCCAGCGTGGCGGATTCGATGGTGGCGATCGACGGGCCCACGGCCTGCAGGTAGTCGGCCCCCGCGCGCGTGAGCACGCTGCGCCGGCCCTCGCGCGCGAACAGCGCCACGCCCAGGTGCTCCTCCAACCGGGCGATGGCGCGGCTGATGGCACCCTGGGTCACGCTGAGTTCGTCGGCCGCCTGCGAGAAGCTGCCCAGCCGCGCCGCGACGGCAAAGGCGTGCAGTTCGGGCAGCGACGGCGAGTGGATGCGCATGGGCGGTCGATTGATGAGTGTTGGTAATGGATTGCCGCCATTTTGTCGCTTTTCGTCAACGCGGGAGCGCTCAAGAATGGGGCTGCCCCCATTCATTCAAATACCGAGGAGATCCCCATGGCACTGCGCCGTACCCTGCTGTCCACCCTGGCCGCCTGCGCCGCCGCTGCGGCCTTCGCACCCCTGGCGCACGCCCAGGCGGGCGACTACCCCAACCGCCCCATCAAGCTGATCGTGCCGTTCGCGCCCGGCGGCTCCACCGACATGGTGGCCCGCCTGCTGGCCGACAAGATGGGCCCCATCCTGGGCAAGGCCGTGGTGGTGGACAACAAGGGCGGAGCCGGCGGCTCCATCGGCGCCGACGCCATCGCCAAGGCGGCACCGGACGGCTACACCATCGGCATGGCCACGGTGAGCACCCACGGCGCCAACCCCGCCATCTACGCCAAGCTGCCGTATGACGCGGTGAAGGACTTCGCCCCCATCACCAACGTGATGAGCGTGCCCAGCGTCTTCGTGGTGCACCCCAGCGTGCCCGCCAAGACCATGCAGGAGTTCGTGGCGCTGGCCAAGGCCAACCCCGGCAAGTACACCTTTGCCTCGCCAGGCACGGGCTCGCTGGGGCATGCCAACATCGAGAACTTCATGAACCTGGCGGGCATCGACCTGCTGCACATCCCCTACAAGGGCGCGGGCCAGGCCGCGACCGATGCACTGGCCGGCCAGGTCAACGCGATGACGGACAACCTACCCTCCACGCTGGCCAACATCCAGTCGGGCAAGCTGCGCCCGCTGGCCGTGCTGGCCCTGAAGCGCAGCCCCGTGCTGCCCGACGTGCCCACCTACACCGAGCTGGGCTACGCCGGCATGGGTGACGGCGGGTGGTTCGGCCTGGTGGCGCCCGCGGGCACGCCCAAGGAGATCATCGCCAAGCTGAACGCCGCCGCGCACAAGGCCATGGCCATGCCCGACTACCTGGAGAAGCAAAAGAGCATCTCCGGCGAATCCATGGCCAACACGCCCGCGCAGTTTGCCAAGCAGATCGACGCCGCCATCGCGCGCTACACGGCCGTGGCCAAGCGCGCCAACATCAAGCTGGACTGATGGTGCGCCTTTGACAGCGTTGCATGACGACCTGAGCCCCAGGCCGGACACCCCGGTCGAGGTCTGGCAACCCACGGGGCAGCCGCTGCCGCTGGTGTGCGACTCGCCCCACAGCGGCACGGCCTACCCCGACGATTTCGGCCACGCCGTGCCGCTGGCGCTGCTGCGCCGCGGCGAGGACACGCACGTGCACCGCCTCTGGCATACCGCGCCCGCGCACGGTGCCACGCTGATCGCCGCGACCTTCCCGCGCACCTACATCGACGTGAACCGTGCCGACAACGACCTGGATCCCGCGCAGATCGACGGCGCGTGGCCCGTGCCGCTCGCCCCCGGCCCCAAGACGCGCCAGGGCCTGGGCCTGGTCTGGCAGCAGATCAGCAAGGACGGCGTGGCCACGCCGCTGTATGCGCGTGCGCGCACGGTGGCCGAGGTGCAGCGGCGCATCGAGGGCTACTGGCGTCCCTACCATGCGCAGCTGCAGCAGGCGATCGACGCGAGCGTGCAGCGCTTTGGCCGCGTGTGGCACCTGAATTTGCATTCGATGCCCAATGACGTGTACCGGCGCCTGGGCCGCACGGACGCGCCGCCGCTGGCCGACTTCGTGCTGGGCGACCGCGACGGCACCACCTGCGCGCCCGAGTTCGTGCACCTGATCGCCGAGCAGCTGCGCGGCTTTGGCTACAGCGTGGCGCTGAACGAGCCCTACAAGGGCGTGGAGCTGATCGGCCGCATCGGCCAGCCGCACCTGGGGCGCCACAGCCTGCAGATCGAGATCCGCCGCCCGGTGTACATGGACGAGGACACGCGTGCGCCCAACGCCGGCTTTGCACCGCTTCAGCAGCACCTGGACCAGTTGCTGGGAGTGGTGGCGGGCTATGTGCGGTCGCAGCTGTCGGTTTGAAGCAAAATTGGCCTGTAGCGCTTGTCTGATAAGCGCTAGCAGCTATTGAAACAGGAGCGAATCGGGCGCCGTTCAGACGCGCTCCGACAGCGGCGGCGCTTCCTGGGCGGCGTCGCGCGGCGCCTGCGCCACCGAGGTGGTGGCTGGAGGCGATAGCGATAGGCCCGCGTCGCGCAGCGCCTCCAGGATGGCGAACAGCACGTCGCTGCGCACGCCTCCCGCGTTGCGCGGGCTGCTCACGTAGCCGATCGCCAGGAAGGTGAGCGTGCCGCTCTGGATGCCTTCCAGCGTCACCGATGGCGCGGGGCTCTCCAGGATGTCCTCGTGCGCATGAAAGGCCTGCAGGATCAGCTCGCGCATGCGCCGCGCGTCGGTGTCCAGCGGTGCGGGCAGGCGCAGCAGCACCCGGCCCTGGGCGCTGCCCAGCGTCATGTTGCGCACGGTCTTGGTGATGAATTCCGAGTTGGGCACGATCACCGTGGAGCGGTCGCCCAGCTGGATCTCGGTGGCGCGCACGTTCACGCGGCGCACGTCGCCCTCGGTGTCGCCCAGCACCACCCAGTCGCCCACCTTCACCGGCCGCTCGGCCAGCAGGATCAGGCCCGAGATGAAGTTCTGCACGATGGCCTGCAGGCCGAAGCCGATCCCCACCGACAGCGCGCTCGCCACCCAGGCGATGCGCTCCACGCTGATGCCCAGGCCCGCCAGCGCCACGGCGATCACCACCACGCCGCCCACGTAGCCCAGCAGCGTGACGATGGAGCTGCGCATGCCCGGCTCCAGCGATGTGTGGGGGAAGTAGCGGTCGCTGAGCCAGCGCTTGACGATGCGTATCGCCAGGAAGCCCGCGCAGATCACCGCCAGCGCCGTGAGCAGTGCCTGGGGCGCCAGCGTGAAGTCGCCGATCTGCAGGCTGTGGTCCAGCTTGCTGCCGCGGCGGAACAGCTCGTCCGGGTTGGTGCCCAGCGGCGCCATCAGCGCGATCGCCATGTAGAAGAACAGCGCCACACGCAGCACGCCGGCCAGCAGCACCGCGGCCTGGTCCAGCAACTGGGCGTCGATGGCCAGCGCGGCGTGGATGCGCGCGCCCAGGCCGCCGTGGGAGGAGAGCAACGCGTCGCACAGGTCGTCCACCAACTGCATCAGCAGATAGGTGGTGGCAAACACCACGCCCGACCACACCATCTGCCGCGCCAGCGTGCCGCCCAGCGCCACGAAGCCCAGCAGCACGGCCAGCGCGGCCGCGGCCGCGGCAAGGCCCGCGCTGGCCAGGATCAACCCCACCCAGAGGGGGCGGCCCGCCTTCTCCGCGGGCGCCGCGTCGGTGGCGCTATCGGCCGCGTCCGCTGCCTGGGGCGTTGCCCGCAGCCGGCCCAGCGCGACGGCCACCGTCACCGACAGCAACACCGCGGACACGGCGTGCACCAGCACTTCGGCCGCCAGGCTGGCGCCCACGATGGCGTTGACCTGTGTGGCCAGCCCGCCCAGCGCCGACAGTGCCCCGATCCACCACGGGAAGGGGCTGAGCCGGCGGGCGAGCGCGTCGGAGATGGGCAGCAGCCGCCAGGAACTGCGCCGGCGCGACAGCAGTGCGTGCCCCAGCGTGATAACGAAGGTGGCGTAGGCCGCGGCACGCAGGCTGGCCTGCTGCACGGCGCGCACGTCCTCGTCCAGCACGCCGCCGAGCTTGACCCCGCTCCACGCGAGTTGCAGCGCAGCGCTGACGATCAGCACGTTCGCCACCACCGCCGCCGCCGCCAGCAGCGTGCGCCGCAGCCGGGTGGCCGGCAGCCGCGCGGGCAGCGCGCGCACCAGCACACGCTCCGCCAGCCAGGTGCCCCCCACGGCGAGGGCGACGGCCAGGGCCAGGTAACCCAGGAAGGTGCCGCGGCGCGGCGAGTCCAGCGTGGCCTGCACGGCGCGGCGCAGGTTGGCGCCCAGCGCCTGCAGCCGCGCACTGTCGCCGGGCGCGGCGTAGCGCAGGCTGCGCCAGAAGGCGGGGGCCAGTGGCGAATCGACGCGCGTTGTGAGGGCCGCCTGGAATAGCGCTCGCCGCTGGCGCCCGATCTCCGCGCTGCGCTGCTCGGCATCCACGGCCACCAGGCGGGCGAGCTTGAGTTCCGCATCGATCACGCCGCGCTGCTTGTTCAGCGCGGTGCGCTGCTCGGCCACGTCGGGCGCATCCGCGGGTGCGCCCTTTTCGGGCGTGGGGCCCAGGCCTTCCAGGCGGCGGTCCAGGTCCGCCAGGTCTCTGGTGCGCTGGGCGACCACGCGCTCGGCCACGGTGCCGATGGCGGCCAGCTCGGTCAGCAGCTTGCGGCCGTCGTCCTCCTCGCCGAGCTTTGCGGGAATGGCGTCGAGCTGCTTGCGCAGTTCATCCACCGAGGGCAGGGGGGCGTTGTCCTCACCCAGCGTGTCCACCGCGCTGGCCGCGGCGGAGGCGGGGGCCGCAGCGGGCCGGGTCTGGGCAAGGGCGGGCGTGCCGCCCAGCCACAGGCAGCAGGCCAGTACCAACCACTGCCAAAGGTGGCGTGCGCTCTGCGGGGGGAGACGGCGGCGCAGCGGGCGCGCGCCGGTGCGGGAAAGGCGATGCATGCGCGCATTGTCCGCTGCCGAGCGGCCCCGGCCTTGCCAGACGGCAGCGCGAGCGGCGTGCCCGGCACCGCCCGCCGGCGTGGACGGGTGGCGCCGCGTCAGGCCCCGGCGGGGCTGAACAGGTCCACGCGGTCGGTGATGATGCCGTCGGTGTGCAGCGCCAGCAGCCGCTGGGCGGCCCAGTCGTCGTTCACGGTGTAGCTCAGGGCGCGCATGCCGGCCAGGTGCACTTCGGCCACGGTGGCGGCGCTCCACAGCGCATGGTTGCAGACCACGGCCACGCAGCCCCACTGGCGCGCGGTGTCCAGCCAGCCGTCATGCAGTTGGTCCAGCAGCAGGCCGCGGGGCAGATGCGGCGCGGTCTCGCGCGCGCCGGCCAGCGCCTGCGGTTTGAACGAGGTGAGCAGCGGTGGCACGCTCTGGCCGTGCCACAGGCGTGCCGCCAGCGCGGCCACGGCGCGGCCGGTTTCGGCTTCGGTACCGGGCGTGGGCTTGATCTCGATGTTGAGGAAGTGGCCGTTGGCGATGCACCAGCGCGCCAGGTGCTCCAGCGTGGGCAGCGGCTCGCCCGCGTACGTGCGCGAATGCCAGGCACCGGCGTCCAGCTGGGCCAGCGTGCCCCAGGGCTGATCGCCTGCGGTGCCGTGGCCGTTGGTGGTGCGCTCCAGCGTGGCGTCGTGCAGCAGGAAGGCCACGCCGTCGCTGCTTAGCTTGGCGTCGCACTCGAACATGCGGTAGCCGTGCTGCGCGCCCAGGCGGAAGGCGGCCAGCGTGTTCTCGGGCGCCAGCTTGCCGGCGCCGCGGTGGGCGATCCAGCGGGGGTAGGGCCAGGCGGAAGGTGTCGTCATGCGCGGTGCTCCAGGCGGTCGGGTGCTACAGGCGCTTGCCGGTGCCGGCATCGAAGGTGTGCAGGCGGTGGGCGCGCGGCGTGACGTGGATGGTGTCGCCCGGCTGTGGCGCGGGGGCGCCTTCCTCGATGCGCACGATGAGCTGCTCGTCGCCCACGCGGCCATACACCAGGCGCTCGGCGCCCAGCAGCTCCACCGTCTCTACCTGCACGGCCCAGCCGCCGTCGGCGGTGATGTCCAGGTGCTCGGGGCGGATGCCCAGCGTGGTGCCGGGCTGGGCGCCCGGCGCGTGGTTGAGCAGGTTCATCGGCGGCGAGCCGATGAAGCTGGCCACGAAGGTGGAGGCCGGTGTGTGGTAGACCTCCTCGGGCGTGCCGAACTGCTCCATGTTGCCGGCGTTCATGACGATCATGCGCTGCGCGAGCGTCATGGCCTCCACCTGGTCGTGGGTCACGAACAGGCTGGTGATGCCCAGTTCGCGGTGCAGCTTCTGGATTTCGATACGGGTCTGCGCGCGCAGCTTGGCGTCCAGGTTGGACAGCGGCTCGTCGAACAGGAATACCTGGGGCTGGCGCACGATGGCGCGGCCCATGGCCACGCGCTGGCGCTGGCCGCCCGAGAGCTGGCGCGGCTTGCGCTCCAGCAGGTGGCCCAGTTCGAGGATCTTGGCGGCCTTGTCCACGCGCGCCTTGATCTCGTCCTTGGCCACCTTGGCGATCTTCAGGCCGTAGGCCATGTTGTCGAACACGCTCATGTGCGGGTACAGGGCGTAGTTCTGGAACACCATGGCGATGTCGCGCCTGGCGGGCTCCAGGTTGTTGACCACGCGCTCGCCGATGGCGATGGTGCCGCCGGTGATTTCCTCCAGGCCGGCCACCATGCGCAGCAGGGTGGATTTGCCGCAGCCCGAGGGGCCGACGATGACGATGAACTCGCCGTCCCGGATCTCGGCGTTGACGCCGTGGATCACGGGCACGATCTGCTTGCCGCTGCCGTAGTGCTTGACGACGTTGGTGAGGGTAAGGGATGCCATATGTGCTATTTAATCAATAGCTGTTTGCGCTTGAAGGGTGGGCGCTACAGCCGGTTTGGATGTTTATTTCTCGGTGTCGACCAGGCCCTTGACGAACCACTTCTGCATCAGGATCACCACGGCCGTGGGCGGCAGCATGGCGACGATGGCGGTGGCCATCACGATGTTCCAGTCCACGGCGGCCTCGCCGCCGGCCAGCATGCGCTTGATGCCGATCACCACCGGGTACATGTCTTCGGAGGTGGTCATCAGCAGCGGCCACAGGTACTGGTTCCAGCCGTAGATGAACTGGATCACGAACAGCGCCGCGATCGAGGTGCGCGACAGCGGCACCAGCACGTCCTTGAAAAAACGCATGGGCCGGGCGCCGTCGATGCGCGCGGCCTCCACCAGCTCGTCGGGCACCGTCAGGAAGAACTGGCGGAACAGGAACGTGGCGGTGGCCGAGGCGATCAGCGGCAGCGTGAGGCCGGCGTAGCTGTTGAGCAGGCCCAGGTCTGCCACCACCTTGTAGGTGGGCAGGATGCGCACTTCCACCGGCAGCATCAGCGTCACGAAGATGGCCCAGAAGCACAGCATCTTGAACGGGAAGCGGAAGTACACGATGGCGAACGCCGACAGCAGCGAGATGGCGATCTTGCCCACGGTGATGACCATGGCCACCACGAAGCTCACCCACATCATGTGCACCACGTTGGTGTTGGAGCCCAGCTTGCCCGAGCCGAACAGCGCGGCCTGGTAGTTCTCCCACAGGTGGCTGCCCGGCAGCAGCGGCATGGGCGACTGCACGATGGCATCCGCCGTGTGGGTGGAGGCCACCAGCGCCAGGTACAGCGGGAAGGCCACGATGGCCACGCCGAGGACCAGCACGGCGTGCGAAATGAAATTGAGCCAGGGGTTACGGTCGATCATGGTCAGTACTGCACTTTCTTCTCGACGTAGCGGAACTGCACCACGGTGAGCGCGATGACGATCAGCATCAGGATCACGGACTGCGCCGCCGAGCCGCCGAGGTCCAGCGCCTTGAAACCGTCCTGGTACACCTTGTAGACGAGGATGGACGTGGACTGCCCCGGCCCGCCCTGCGTGGCCGCGTCGATGATGCCGAAGGTGTCAAAGAAGGCGTACACGATGTTGATCACCAGCAGGAAGAACGTGGTGGGCGACAAGAGCGGCAGCTGGATGTTCCAGAAGCGCCGCCATGCACCCGCGCCGTCGATGGAGGCCGCCTCGATCAGCGCCTTCGGAATCGACTGCAGGCCCGCCAGGAAGAACAGGAAGTTGTAGGAGATCTGCTTCCACACCGAGGCGATGACGATCAGCGTCATGGCCTGGTTGTCGTTCATCATGTGGTTCCAGCCGTAGCCCAGCTCACCCAGGTAGTAGGTCACCACGCCGATGGAGGGCGAGAACAAGAACACCCACAGCACGCCCGCGATCACCGGGGCCACGGCATAGGGCACGATGAGCAGGGTCTTGTAGACCATGGCAAAGCGCACGATGCGGTCCGCGAAGATGGCCAACGCCAGCGACACCACGATGCCGATGCCCGCCACCAGCACCGAGAACAACGCCGTGCGCTGGAAGGATTCCAGATAGGACGGATCGTCGATAAGCTGCTTGAAATTGTCCAGCCCCACCCACTCGGTGCTCATGCCAAACGCGTCTTCCATCTGGAAGGACTGCAGGATGGCCTGGCCCGCGGGCAGGAAGAAGAAGATGCCGATGATGAGCAACTGCGGGGCGATCAACACCCAGGGCAGCCACGCCGAGCGGAAAAGTACGCGTTTTTCCATGACGTTCACAAACGAGAAAACCGCTGGCGCAAGGCTGCACCAGCGGGAAAAGGAAAAGCGGCCCCCAGGCAGGGGCCGCTGACCGAAGGGGCGTTCATGGGAACGCCTCGCCCGTCACGGATGACAGGGCTTACTTCTTGTACGAGCGCTCGAAGCGCGCCAGCAGTTCGTTGCCGCGGCTCACGATGGAGTCCAGGGCTTCCTTGGCCGTCTTTTTGCCGGCCCACACCTGTTCGAGTTCTTCGTCCTCAATGGTGCGGATCTGCACATAGTTGCCCAGGCGGATGCCGCGCGAGTTGTCGGTCACCTTGCGCACCATCTGGTTCACGGCCGTGTCGGTGCCGGGGTGCTTGGCGTAGAAACCGGACTTGTCGGTCAGCTCATACGCGCCCATGGTGATGGGCAGGTAGCCCGTGCGCTGGTGGCTGGCGGCCTGCACCTTGGTGTCGGACAGGAACTCGAAGAACTTGGCCACGCCCTTGTATTCGGCGGGCTTCTTGCCGGCCATGACCCACAGCGATGCGCCGCCGATCACGGTGTTTTGCGGTGCACCCTTCACGTCGGGGTAGTAGGGCAGGGGCGCCAGGCCGTAGGCGAACTTGGCGTTCTTGGCCACGTCGCCGTAGAAGCCCGACGACGTCTGGATCATGGCGCACTCACCCGAGGTGAACGACGCCTGGGCCGCCGAGCCGCGGCCCTTGTAGACGAACTCGCCCGCCTTGGCGGCCTGCGACAGGTTGTCGATGTGGCGCACGTGCAGCGGCGAATTGATCTTCATGCGGGCCTTGTAGCCGTTGGGCGACAGGCCGTTCTTCTCGGTGGCGAACTCCACGTTGTGCCAGGCGGAGAACGATTCGAGCTGCGTCCAGCCCATCCAGGCCAGCGTCATGGGGCAGCTGTGGCCGCTGGCCTTGAGCTTCTTGGCAGCCTCGAACACTTCGGGCCAGGTGGCGGGAGCCTTGTCGGGGTTCAGGCCGGCCTTCTTGAAGGCGTCCTTGTTGTAATAAAAGATGGTTGTGGAGCTGTTGAACGGGAAGCTCAGCATCTGGCCGTTGGGGTCGGTGTAGTACGCAGCCACGGCGGGGATGTACGCGCTCGGGTCGAAGGCAGCGCCCGCGTCCTTCATCACCTTGCCCACGGGTACCGTGGCGCCCTTGCTGGCCATCATCGTGGCCGTACCCACCTCGAACACCTGCAGGACGTGCGGTGCATTGCCCGAGCGGAACGCGGCGATCGCGGCCGTCATGCTTTCGTCATACGACCCCTTGAAGGTAGGGATGACCTTGTACTCCTTCTGGCCCTCGTTGAACTGCTTGGCCAGGTCATTGACCCACTCGTTGTTGACAGCCGTCATGGAGTGCCACCACTGGATCTCTGTTTGAGCTTGTGCGGCCAGGCTGGTGGCGGCCACTGCGGCGGCCAGCGCCAAGTGTTTGATCTGCATGAATACTCCTCGTTGATAGACGATAGGCAGGAAAGCGGCGATGGTGGTCGCGTTCCGTGACAGGAATGTGTCGTTCTCGCACACTGCAAAAAGCGCAGCAACGGGGTAAACCCCGCGGCGCTTGGGTGACGAATTGTGTCACTGGCATGACGGTGTTGTGACAAACATCCGGCCGCGGCGGGGGCATGCATGGGCCGCCGCGGGCTATCGCATGGATGCCGACAGGGATTTGTGCATTGCACAATGATCCCCTCTCCTGTCCAGCGGCGCGCGCCGCCTGGGTGTTTTCATCTCTTCTCAATTTGCACGCCATGGCCAAGACTTCCCTGGATAAAAGCAAGATCAAGTTCCTGTTGCTGGAGGGCATCCATCCCTCTGCGGTGGAAGTGTTGCGGTCCGCGGGGTATACGCAGGTCGAGGTGCTGGCCGGGGCGCTGGAGGGCGAGGAGCTGCGCCGCAAGATCGCCGACGTGCACTTCATTGGCATCCGCTCGCGCACGCAGCTCACGGCGGACGTGTTCGCGCATGCGCACAAGCTCGTGGCCGTGGGGTGCTTTTGCATCGGCACCAACCAGGTAGACCTGAACGCTGCGCGCGAGCGCGGCATCGCCGTGTTCAATGCGCCGTATTCCAACACCCGCTCCGTGGCCGAGCTGGTGCTGGCCGAGGCCATCCTGCTGCTGCGCGGCGTGCCCGAGAAGAACGCCGCGGCCCACCGCGGCGGCTGGCTCAAGAGCGCCACGAACGCCTACGAGATCCGCGGCAAGACGCTGGGCATCGTGGGCTACGGCTCCATCGGCACCCAGCTGTCGGTGCTGGCCGAGGCGCTGGGCATGCACGTGATCTTCCACGACGTGGTGCACAAGCTGCCGCTGGGCAATGCGCGCCAGGTGGGTTCGCTGCACGAGCTGCTGGGCCAGGCCGACATCGTGACCCTGCACGTGCCTGAGCTGCCTTCCACCCAGTGGATGATTGGCGCCGCCGAGATCGCGGCCATGAAGCCGGGCGGCATCCTCATCAACGCCTCGCGCGGCACGGTGGTGGAGATCGACCCCCTGGCCCAGGCGCTGAAGGGCGGCAACTTGCTGGGCGCGGCCGTGGACGTGTTCCCGGTGGAGCCCAAGAGCAACAAGGACGAGTTCGTCTCGCCGCTGCGCGGGCTGGACAACGCCCTCCTTACGCCCCACATCGGCGGCTCCACCATGGAGGCGCAGGCCAACATCGGCCTGGAGGTGGCGGAAAAGCTTGTCAGGTACAGCGACAACGGCACCAGCACCTCGTCGGTCAACTTCCCCGAGGTGGCGCTGCCCGAGCATGCCGGCAAGCACCGCCTGCTGCATGTGCACCACAACGTGCCGGGCGTGCTCTCGCAGATCAACAGCATCCTGTCGGACAACCACATCAACATCGCGGCGCAGTACCTGCAGACCAACGAGAAGATCGGCTATGTGGTGATCGACCTCGACGCGCGCTCGTCCGACCTGGCGCTGGAGAAGCTGGCCCAGGTGCCCGGCACCATCCGCAGCCGCGTGCTGTATTAAATAGCTATTGTTTTAATAGCTGCTTGCGCTGAATGGACGGGCGCTGGGGCCTGATTTGGCTCTTGCCCGTCCTTGGCCGCCCCGCGCCAGCGGCGGGGCTCTGCGGGCAGGACAGTGCGGTAACGGGCACTGGCTTAAAATCCCGACCCCGAGGCACGAGGGCGCCCTGCACGCCCAACCCAGGTTGATCCCATGAATGTTCCGATTGCGCTGGCCGCCCTGCAGACGCAAGGCGCCGAGCCTGCCCGTTTGCGCGAAATTCCGTACAACTACACCTCGTTTTCCGACCGGGAAATCGTGATCCGCCTGCTGGGCGCCTCCGCCTGGGATGTGTTGGACCAGTTGCGCCGCGAGCGCCGCACGGGCCGATCCGCCCGCATGCTGTACGAAGTGCTGGGCGACATCTGGGCCGTGCAGCGCAACCCCTACCTGCAAGACGACCTGCTGCACAACCCCGCCCGGCGCAAGCTGCTGGTGGATGCGCTGCAGCACCGCATGGCCGAGATCGAAAAGCGCCGTCTGCCGCAGGAAGACGCCGAGCGCGACCGCCGCGTGGGCGTGCTGGTGGACGCAGCGCGCCGCGCCATCGACGAGTTCGACGCCACGCT
Organism: Diaphorobacter sp. LR2014-1; assembly: GCF_002916785.1. Lineage (NCBI taxonomy): Bacteria > Pseudomonadati > Pseudomonadota > Betaproteobacteria > Burkholderiales > Comamonadaceae > Diaphorobacter > Diaphorobacter sp. LR2014-1. Next base: position 52,505 of record NZ_MTBE01000007.1, on the reverse strand, counting down.
GGTCGAGGCCAGCGACCTGCGCAAGAAGGTGGCGCGCCGCCTGGGCCGCCACACCGCCAAGGACAACATCAAGTTCGACGGCCTGTCGCGCGTGTCGCACGTGACCGATGCGACCGACTGGCGCGTGGAATACCCGTTCGTGGTGCTCACGCCCGACACCGAGGCCGAGATGGCCGCGCTGGTCAAGGCCTGCATCGAGCTGGAGCTGACCATCATCCCGCGCGGGGGCGGCACCGGCTACACGGGCGGCGCCATTCCGCTCACCTGGCGCAGCGCCGTCATCAACACCGAAAAGCTCGAGGCCATGACCGAGGTGCAGATGCGCCACCTGCCGGGCCTGGACGCCGAGGTGGCCACCATCTGGACCGAGGCCGGCGTGGTCACCCAGCGCGTGGCCGACGCGGCCGAGGCCGCCGGCTTCGTGTTCGCCGTGGACCCGACCAGCGCCGAGGCTTCGTGCGTCGGCGGCAACATCGCCATGAACGCGGGTGGCAAGAAGGCCGTGCTGTGGGGCACGGCGCTGGACAACCTGGCCAGCTGGCGCATGGTCACGCCTGAAGGGCAGTGGCTGGAGGTCACGCGCGTGGGGCACAACCTGGGCAAGATCCACGACGCAGACGTCGCCAGCTTCGAGCTGCAGTACTTCCAGGCCGACGGCAAGACGCCGATCCGCACCGAGCGCCTGGACATCCCCGGCAAGACCTTCCGCAAGGAGGGCCTGGGCAAGGACGTGACGGACAAGTTCCTCAGCGGCCTGCCCGGTGTGCAAAAGGAAGGCACCGACGGCCTGATCACCAGCGCGCGCTGGATCGTGCACCGTATGCCCGAGCACACGCGCACCGTGTGCCTGGAGTTCTTTGGCAACGCCAAGGACGCCGTGCCCAGCATCGTGGAGATCAAGGACTTCATGTTCGCCGAGCAAAAGCGCAGCGGCGTGCTGCTGGCGGGCCTGGAGCACCTGGACGACCGCTACCTGCGCGCCGTGGGCTACACCACCAAGTCCAAGCGCGGCGGACTGCCCAAGATGCTGCTGGTGGGCGACATCGTGGGCGACGACCCCGACGCCGTGGCCCGCGCCACCGCCGAGGTGGTGCGCATCGCCAACAGCCGCAGCGGCGAGGGCTTCACGGCGGTGAGCGCCGAGGCCCGCAAGAAGTTCTGGGCCGACCGCAAGAAGACGGCCGCCATCAGCCGCCACACCAACGCCTTCAAGATCAACGAAGACGTGGTGATCCCGCTGCCGCGCATGGCCGAGTACACCGACGGCATCGAGCGCATCAACATCGAACTCAGCCTGCGCAACAAGATCGAGCTGGCCGACGCGCTGGAGGAGTTCCTCGCGCGCGGCAACCTGCCGCTGGGCAAGCCCGAGGCAGGCGGCGAGCCGCCTTCGCCCGAGCTGCTGGAGGAAAAGCTGGCCCTGGCCCTGGCCCTGGTGCGCGAGACGCGCGCGCTCTGGCAGGACTGGCTGCAGCGCGTGGAAGAACTGTTCCCCCAGCTGCAGGACCACCGCCTGCGGGCCAGCTGGAAGACGCAGATCCGCGATCCGCTGCGCAACATCTTCACCGGCAGCGACTTCGAGCCGCTGATGCAGGCGCTGGGCGACGTGCAAAAGCGCGTGCTCAAGGGCCGGGTGTGGGTGGCGCTGCACATGCACGCCGGCGACGGCAACGTGCACACCAACATCCCCGTGCACAGCGACAACTACGCCATGCTGCAGACCGCACACGAGGCGGTGGCGCGCATCATGGTGCTGGCGCGCAGCCTGGGTGGCGTGATCTCGGGCGAGCACGGCATCGGCATCACCAAGCTGGAGTTTTTGACCGACGAGGAACTGGCGCCGTTCGCCGAGTACAAGCGCAAGGTGGACCCGCAAGGCCGCTTCAACCGCGGCAAGCTGCTACGCAATCAGGAGCTGCTCGCGCAGGACGGGCAAGCACTGCAGGCCCATTTGGCGCACAAAGGCTCGCGCACCTCGCTGATGTTCGCGGACCTGACCAATGCCTACACGCCCAGCTTCGGGCTGATGGGGCACGAGTCGCTGATCATGCAGCAGAGCGACATCGGCGACATCGTTGCCAGCGTGAAGGACTGCCTGCGCTGCGGCAAGTGCAAGCCCGTGTGCTCCACCCACGTGCCGCGCGCCAACCTGCTGTACAGCCCGCGCAACAAGATCCTGGCCACCTCGCTGCTGGCCGAAGCGTTCCTCTACGAGGAGCAGACGCGCCGCGGCGTCAGCATCCAGCACTGGCAGGAGTTCGAGGACGTGGCCGACCACTGCACCGTGTGCCACAAGTGCTACTCGCCGTGCCCGGTCAAGATCGACTTCGGCGACGTGACCATGAACATGCGCAACCTGCTGCGCAAGATGGGCAAGAAAAGCTTCCGCCCCGGCAACAAGATGGCCATGGCGATGCTCAACGCCACCAACCCCGACACCATCAAGCTGCTGCGCGCGGGCATGGTCAACGTAGGCTTCAAGGCCCAGCGCATGGCCGTGGACGTGCTGCGAAGCGTGAGCCGCAAGCAGACCGCGCACCCACCCGCTACCGTGGGCACGGCGCCGGTCAAGGAGCAAGTGATCCACTTCGTGAACAAGAAGCTGCCCGGCGGCCTGCCCACCAAGACGGCGCGCGCGCTGCTGGACATCGAGGACAAGGACTACGTGCCCATCATCCGCAACCCGGCCGCCACGTCGGCCGACACGGAGGCGGTGTTCTACTTCCCCGGCTGCGGCTCCGAGCGCCTGTTCAGCCAAGTGGGACTGGCCACGCAGGCCATGCTCTGGCACGCCGGCGTGCAGACCGTGCTGCCGCCGGGCTACCTGTGCTGCGGCTATCCGCAGCGCGGCAGCGGCCAGTTCGACAAGGCCGAGAAGATGATCACCGACAACCGGGTGCTGTTCCACCGCGTGGCCACCACGCTGAACTACCTGGACATCAAGACCGTGGTGGTCTCGTGCGGCACCTGCTACGACCAGCTGCAGGGCTACCAGTTCGACAAGATCTTCCCCGGCAGCCGCATCATCGACATCCACGAATACCTGCTGGAAAAGGGCATCACCCTGCCCGCGGGGCAGGGCGGCTACCTGTACCACGAGCCCTGCCACAACCCGATGAAGCAGGGCGACTCGATGAAGACCGTGCGCGCCCTGGTGGGCGACAAGGTGCTCAGGAGCGACCGCTGCTGCGGCGAGTCGGGCACGCTCGGCGTGACGCGCCCCGATGTTTCCACCCAGGTGCGCTTTCGCAAGACCGAGGAAATCCGCAAGGGCGAGGCGGCCTTGCGTTCCAGCGGCGCGGTGGGCGCGCAGGACAACATCAAGATCCTGACCAGCTGCCCCAGCTGCCTGCAGGGCATCTCGCGCTACCAGGACGACCTGTCCACCGGCCTGCTGGAAGCCGATTACATCGTCATCGAGATGGCCAAGCAGATCCTGGGCGAGAACTGGCTGCCCGAGTACGTGCAACGCGCCAACGCCGGCGGCATCGAGCGGGTGCTGGTATGAGCCAGGCCGCCATGCCCGGCATGTCCGCGCCTTCCACGGGTGGTGCTGGCGCGTGCCCCCTGTGTGACTCCGACGCGGGTGCGTTGGTCTGGCGCGGCGCCAAGCTGCGCGTGATCCATGCGCAGGAGGCCGGCTTTCCAGCCTTCTACCGCGTGATCTGGGCGGACCATGTGGCGGAGTTCTCGGACCTCTCCCCCGCCGACCGCCAACACTGCATGGAGGCCGTGACGCTGGTAGAGCAGGCGCTGCGCGAGCAACTGGCGCCGGCCAAGATCAACCTGGCCAGCCTGGGCAACGTGGTGCCGCACCTGCACTGGCACGTGATCGCGCGCTACGAGTGGGACAGCCACTTCCCCGCACCCGTCTGGGCGCACCCCCAGCGCGAGTGCGACACCGCGCGCGAGACGCTGGTGGCCGAGCGCTTGCCCGCACTGCACGCGCTGATGCGCGAGCGCCTGGAGCGCTGGGCCGACCTGGGTGAGCAGTGATGCTCATCAATTGATAGCTGCCAGCGCTTTCCCCTTGGGCGCTGGGGGCTGATTTGGCTCGCATCGCGCCGCCTTGGCTCCGGCGGCGGACAATAGCGGCAGGGCGGCGGTGCGCGGTCTCCGCCGCCGGTGTTCATTCCTTTTCATTGCGCAGGTGAAATCCATGGCAGGTCTGACGGCGGGCGCGCCCATGCCCCAATCCATCACGGTGCACGAGCAGTCGCGCGTGCTGGAGGTGACGTTTTCCGACGGCGCACACTTTCGCATCCCGTTCGAGCTGATGCGCGTGTATTCCCCCTCGGCCGAAGTGCAGGGCCATGGGCCGGGCCAGCAGGTGCTGCAGACCGGAAAACGCGACGTCACGTTGACGCGGCTGGAGCCGGTAGGCAACTACGCCGTGCAGCCCGCCTTCTCCGACGGGCACGACAGCGGCATCTTCTCGTGGGACTACCTGTACGAACTGGGCCGTGACGAGCAGGCGCTGTGGGCAGACTATGTCGAGCGGCTGGCCGCCGCCGGCGTGGACCGTGATGCACCCATGGCGCCCAAGGCCGGCGGCCACGGCTGCGGCGGGCATTGAGGCGCAGCACGGCCCGCCCGCGTGGCCGCGCCGCGCCACGCTTTAGCCTAAATAGCGACAGATGACCTAGGCGCATGCGGGGTTGCCGCTGTACGCATGGTCAGTGGGCGCTTAGCATCGTGGTATGAGTACCACGCATTTCGGATTCCAGTCGGTTCAGGAAGAGGACAAGGCGCGCCACGTGCGCGGCGTGTTCGATTCTGTCGCGCCCAAGTACGACCTGATGAACGACCTGATGTCGGCCGGGTTGCACCGCGCCTGGAAGGCCTACACCGTCATGGTGGCCAACCTGCGCGAGGGCGACCAGGTGCTGGACATCGCGGGCGGCACGGGCGACCTGTCGCTGGCCTTTTCCAAGAAAGTGGGCGCCACGGGCCGCGTCGTGCATACCGACATCAATGAGGCCATGCTGCGCGTGGGACGCGACCGGCTGATCAACGAAGGCGTGGTGCTGCCCACGACGGTGTGCGATGCCGAGCACCTGCCGTTTCCTGACAACCACTTCGACCTGGTGAGCGTGGCCTTCGGCCTGCGCAACATGACGCACAAGGACGCTGCGCTGCGCGAGATGTGCCGCGTGCTCAAGCCGCGCGGCCGGCTGCTGGTGCTGGAGTTTTCCCGCGTGGCCAAGCCGCTGGAAAAGGCCTATGACTGGTATTCGTTCCAGGTGTTGCCGCGACTGGGCAAGCTGGTGGCGGGTGACGATTCGAGCTACCGCTACCTGGCCGAGTCCATCCGCATGCACCCGGGCCAGGAAGAGCTCAAATCCCTCATGCAGCAAAGTGGCTTTGGGCATGTGGACTATCACAACATGACTGGCGGCATCGTCGCCTTGCATGTTGGAATCAAGTGCTGAAAGAGTTCATTGAAAACTATCGATATTTCGGAGAAGCCATGATGAAACTGTGGTCAGTGGTCTTGGTCGCCATGTTGGCGGTCGTGCATCTGGATGCGGATGCGCGCCGTCTCGGGGGCGGCAAATCCATCGGCAAGCAGTCCAGCAACGTGACCCAGCGCGACGCTGCGACGCCCCCCGCCGCTCCTGCCGCACCCACGCAGAATGCGGCGGCAGGCACCACTGCGGCCAAGCCCGCCGCGGCGCCCAATACCGCCGCAGCCGCCCCCAGGAAGCCTTGGGGCGCCATGCTGGGCGGCCTGGCCGCGGGCCTGGGCCTGGCCTGGCTGGCCAGCTCGCTGGGCCTGGGCGCAGAGTTCGGCCAGTTCCTGCTGATCGCCCTGCTGGCACTGGTGGTCATGGTGGTGGTCGGCATGGTCATGCGTGCGCGCAAATCCGCGGGCGCACCGGTGAACGCCTCGCCCTTCGCCTTCCAGGGCGCGGGTTCCGCGCCCGCCGCAGATGCGCGCATGCCGCGCCAGTACAGCCCGGACAAGGTGGGTAACGACGCGTCCGCGCGCCCGTGGGAGCGCGGCGGGATGGCCTTCCAGGCGCCGGCCGCTGCCGCTACCGGCGGGATCATCGGCTCGGCGCTGTCGGGTTCGCAGAACTGGGGCGTGCCGGCCGGCTTCGACACCGAAGGCTTCCTGTCGGCCGCCAAGCGCAACTTCACCACGCTGCAGGCCGCATGGGATCGCTCGGACGTCGCCACGCTGCGCTCCATGATGACCGACAGCATGGTTGACGAGATTCGCACGCAGCTCAACGAGCGCGAATCGCACCGCGGCGACCAGCAGCCCAATCAGACCGATGTGATCATGCTCGAGGCGCAACTGCTGGGCATCGAGGACCTGGGCGACGGCTACATGGCCAGCGTGGAGTTCTCCGGCATGATCCGCGAGGAGCCTTCGGCCGGCCCGAGCCCGTTCCGCGAGGTCTGGAACATGACCAAGCCCAAGAACGGCGCCAGCGGCTGGCTGGTTGCGGGCGTGCAGGCGCTGCAGTAAGCATGGCGCCGCTGGAACCGGGCGGCGCACGGCGAAAAAGCCTGCTGCGCTGCGCCCAGTTCGGGGAATAATCGGGGACTATGGCAACACGGTCCCCTTTTTCTTTCCTGGACGGGCTCTTCGAACGCGTCATGTCTGGCCCCCTGCCGCCCGCGTGGCTGGTGCATGAGGTGCAGCACCGCACGGTGCTGTTCCTCAACCATGTGCTGATGCAGGAGCGGGAAGCCATGGACCGTCTGGCACGCCAGCGCGGCCGCGTTGCGCGCGTGCAGTGGCGCATCTTCTCGATGGCGCTGCAGGTGACGCCCGCCGGGCTGTTCGATCTCGCGCCTGCAGAGGCCGTGGCCGACCTCCGGCTGGAAGTGTCCGAGACCTCTCCGCTGTCGCTGGCCGGCAGTGCGCTGCGCGGCGACAAGCCCACCATCCGCATCGAAGGCGACGTGCAGTTCGCGGCCGAGATCAATTGGCTGGTGGACCATGTGCGCTGGGATGTCGAGGAAGACATGGCGCGCGTGATCGGCGACGCCCCGGCCCGCGCCGTGGCATCCGTCGTGGGGCGCGCCGTGCAGGCGTTGCGCAGCTTCGTGGGCGCACGCGTGCCCGGCGGCCAGGCGCCCGCGCCCGCAGCGGGCGAGTTGTCGGACCGCTCCCCGCCATGAGCCGCTTTGCCCGCGGCATCACCATCGTCTGGGTGGTGCTGCGCTATGGACTCGACGAACTGGTGCTGTCGACCTTCCGGCAGCCGTGGCTGCGCGCCGTCACGCGGGTCATCACCTTCGGTCGCAAGCTGGACGCGCCGCGCGGCCAGCGGCTGCGCGAGGCCTTGGAGAGCCTGGGTCCGATTTTCGTGAAGTTCGGGCAGGTCCTGTCCACGCGCCGCGACCTCATGCCGCCGGACATTGCGGACGAGCTGGCGCTGCTGCAGGATCGTGTGCCGCCGTTCGACCCTGATGTGGCGATCGCCACCATCGAGCGCGCATTTCGCCGCCCGATCGGCGAGGTGTTCGTCTCGTTCGACCGGCAGCCCGTGGCCAGCGCGTCCATCGCGCAGGTGCACTTCGCGGTGATCCGTGACCGCCAGGGGCACGCGCGTGAAGTCGCCGTGAAGGTGCTGCGCCCCGGCATGCTGCCGGTGATCGACAAAGATTTGGCGCTCATGCGCATGATGGCCGGGTGGGTGGAAAGCCTGTCCGCCGACGGCAAGCGTCTCAAGCCCCGCGAGGTCGTGGCGGAGTTCGACAACTACCTGCACGACGAACTCGATTTGGTGCGCGAGGCGGCCAACGCGGCGCAGCTGCGCCGCAACATGCAGGGGCTGGATCTGGTGCTCATCCCGGAGGTGTTCTGGGATTTCTGCCATGCCGAAGTGTTGGTGATGGAGCGCATGAAGGGCGTGCCCATCAACCAGGTGGAGCGCCTGCGCAGCGCGGGCGTGGACATTCCCAAGCTGGCCCGCGACGGCGTGACCATCTTCTTCACCCAGGTGTTCCGCGACGGGTTCTTTCATGCCGACATGCATCCCGGCAACATCCAGGTGAGCCTGGCGCCCGAGACCTTCGGCCGCTACATCTCGCTGGACTTTGGCATCGTCGGGACGCTGACCGAGTTCGACAAGGAATACCTTGCGCAGAACTTCACGGCTTTTTTCAGGCGCGACTACAAGCGCGTGGCCGAACTGCACATCGAAAGCGGTTGGGTTCCCGGCCATACCCGCGTGAACGAACTGGAAGCCGCTATCCGCACCGTGTGCGAGCCGTATTTCGACCGGCCGCTCAAGGAAATCTCTTTGGGCATGGTGCTGCTGCGGCTGTTCCAGACCTCGCGGCGCTTCCAGGTGGAGATCCAGCCGCAGCTGGTGCTGCTGCAAAAAACCTTGCTCAACATCGAAGGGCTGGGCCGGCAGTTGGACCCCGACCTGGACCTGTGGAGCACGGCCAAGCCCTTCCTGGAGAAGTGGATGCTCGATCAGCTGGGTCCCCAACGCCTGTGGCGCGAGCTGCGTGCCGAGGCGCCGCACTACGCCAAGATCCTGCCTGACCTGCCACGCCTGCTCCACGACTTCCTGCGCCAGCGGCCCCATGACAACCGGGTCGATCTGCAGGAACTGCTGGCCACCCAGAAGCGCACCAACCGGCTGCTGCAAAGCATCATCTATGGCGGCCTGGGCTTCGTGCTGGGGCTGCTGGTCATGCAGCTCTTCGTGCGCGTGCGCATCTTCTAACTTCCTTCCCTCTCTCATTCCTCAGGAGTACCAGCGTGTTGCTCTTCATGGTGATTGCCTACCTGTTTGTCACCATCGGCATTGGCTTGTGGGCTGCCCAACGGGTGAAGAACACGGCTGATTTCGCGATTGCCGGGCGCCACCTGCCCATGTACATGATCATCACCACCACGTTCGCCACGTGGTTCGGCTCCGAGATCGTGCTGGGCGTGCCCGCCAAGTTCATCGAAGGCGGGCTCAAGGCCGTGGTGGAAGACCCGTTCGGCGCCGGCATGTGCTTGATTCTGGTGGGGTTGTTCTTCGCGGCCAAGCTCTACCGCATGACACTGCTGACCATCAGCGACTACTACCGCGAGCGCTACGGCCGCGCAGTGGAGGTGATCTGCTCGCTCATCATCATGCTCAGCTACCTGGGCTGGGTGTCGGCGCAGGTCACGGCGCTGGGGCTGGTGTTCAACCTGCTGTCCGGCGGTGCGGTGAGCATCCCGATGGGCATGGCCATCGGCGTGCTGTCCATCCTGGTCTACACGCTGTGGGGTGGCATGTGGTCGGTGGCGGTGACCGATTTCATCCAGATGATCATTCTGGTGGTCGGCCTGGTGGTGCTGGCCTGGTTCGCCAGCGACATGGCGGGGGGCGCGGGCAAGGTGATCGAGCTGGCCACCAGCCGCGACCTGTTTCAGTTCTGGCCCGAACCCACCTGGCACGAGATCATCTTCTTCTTCGGTGCCGCCATCACCATGATGCTGGGCTCCATCCCGCAGCAGGATGTGTTCCAGCGCGTCATGTCGGCCAATACCGAGCGTGCCGCCACGCATGGCACGGTGATCGGCGGTACGGCCTACATCTTCTTCGCCTTCGTGCCCATGTTCCTCGTGGCTAGCGCGCTGCTGATCATGCCGCAGGAGACGGCCGAACTGCTCAAGGATGACCCGCAGAAGGTGCTGCCCACACTGGTGATGGACAAGATGCCGCTCGTCATGCAGGTGCTGTTCTTCGGTGCGCTACTGTCGGCCATCAAGTCCTGCGCCTCGGCCACACTGCTGGCGCCCAGCGTCACCTTCACCGAGAACATCTGGCGGCAGTTCCGCCCTGAAAAGATCAGCGACCGCGAGAACCTGCTGGCCATGCGCATCAGTGTGCTGGTGTTCGCGGTGGGTGTGCTGGCCTATTCCATCAAGATGGAAGGCACGCCCATTTACGAGCTGGTGTCCAGCGCCTACCAAGTGCCGCTGGTGGGGGCGTTCGTGCCGCTGGTATTCGGCCTGTACTGGAAGCGTGCCAACACGCAAGGCGCGCTGTGCGCGGTGGCGCTGGGCATTGGCGTGTGGCTGGTGTTCATGGTCACCCCCGCGCTGCATGAGGCGTTCCCCCAGCAACTCGCCGGCCTGCTGGCAGCCATGGTCGGCATGGTTGCCGGTTCGCTTGCGCCGCAGGTGGTGCGCAATTCCCATGCGCCGCACCACCGGGTGGTGGGGGTGGAGTGACGCACGGGCGCACGGTGCGGCCTGGGGTGCATGCCTATAATTGAAGGTTTTGCACATTCTTCGCACTTCTTCGTAATGCCTATTTACGCCTATCGATGCGGTTCCTGCGGCCATGCCAAGGACGTGCTGCAAAAAATCTCCGACGCGCCGCTCACCGTCTGCCCGTCCTGCGGTGCGCCGGCTTTTTCCAAGCAGCTGACGGCCGCGGGCTTTCAACTCAAGGGCACGGGCTGGTATGCCACCGATTTCAGCGGCCGTGCCAGTGCGCCTGCTGCGGCATCGGACGCTCCTAAAACAGAAGCTGCCAGCGCTGCTCCAGCAAGCGCTACGGCCACTTCTGACTCCTAACCTCGGATAACTCGCATGGCTGCCTTGCGCAAGTGGCTGTTCACGGGTCTGCTGGTCATCGTGCCCGGCGTCATCACCGCATGGGTGTTGAGCTGGATCGTGAGCACCCTGGATCAGACCCTCGCCATCCTGCCGGGCTCTTGGCAGCCGGACAAACTGCTGGGCTTTCACATCCCGGGCTTCGGGGTGCTGCTCACGCTCAGCATCCTGCTGGTGGTGGGGGCCTTGGCGAGCAACTTCGCGGGGCGCAAGCTGGTGGAGTGGGGCGACCGCCTGGTCAGCCGCATTCCCGTGGTGCGTTCGATCTACTCCAGTGTCAAGCAGGTTTCCGACACGCTGTTCTCTGAAAGCGGCAACGCCTTTCGCACCGCCGTGCTGGTGCAGTGGCCGCGCGAGGGGGTGTGGACGGTGGCCTTCATCACCGGCGCGCCCAGCGGCGAGGTGGCGGCTTACCTGCGTGACGAGTATGTGAGCGTCTACGTGCCCACCACGCCCAATCCCACGGGCGGGTACTTCGTGCTCATGCGCAGGAGCGACTGCATCGAGCTGGACATGAGCATCGATGCGGCCCTCAAGTACATTGTGTCGATGGGGGTGGTGTCGCCACCCGACCCCGTTGCCACGGAACCCGCTCCATAAGAAAACCGTCGTCGCCCGCCCGTGCCTGTGCGCCGAGTGGGTGGAAAGAACAACCATCGTCGCGTCCCACGAGGACGCAGGAAGACTGATCCATGGCCATGCGCTCCCACTACTGCGGTCTTGTGACCGAAGCCCTCCTGGGCCAAACCGTCACCCTGTCGGGCTGGGTGAACCGTCGCCGCGACCATGGCGGCGTGATCTTCATCGACCTGCGCGACCGCGAAGGCTATGTGCAGGTGGTCTGCGACCCTGATCGTCCCGAGATGTTCAAGGTGGCCGAGGACGTCCGCAACGAGTTCTGCGTGCAGGTCAAGGGTTTGGTGCGCGCGCGCCCCGAAGGCACGACCAACGACAGCCTCAAGAGCGGCAAGATCGAGGTGTTGTGCCAGGAGCTCAACGTCCTGAACCCCTCCGTGACGCCGCCCTTCCAGATGGACGACGACAACCTGTCGGAAACCACGCGCCTCACGCACCGCGTGATGGACCTGCGCCGCCCGTACATGCAGCGCAACATGATGCTGCGCTACAAGACGGCCATCCAGGTGCGCAACTTCCTGGACAAGGAAGGCTTCATCGACATCGAAACGCCCATGCTGGGCAAGAGCACGCCCGAAGGTGCGCGCGACTACCTCGTGCCCAGCCGCGTGCACGACGGCCAGTTCTTCGCGCTGCCCCAGTCGCCCCAGCTCTACAAGCAGATGCTGATGGTGGCCGGCTACGACCGCTACTACCAGATCACCAAGTGCTTCCGCGACGAGGATCTGCGCGCCGACCGCCAGCCCGAGTTCACGCAGATCGACTGCGAGACCTCGTTCCTGAATGAGGACGAGATCCGCGCCATCTTCCAGCGCATGATCAAGGAAGTGTTCCAGCAGCAACTGGGCGTGGACCTGGGTGAATTCCCCACCATGACCTACCAGGAAGCGGCGCACCGCTTCGGCTCCGACAAGCCTGACCTGCGCGTGAAGCTCGAATTCACCGAGCTGACCGATGTCATGAAGGACGTGGATTTCAAGGTCTTCTCCGGCGCCGCCAACATGAAGGGCGGCCGTGTGGTGGCCCTGCGCGTGCCCGGTGGCGCCCGTGAAGAGGGCGGCCTGTCGCGCGGCGAGATCGACGGCTATACCGAGTTCGTGAAGATCTACGGCGCCAAGGGTCTGGCTTACATCAAGGTCAATGATAAGGCCAAGGGCCGTGACGGCCTGCAGTCGCCCATCGTCAAGAACATCCATGACGCCGCACTGGCCGAAGTGCTCCAGCGCACGGGCGCACAGGACGGCGACCTGCTGTTCTTTGGCGCCGACAAGGAAAAGATCGTCAACGACGCAATCGGCGCACTGCGCCTGAAGGTCGGCCACAGCGAATTCGGCAAGAAGAATGGTCTGTTCGAGAACCGCTGGGCGCCGCTGTGGGTGGTGGACTTTCCCATGTTCGAGCATGACGAGGAAGAAGACCGCTGGGTGGCCGTGCACCACCCCTTCACATCGCCGAAGGACGGCCATGAGAACCTCATGGACACCGACCCCGGCAAGTGCATTGCCAAGGCCTACGACATGGTGCTGAACGGCTGGGAGCTGGGTGGTGGCTCGGTGCGTATCCACCGCGCTGATGTGCAGGCCAAGGTGTTTGCGGCGCTCAATATCGGCCCGGAAGACCAGCGCGCCAAGTTCGGCTACCTGCTGGACGCGTTGCAGTATGGCGCGCCTCCACACGGCGGCCTGGCCTTCGGCCTGGACCGCCTGATCACGCTGATGACGGGAGCCGAGTCCATCCGCGACGTGATCGCCTTCCCCAAGACCCAGCGCGCCCAGGATCTGCTGACCCAGGCCCCTTCGCCTGTGGACGAAAAGCAGCTGCGCGAACTGCACATCCGCCTGCGCAACCCGCTGCCTGCAGCCCACTGAGGAGCGCGCGGGCTCCGACACCTAAGCGGCAGGCGCGTTCACGTGCCTGCCGTTTTTGTTTGCCATAACGTGTCCACAAGCTCTTGGAGGGAGACCATGCGCATGCTGTTTCGACGGCTGTCCCATACCGGTTTGCTGCTGTGCGTGGCGCTGGGGGTATCGGCTTGCGGCGAGAAGAAAACCGAGCTGGGCGAAGGCGGTTCGGTGGTCACTGGCTCGGCCGGGCCCCAGGGCCCGCGCAACGCCGCGCGCGAGCTGCTGCGCTGCGACAGCCCCGTGGCCACCGTGGCGCTGGCCGAGAGTCCCCACGGCTATGCCACGGGTGGTTACAACCTGCCCACCTCGCCCGTGCCCCTGATCAAGCTCATGGTGCAACAAAGCGGCTGCTTTCGCGTGATGGATCGTGGCGCGGGGCTGCGTGGTACGGTACAGGAGAGCGAATTGCGTGAATCCGGCGTGCTGCGCCCCAACTCGACCGTGGCCAAGGGGCGCGGCTATGAGACGCAGTACACGCTCACTCCCAGCCTGACCTTCAGCGAAAGCGATGCCGGGCGCGGCCTGGCGGGCATCATGGGCATGATTCCGGTGCTGCGCGACCTGGCCGGCCTGATCGGCCTGGCCGAGCAGGTGAAGTTCAAGGAGGCGCAGACGGCGCTACTGCTGTCGGACAACGAAACCACCGAACAGGTGGCTGCCGCCACGGGCGCGGCCCGCACCACCGATCTGGGCATCGGCGGCATCATGATCGGGCGGCTGGGGGGCGCATCCGGGGCAGGTTGGAGCAACACCAACGAAGCGAAGGTGGTTGCCGCCGCCTTCCTGGATACGCACAACGCCCTGGTGGAGCAGGTGCGGGCGCTGCAAGCCAAGCCCCTGCCGCCGCCGGTGCCGAGCCGCTAACGCAGCGCGCGTGCACAGGGACGGCGCCATGTACAAAATTCCCGAATCCGTGCTGGTGGTGGTGCACACGCCTGCGCTGGACGTGCTGCTGCTGCGCCGTGCCGACTCGGCCGAAGATTTCTGGCAATCGGTCACCGGCAGCAAGGATTTTGCGGGCGAGGACTGGGCCGTCACCGCCGCGCGCGAGGCGGCGGAGGAAACCGGCATCCAGGCGGCCGCTGCGGGCTGCGCGCTGCGCGACTGGGGCATGGAGAACATCTACACCATCTACCCGCAATGGCGGCACCGCTACGCGCCGGGTGTCTGCCTGAATACCGAGCGTGTCTTCGGCCTGTGCGTGCCGGCGCAGACGCCAGTGGCCTTGAATCCGCGCGAACACACGGCATATGCTTGGATGGGCTGGCGCGAAGCCGCGGACCGCTGCTACTCGCCTTCCAATGCCGAGGCCATACTCTGGCTGCCACGATTCGTTGGACGATGACCGCAACACCGATCGAACTGCCTGCCGAGCATTCCGGCATCCTGCGCGTAGCGACCTATAACATCCACAAGGGTGTGCAGGGGCTGGGCCCCGCGCGCCGGCTGGAGATCCACAATCTGGGCCTGGCGGTCGAGCAGCTCGATGCAGACATCGTCTGCCTGCAGGAGGTGCGCAGGATGAACCGCAAGGAGGCCAGCTACTTCGAGCGTTGGCCCCATGTGCCGCAGGCCGAGTACCTGGCCCCCGAAGGTTACGAAGCCATCTACCGCACCAATGCCTTCACGCGCCACGGAGAGCACGGCAACGCGCTGCTCACGCGCTGGCCGGTGATCGGCCACCAGCACGAGGACATCTCCGACCATCGCTTCGAGCAGCGCGGCCTGCTGCATGTGGAGGTGGAGATACAGGGCCGCCGGGTGCATGCCATCGTGGTGCACCTGGGCCTGGTGCCCGGCAGCCGCATCCGCCAGGTGGCGCAGCTGCAGCGCTTCATCGCGCGCGAGGTGCCCGAGGATGCCCCGCTGGTCGTTGCGGGCGACTTCAACGACTGGGGGCTGCAGATCAAGCGCATGCTTGCGGGCTTCGGGCTCTTCGAGTACGACGATGCGCCCCAGGCCTTCACCTACCCCGCCCGTCTGCCCATGGTGCAACTGGACCATGTGTACGTGCGGGGCCTCACCCCGCTGGGGCTGCAGGTGCCGCGTGGGCGGATCTGGTGGCGCATGTCGGACCATTTGCCGCTGATCGCAGAGTTCAAGCTCTGACTCCATGGTCGCCCCCACGCGCGCGCACGCTACCGGCCGAGACCACCAGATCCAGCTGCTGCAGGGCACGCAGGAGTTGTTCCCGGCGCTGATCGCCGAGATGGATGCGGCGCTGTCCGATATCCAGTTCGAGACCTACATCTTTGACTGCACTGGCGCGGGCGCCGACGTGGCCGAGGCGCTGATGCGCGCAGCCCGGCGCGGCGTGCGCGTGCACCTGGCGCTGGACGGCGTGGGCACGGGGCGGCTGCCCGAGCCTTGGCGCACCCGCATGGTGCAGGCCGGCGTGCACGTGCAGGTGTATTCGCCGCTCGGCCCGCTGGGCCTGCTGCTGCCGATGCGCTGGCGCCGGCTGCACCGCAAGCTGTGCGTGGTGGATGGCTGCGTGCTGTTCTGCGGCGGCATCAACGTGCTGGACGACTTCCACGACCCCAACCACGGCGCGCTCACCGCGCCGCGCTTTGACTTTGCCGTGCGCGCCGAGGGCAGCCTGGTGCAGCAGGCCAGCGAGACCATGGAGCAACTGTGGTGGCGCATGCGCGCGGTGCGCGACGTACGCCAGCGCCGCCTGTCGCTGGCGCTGGCCGACCTGCGCGCCGCCAGCGCCGCACGCCTGGCGGCGCGGCGCGCCGAGAGCCGTGCGCGGGGCATGCGCGCCGAGCTGGTGCTGCGCGACAACGTGCGCAACCGTGCACGCATCGAGCGCGCCTACCTGCGCGCCATTGCCCGCGCGCGGCATGAGGTCATCATCGCCAACGCCTACTTCGTGCCCGGTGGCAAGCTGCGCCGCGCGCTGGTGCTGGCGGCGCGGCGCGGCGTGCGCGTACAACTGCTGCTGCAGGGGCGGTACGAATATTTCATGCAATACCACGCAGCGCGGCCGGTGTACGGCACGCTGCTGGCGGCGGGCGTGGAGATTCATGAATACGCGCCCAGCTTCCTGCACGCCAAGGTGGCGGTGATCGACGCGGACAGCCGCCGCGCTTGGGCCACGGTGGGCTCGTCCAACCTGGACCCGCTGTCGCTGCTGCTGGCGCGCGAGGCCAATGTGATCGTGCGCGACGCCCCCTTTGCCCAGGACCTGCGCGAGCGGCTGCGCCACGCCATGGTCCACGAGGGCCGCCGGCTTGACCCGCAGCGCTACGCCGAACGCCCCTGGCGCGAGCGCGCGCTGGACCGCATCGCCTTCGGCATCATGCGCGCGGCCCTGTGGGTGACGGGCAACCGCTACTGAATGCCGCGCCCCTGCCGGTGGGAAAAT
This sequence comes from Diaphorobacter sp. LR2014-1, assembly GCF_002916785.1. Taxonomy (NCBI): domain Bacteria; kingdom Pseudomonadati; phylum Pseudomonadota; class Betaproteobacteria; order Burkholderiales; family Comamonadaceae; genus Diaphorobacter; species Diaphorobacter sp. LR2014-1. The sequence goes on along the minus strand of NZ_MTBE01000007.1, from coordinate 36,022 downwards.
ATTGCTATTGTTTGGATAGCTGCTCGCGCTTGTCCCATAAGCGCTAGAGGCATAAAAGGCTTATAAAGCCTGGATCGGCATTCGCTGGTACCATGCCGCCATGTCTTCAGAACCCCCAGCACCCCTGAGCGGCGCCGCGCCCGACGAGGGCACGCCCGTCTCCGTCAAGATTCGCGAACGGCTGAACGCGGCGCGCCGGCGCTTCCATGCCAACGACAACATCGCGGAGTTCATCCAGCCCGGCGAGCTGGAGCGCCTGCTGGACGAGGTCGAGGCCAAGATGCAGGGCGTCCTCGACAGCATGGTGATCGACACAGCGGGCGACCACAACACGCAGGCCACGGCGCGCCGGGTGGCCAAGATGTACCTCAACGAGGTCTTCAAGGGCCGCTACGTGCAGCCGCCGGCGATCACCGAGTTTCCCAACGCCGAGCACCTGAACGAGCTGATGATCGTCGGCCCCGTCACCGTGCGCAGCGCCTGCAGCCACCACTTCTGCCCGGTGATCGGCAAGATCTGGATCGGCGTGCTGCCCAACGAGCACACCAACGTGATCGGTCTGTCCAAGTACGCGCGCCTCGTGGACTGGGTCATGGGGCGTCCCCAGATCCAGGAGGAGGCCGTGGTGCAGCTGGCCGACCTCATCATGGAAAAGACCCAGCCCGACGGGCTGGCCATCGTCATGGAGGCCAGCCACTTCTGTATGTCCTGGCGCGGTGTGCGCGAGATGGACAGCAAGATGATCAACTCGGTGATGCGCGGGGTGTTCCTCACCAACCCCACGCTGCGCCGCGAATTCCTGGCCCTCATTCCCCGAAGGAGCTGACCCATGCTGGTCCGTCTTCTCTACGTCAGCCGCGCCGTCGATACCTCGCCCGAGGCCATCGAGGCCATCCTCACCCAGTCGCGCCAGCACAACCCCGCCAGTGGCATCACGGGCGTGCTGTGCTACGGCGGCGGCATCTTCCTGCAGGCCATCGAAGGCGGGCGCTCGGCCGTCAGCGACCTGTGCGGCCACATCCAGCGCGACCCGCGCCACAAGGACGTGGAATTGCTGGCCTTCGAGGAAATCACCGAGCGCCGCTTTGGCGGCTGGACCATGGGCCAGGTCAACCTGACCAAGCTCAACCACTCCATCGTGCTCAAGTATTCCGAGCGGCCCGAGTTCGACCCCTATGCAGCCTCGGGCAAGGTGTCGTTCGCGCTGCTCGAAGAACTCATGGCCACGGCCAGCATCATCGGCCGGGCCTGAGGGTGGACAGCCCCCTGAGCGGCTTGCGCCGCAGTCCCCGACTCCCGCGCGACGTGCGGGACGGGGGCGCCGTCAGTATGGCGGGGCGGTGGGGCCGGTCCAGGCGCTTGCCGGGCGGCGCACGTCTGGCGCATGCCGGTGCCGCCGTGGCGCACTGATGCCGCCGACCACCTCCTGAACGCCGCAGCCGGCCGCGAGGCGCTGCGGCGGCGGGCCCTTCATGTCGCTCAACGCCTTCGCACTCATCCTCCTCGCCGGCCTGATCCACGCCGGCTGGAACATCGCCGCCAAGAAGGCCGGCGGCGATGCGCGTTTCGCCTTCTTCACCTCGGTGCTCATGATGCTGGTGTGGGCACCGCTGGGCTGGTGGCTCGGGCGTGATGCCGTGCCGCTGTGGGGCGCGCGCGAGTGGGCCATCGTGGCCCTGAGCGGCGTGCTGCACGTGCTGTACTACGTGATCCTGCTGCGCGGCTACCGCAAGGCCGACCTTACCGTGGTCTACCCCCTGGCGCGGGGCACGGGGCCGCTGCTGACCGCGCTGGTGGCCGTCACGCTGCTGGGCGAGCGGCTGTCCGCCTGGGGCGTGCTGGGCATCGTGGCGGTGGTGGGCGGCGTCTTCCTGATCGCGGGCGGCCCCGGGCTGTTGCGCGCGGCGCACGATCCCCACGCGCGCCTGCGGGTGCGCGCGGGCCTGCGCTACGGCGTGCTGACCGGCATCTTCATCGCCAGCTATACCGTGGTGGACGGCTACGCCGTCAAGGCCATGCTGCTGTCGCCCGTGCTGGTGGACTAGGGCCTGTTCACACTATTTTTGCCAGATGCGTTGCGATCAAAAAGGGCCAGGCGCAAGGCGCCAAACGAAGCTGGGGTGCTACCCCAGCGAGGCTTGGCAACGCCGCGAATGGCCCTTTTTGATCGCAACCCGGAGGGAACGGAGTGAAAACCGCGCCATTCGTCGTTGCCCTCCTAGCCAAGGCCCCGGCCTTGGCGTCGTCACGCGCCTAGATTGGCGCGGTTTTCACGCCATTCGCACTGGCAAAAATAGTGTGAACAGGCCCTACATGGGCAACTTCGTGCGCGTGGCAGTGCTCGCCCCCGTGGCCCTGCGCAACCGCGCCGAGACGGCGCGCCTGTGGGCCGGGCAGTGGCGCTTTGCGCTGCTGGTGGCCGTGGTGAGCCCGATCGCCTACGTGCTGGTGCTGTTTGCCATGCAGGAGGCGCCCATGGCCCACGTGGCGCCGGCGCGCGAGGTCTCCATGCTGTTCGCGGCGCTCATCGGCGGGCACCTGCTGGACGAGGGCGACCGCGCCGCGCGCTTGGCGGGGGCGCTGGTGAGAACCGCGCCACGCGTCCTTGCCCTCCTAGCCAAGGCCCCGGCCTTGGCGTCGTCACGCGCCTAGGTTGGCGCGGTTTTCACGCCCTTCGCACTAGCAAAAATAGTGTGAACAGGCCCTGGCTGCAATGCTGCTGGTAGGGTGCGATTTTTCCAGCAGTCCCAGCCGGCGCAAGCCCATCGTGCTGGCGCTGGGCGCGCTGCAGGGCGGCAGCGTGGTGCTGCAAGACCTGCAGCCGCTGGATACGCTCGCCGCCTTCGGCCGATGGCTGGCCGCGCCGCGCGCATGGGTGGGCGGCTTCGATCTGCCCTTCGGCCTGCCCCGCGAACTGCTCACCGGACTCGGCTGGCCGCTCGAATGGGCGCGCAGCATCGCGCACTACCGCGGCCTCACGCGCGCGCAAGTGCGTGAAACCTTTGCCGCGTTCTGCGCCGCGCGCCCCGCGGGCGCCAAGCTGGCCCACCGCGCCACGGACCGGCCCGCGGGCTCCAGCCCGTCGATGAAATGGGTGAACCCGCCCGTGGCCTACATGCTGCATGCGGGCGTGCCGTTGTTGCTGGAGGCCGGTGTGCATCTGCCCGGCCTGCATGCCGGGGACCTGCGGCGCGTGGCGCTGGAGGCCTACCCCGGTCTGCTGGCCCGCGAGCTGATCGGGCGGCGCAGCTATAAAAGCGACGTGCGTGCGCGCCAGACGGCCGACCGGCACGCGGCGCGCACGGAGCTGCTGGGCCGCCTGGAGTGCGGCGACACCCGCCTGGGCCTGCGCCTGACAGTGGATGCCGCGCAGCGCGCGGCACTGCTGGACGACGGCAGCGGCGACCGCCTGGATGCGGTGCTGTGCCTGCTGCAGGCCGCATGGGCATGGCGCTGCCGGCAGCAGGGCGACCTGCGCTACGGCCTGCCGCCCGACATGGACCCGCTGGAGGGCTGGATCGTCACGGCGTAACGTCTGGTCGTGCAGGTGCCGCGTCCAGCTCCACCCAGCCTGCGCCGCATTGCACATGCGCGCCGCCATGCCGCGCCAGGCAGAGCAGCGCAGCGGCATCCAGTGGCGGGGCTGGCTGGGACGCGAATGCCGCCAGGCCGGCGTCCGCCTGTCCGTCCGCCTGCACCCGCAGGCCGCTGCGGCCTTGCACGGCCTGCAGCGTGATGCGTGCGGGAGGCGGGGAGCCCGTTTCCGCCAGGTGATAGAGGGCGCCCAGCAGCAGGCACAGGGTGGTGTGTGCCGCGACGGGCGTCTCGGGCAACGGGCCGGGCGCTTGCAGGTCGGTGCCGCGCATGGCCAGCAGCGGCCGGGCCAGCTGAGCCGCCTGGGCGGCCACGGCCGCCAGGGGCTGAGCGCTGTCCTGCGCGGGCAGGTCCCAATGGCGCAGGCGCTTGGCACTGTCGGCCAAGCGGGTCAGGTGGCCTTCGAACTGCTCCACCCGCTCCACTGCCTGTGCGGGCGGCAACTCGCCCGTGCCGAGCCGGCGCTTGAGCACGGTGGCCGCCATGCGCATGGCCGACAGCGGCCCCGCCAGGTCGTGCCGCACGGCGGGCATGGTGCGCGCAAGGATGGCGCTTTGCACGCCCAGCGCCATCCAGGCCTGGACGGGATCGTTGTCGGTGGGGAGGGTATTCATGGGCTGGCTGATTGGAACCGGGCGCCGGCGCCGGCAGGGTAGGACGGGGGCGCGAGTTGCCGCGCCGCCGCGCTTCAGCGCACTGGGCCGGTCAGGGCGAGGTAGGCGGCGCGCGTTTCCGGCGAAACCGCAGCCACCAACTGGGCGTGCGGCGTCTGGTGGCGCGCAAGCGTGCGGGCCGATGCCACGGTCTTGGACTTGCAGAACCAGTGGCAGGTGTGCTGCATCAGCAGCAGCTCGGCCGTCATGGTGAAGGCCTTGTCGCGCGGCGACAGGCCGGCGTCGTTGCGCGCCACGCGGGCGATGCCGCGCGCGTGCACGTCAATGGCCTCGCGCATGTCGAAGGTGGCGGCGGGCAGCAACTGCGTGGCAAACGGCAGGCCCAGCGCCAGGCGGCTCGCGCGCGCCAGCGGTGCGGGCACGCGGCGGAAGTCCGCCGCAAAGCGCTCAAACTGTTCGCTCAACTGTGCCTCGCTGCTGGCCAGCAGGTTCAGCACCTGCTGGCGGCGCTCGGGGTCCTGTTCGCCCATGGCGCGCAGGTAGCCCTGGGTCAGTGTCTCCATGAGCCGTTCGATCTGGTAGGGCTGCAGATGCTGCGCCAGCAGCACGATGCGCCGGCGCTGCTGCTGGGTGTTGAGCATGTAGGCGCCGGTGGCCGCGAGGGCCACCACGAATAAAAGGTCCATGGCAGACAAGTCCGTGAAAAGCGGGCGAAACCGTCGATTGTCGTGCCTGCGCACGCGCCCGCCGTGTGCGCGGTGCAGAATGGTGCGCCGCCGCTCCGGCGGTTCTCTGTCCCACCCTCAGACCGTCCCATGCCTTCGATCGAAACCCTTGTCGCGTTCTTTGGTGTTTCCGTGCTGCTGGCGCTTACGCCAGGGCCCGACAACCTGTTCGTACTGCTGCAGTCGGCCCAGCGCGGCTGGCGCGCGGGCATGTGCGTGGTGCTGGGGCTGTGCCTGGGACTGGTGGGGCACACCACGGCCGTGGCGCTGGGACTGGCGGCCGTGTTTGCCGCGTCGGCCGTGGCGTTCACGGTGCTCAAGTTCTGCGGCGCCGCCTATTTGGCCTATCTGGCCTGGGGGGCGTTGCGGGCGCCGGCCAGCGTGCCCGAGGAGGCGCCCGCCACGGGCGCGGCGATGGCGCCGGGCGCCCGCGTGCCCGGTGGTGCACTGCGCATGGTGGGGCGCGGTGTGGTGATGAACCTGACCAACCCCAAGGTGCTGATCTTCTTCCTGGCCTTCCTGCCGCAGTTTGCCGACCCCGCGCGCGGCGGCATGGCGCGGCAGATCCTGGTGCTGGGGGTGGTGTTCATGCTGGCCACGTTCCTGGTGTTCGGGGCCATCGCATGCTTCAGCGGGGCGTTCGGCGCGCTGCTGCAGCGCTCGGCGCGCGCGCAGCGCATGCTCAACCGCGCGGCGGGCCTGGTGTTCCTGGGCCTGGCCGTGCGGCTGGCCACAGCCGAGCGCTGATACTTCACTTTTTATAGCTGCTAGCGCTTGTCTATCAAGCGCTGGAGGCCATTTTGGCTTGTGCCTTCAAGGCGCGGGCGGCGCGGGCCAGGGCCGCTGCGCGCCGCGCAACTGCTCGAAGGCGTGGGCCAGTTGCAGTACGCCCAGGTCGTCAAAGCGCTGTCCGGCAATCTGCAGCCCGATGGGCAGGCCGCTGGCGCTGTAGCCGCAGTTGACCGACGCGGCCGGCTGCTCCGACATGTTGAACGGCACGGTGAAGGCAATGTGCTCCAGCGGCCGCAGCGGGTCGTCGGTGGGCGAGGGCAGCTCGGCCGCGAAGGCGGTGATGGGCGCCACGGGCGAAAGCACGTAGTCGTACCCCGCGCAGGCGCGCACCGTGGCTACGCGCGTGGCGTGGAACTGCTGGCTGGCCTCGTACACCTGGGCCGCGCTGAGCGTGGCGGCGCTATCCGCCCAGGCGCGGATGTAGGGCAGCACCTTGCCCCGCTGCTCGACGGTGAGCGTGCGCATGTCCATGTGCGAGCGCATGCGCCAGAAGTGGTCCATGCCGTCCAGCATGGCGCGCGTGAGGAACGGCTCCATGGGCTCGACGATGGCGCCCGCGTCGGCCAGGCGCTGCGCGGCGGCCTGCACGGCGGCGCGCACCTCGGGATCGGTAGCCAGGCCGCAGCCCGCGTCCAGCAGCAGCCCCAGGCGCAGGCCGCGCAGGCGCTGCGTGCCGGGCGCGAGCCGCAGCCAGTCGATGGGCTGTGCTGGCAGGCTCATGCTGTCGCGCGCGTCGGGCTGCGACAGCACCTGCATCATCAGCGCGGCGTCCTCCACGCCGCGCGTCATGGGGCCGGCCGCGCGGCCGGTGTAGGGCGGATCGATGGGAATGCGGCCCAGGCTGGGCTTGAGCGTGAAGATGCCGCACCAACTGGCCGGCAGGCGCAGCGAGCCGCCGATGTCCGTGCCCACGTGCAGCGGCCCGTAGCCCGCCGCCGCCGCCGCGCCCGCGCCGGCGCTGGAGCCGCCCGGGCCCTTGGACAGGTCCCAGGGGTTGCGCGCCAGCGGATGAAAGCTCGACAGCCCCGAGGACAGCATGCCGTAGTCGGGCATGGTGGTCTTGGCCAGCAGTACGGCGCCCGCCTCGCGCAGACGGGCCGCAGGCGGTGCGTCGGCCGCGGCGGGCACCAGGGGGAGCGCCGCGGTGCCCAGCGGCGTGGGATCGCCCTGTGTAGCGATGTTGTCCTTGAGGGTGACCGGCACGCCGTCCAGCGGGCCGCAGGGGGCGCCGCGCAGCCAGCGGGCCTCGCTCTGGCGGGCCTGGGCCAGCGCAGCCTCGGGGCGCAGCAGGTAGGTGGCCTGCAGGTGGGGCTCCCACCGCGCGACGTGGGCGAGCACGTCGAGCAACGCGTCCACCGGAGAGATCTGGCGGCTGCGGTAGCCGGCGAGCAGTTCGCTGGCGGACAGCTCGTGCAATTGCGTCATGGCGATCCTTGTGTCATCGCGGAGGCGGTGTGGAGAGAACGGCTGTTCCACCCGGGCGGAAGTGGCCGTGCCGAGGGGGCTGGCGCTACCACGCGCCAGCTCCTTATGCCCAGTGCAATGCCGACAGGTCGTTGACGAACACCGGCATGTCCTTCCACAGACCGCGCAATTGCTTGTGGGCCACGGTGACCCATTGCGGCTGGTACAGGAAGGCGTGCACCGCGTCCTCGGCCAACAGGCGCTGCGCGTCGCCCAGAAGGCGGGCGCGGTCGGCCGGGCGGGTGGCGGTCTTGATCTGCTCGTACAGCTGGTCGAATTTTTCCGAGTGGTAGCCCCAGTAGTAGTCCGGCTTGGCGAAATTGCCCAGGTCGAACGGCTCCACGTGTGAGATCAGCGTCAGGTCGTAGTTCTTGTTGCCGTAGGTGCCGCTGAGCCATTGGGCCCACTCTACGTTCTGCAGCTTGGCAACGATGCCCACCTTGGCGAGCTGTGAGGCAATCAGCTCGCCGCCCTGGCGTGCGTAGGGCGCCGGCGGCAGCGTCATGGTGAGGGTGAGGGGTGTCTTCACGCCGGCCTCGGCCAGCAGGCGCTTGGCCTTCTCCACGTCATGCGGGTTGATGCCCGTGGTGTCCACGTAGCCGAAGGCGCCGGGCACGTAGTGGCTGCCGATAGGCACGCCCAGGCCGTCGGCCGCGCCCTGGATGATGGCCTTGCGGTCGATCGCTGCGGCGATGGCGCGGCGCACGCGCACGTCGTTCAAGGGCTTGCGCGCGTTGTTGATCGCGAGGATGGTCTTGGCGCGCGAGCCGCTCACGATGACCTGAAAGCGCGGGTTGTTCTTGAACTGCGCCATGCTGCGCGGCGTGACGCGCGGGAAGGCGTCCACGTCGCCCGCCAGCAGCGCGGCCACCTGCGCCGCCGCATCGGGAATGAAGCGGAACGTGGCGCGGCGGATGCGGATGCTGGACGGCTGGCGCCACCCCGGCCATGCGGCCAGCGTGATGGAGGCGCCGCGGCTCCAGCCGGCGAGCTTGTAGGGCCCCGTGCCCACGGGCTTGGTGGCGTTGGTGGCGGCGCTCTTGGGTTCCACGATGATGGCCGTGGCCTGGCCCAGCACGAACAGCAGGTCGGGGTCGATGTCCTTGTTGAGCACCACCACGGTGTACTCGTCCACCGCCTGCGTGCTCAGGTTGGCAAAGCTGCGCTTGTCCTTGTTGGTGCTCTTGTCGCCGCCCGCGCGGTCGAAGGAGAACTTCACGGCCGCGGCATTGAGCGGCTCGCCGTTGTGAAAGGTGACGCCCTTGCGCAGGCGGAAGGTGTAGGTCTTGAGGTCGGGCGAGACCTCCCAGCTCTCGGCCAGCAGCGGCGAGACGCTGCCGTCCGGGTTGATCTTCGTGAGCGTCTCGTAGATGTTGTAGAGCGTGACCTCGGCAATCGAGGACGCCGCGCCGGCCGTGGGGTCCAGCCCCGGCGGCTCCAGGGCCAGGGCCAGGGTCACGGCGTCCTTCTTGCCCTGCGCCAGCGCGTGCAGCGGCGTGGCCAGCGCGGCGGTGGCCAGGGCGCCGGAGGCGAGGGCGGTGCGGCGGGTGAACATGGGCGGGATCTCCTTGGACGGGTGGAATGCGTGCGGCGGGCTGTGCTCTGCTTTTTACTACAGGGCGCGGCCGGGCGTGGCGCGCTGGCGCCGTGCGGCTAGAGCGCGATGCGCGGCACCGCGGCCACCAGCGCCTGCGTGTAGGGGTGTTGCGGCGTGCTGAACAGCGTGTGCGGCGCACCGCGCTCCACCACGCGCCCCTCGTGCAGCACCAGCACCTCGTCGCACAGGTGCTGCACCACGGCCAGGTCGTGGCTGATGAGCAGGTAGGTGACGCCCAGGCGCTCCTGCAGGTCCTGCAGCAGGTTCAGCACCTGGGCCTGCACGGACACGTCCAGCGCGCTCACGGGCTCGTCGGCCACGATGAGGCGCGGCCGCGTGATGAGCGCGCGCGCGATGGCGATGCGCTGGCGCTGGCCGCCCGAGAATTCGTGCGGGTACTTGTGCGCATCGCCCGCGCGCAGGCCCACCTGCTGCAGCACGGCTGCAGCCTGCTCGCGCAGTTCGGCGCGTGTGGTACGGCCCAGGACCTGCAGCGGCTCGGTGACGATGCGCTCCACCGTCTGGCGCGGGTCCAGCGAGCCGTAGGGGTCCTGGAACACCATCTGGAAGTCGCGCCGTGCGGCGCGCAGCGCGTGCGCGGGCAACCGGTGCAGGTCGCGCCCCAGCAGGTGCACGCTGCCGGCGCTGGGCGTGTCCAGCGCCATCACCAGGCGCGCCAGCGTGGACTTGCCCGAGCCCGACTCGCCCACCACGCCCAGGCTGCGGCCGGTGGTGATGTCCAGGTCCACACCCCGCAGCGCCTGCACCTGCGCGCGCGGCCCCCACGGCCGTGTGCGGGGCAGCGGATAGTCCCGCTGCAGGCCGCGTACGCGCAAAAGGGGTGCATTTGGGTCGAAATGGCCTGTAGCGCTTGTAGGGAAAGCGCTGGCAGCTATTGAATTGATAGTGTTCACGCGCTCTCCCCCAGCCGTATGCAGCGCGCCATGTGGCCCGGGCCCAGCGCCGTGGTGGGCGGCAAGGAGGCGTGGCAGTCGGGCACGGTGAGCGGGCAGCGTCCGGCGAAGGGGCAACCCGGCGGCAGATCGGCCAGGTCGGGCACGGTGCCAGCGATCGTGGGCAGGCGTGCACCGGGCACGCGTGCGGAGCCCCACTGCGGGCGTGCGGCGAACAGGCCGCGGGTGTAGGGATGGGCCTGCGTGCGGAAGACTTCGCGCGTGGGGCCGGCCTCGACCACCGTGCCGCCATACATCACCAGCGTGCGCTGCACGTTCTGCGCGATCACGCCCAGGTCGTGCGAGATGAGGATCAGCGCCATGCCGCGCTCGGCCACCAGACCCTGGATCAACTCCAGGATCTGGCGTTGCAGCGTCACGTCCAGCGCCGTGGTGGGCTCGTCGGCAATCAGGAGCTGCGGCCCGCAGGCCAGCGCCATGGCGATGGTGATGCGCTGGCGCTGCCCGCCCGAGAACTGGTGCGGGTAGGCGTCCAGCCGCTGCGCGGCCTGCGCGATGCCCACACGTTCCAGCAACGCAACGGCCTCGGCGCGCGCCTGCCGGGCGGACAGGCCGCGGTGCAGGCGCAGCGGCTCGGCCACCTGCCGCCCGATGGTGTGCACGGGGTTGAGCGCGGTCATGGGTTCCTGGAACACCATGCCGATGCGGTCGCCGCGCAGCCGGCACCACTGGGGCTCGGTCATCGGCAGCAGTTCCTGCCCGTCCAGGCGGATGCTGCCCTGCACGCGCGCGCCTTCAGGCAGCAGGCCCATGAGCGCGAGCGCGGTAAGGGACTTGCCGCAGCCCGATTCGCCGATCAGCCCCAGCGTGGCGCCGGGCTGCAGGGCGAAGTCCACGTCATGCACGGCGCGCACCGGGCCGCGCGGCGTGCGCAGCGTGATGGCCAGTTGCTGCACGTCCAGCAATGGCGCAGGGGAGGGAGGTGCATGCGCTGGTGTCATCGCTGGCGGGACAGTCGGGGGTCCAGCAGGTCGCGCAGCCCGTCGCCCAGCAGGTTCAGGCCCAGCACCGCCAGCGCAATCGCCACGCCCGGCCACACGGCCAGCAGCGGCGCCTGGAACATGAGGGTCTGGGCCTCGGCCAGCATGCGTCCCCACGACGGTTGCGGGGGCTGCGTGCCCAGGCCCAGGTACGAAAGCGCGGCCTCGGCGAGGATCGCCAGCGCGAACTGGATCGTGGCCTGCACGATGAGCACGGAAGCGATGTTGGGCAACACATGCTCGAAGGTGATGCGCCATGGGCCCTTGCCGCAGGCGCGCGCCGCCAGGATGTATTCACGCGCCCACACCGCCTTGGCCGATGCGCGCGTGACACGGGCAAAGGTCGGTATGTAGAAGATGCCGATGGCGATGATGGCGTTCACCATGCCGGGGCCGAACACGGCCGTGAGCATGATGGCCAGCAGCAGCGCGGGGAACGCGAAGGTGAAGTCCGCCAGGCGCATGACGGCTTCCTCCACCCAGCCGCCGCGCGCCGCTGCCAGCAGCCCGAGCGCGGCGCCCAGCGCCAGGCCGATGCCCACGGCGATCACGCCCACCGCGATGGACGCGCGCGCGCCCACGAGCAGTTGCGAGGCCACGTCGCGCCCGTAGGCGTCGGTGCCCAGCCAGTGCTGCGCGCCGGGGGGCTGCAGGGCGGCATCCATCGCCATCTCATAAGGCGGCCATGGCGTCCAGACGAAGGAGAGCAGGGCGGAGAGCACCAGCGCCAGCGTGAGTACGGCACCGATCGCGCAGCTGGGGTGGCGCAGCGCGCGGCGCCAGAACGCCGGCGTGTGGGGGCTGGGCGCGGGGAAGGTCGGCAGCGCGCTCATAGGCCGCGGGCCTTTACGCGCGGGTCGATGGCCGCGTACAGCAGGTCCACCACGAAGTTCACCACCACCACCATGGCCGCCAGCAGCATCACGCAGTTGCGCACCACCACCAGGTCGCGGTTGGCGATGGACTGGAAGATCAGCCGGCCCAGCCCGGGCAGGTAGAACACGTTCTCCACCACGATGGTGCCGGCCAGCAGGTTGGCGAACTGCAGGCCCATCACCGTCACCACGGGGATCATGGCGTTGCGCAGCACATGGCCCCACAGCGCCGCGCGTTGCGAAAGCCCCTTGGCGCGCGCCGTGCGCACGAAGTCTTCGCGCAGCACGTCCAGCACGGCGGAGCGCGTGATGCGCGCCAGGATGGCGGCCTGCACCACGGCCAGGGCCACGGCGGGCAGCAGCAGGGCCTGCAGCGCGGGCAGCACGCCGCCGCCGGCTTCGGCGCTCCAGCCGGGAAAGCCCCCGGCCGAGAACCATTGCAGCTGTACCGAAAACAGCAGGATCAGCAGGATGGCAAACCAGAAGTTGGGAATGGCAATGCCCAGTTGCGCCAGCCCCATCACTCCCCAGTCGCCCAGGCGGTTGTGGCGCGATGCCGCATACACGCCAGCGGCCAGCGCCAGCGCGGTGGTCAGCAGCATGGCCAGCAGGGCCAGCGGAATGGTCAGCGCCAGGCGCTCGCCGATCAGGTCGGCCACGGGCGCGCTGTAGGCATGGCTGTCCCCTAACTGGCCCGTGAGCAGTCCACCCAGCCACTGCCCATAACGCACGAGCGCGGGTTGGTCCAGGCCCAGCCGGGCGGCGAGCTCGGCCACGGCCTCGGGTGCGGCGTCAGGCCCCAGCAGCACTTCGGCCGCGTTGCCCGGCAGGACCTCCAGCACCACGAACACCACGGCCGACGCGCCCAGCAGCGTGGCGATCAAAGTGGCGAGGCGTTGGAGGAAGAACAGGGCCATGGGAGTGAAGGCCGCGGCGCGCGGCCGGGGCGGTGGTGGACCGAGCATAGGACAAAAACCGCGGGCGCATGGCGGCCATCCCCACGGGGGCACAGGGGTGGGCGGATAATTGCAGGATGCTGTTCACCGCCCGCCTGTCACCGCATTGCGCCATGTGCAGCAAGGGAGTTGCGCCATGGCGTTGATGATCACGGACGAGTGCATCAACTGCGACGTGTGCGAGCCCGAATGCCCCAACGAGGCCATCTTCCTGGGCCAGGAGCATTACGAGATCGAACCCTCCAAGTGCACCGAATGCGTGGGCCATTTCGATGAGCCCCAGTGCGTGGCCATCTGTCCCGTGGCCTGCATTCCGGTCCACCCGGCCCACCAGGAAAGCCGCGAGACGCTGTGGCAGAAGTTCCAGCGCCTGAAGCCACCGAAAGTGGCTTGAATGTGGAGGTTTTTGGGCCGCTAGCGCTTATCTGGTAAGCGCTACCAGCTATCAAAATAATAGTTAATCTAGTCCCGCTTGTGGTGCGGCCTGCGCCTGGGCGGGGCGTGTGGTCTTGGGGCGGGGCGGCTTGGTGGTGTGCACGAGGAGCGTGGCCTTGTCCATGTCGCCGGCCAGCAGGGCGGGGTAGGCCTTGAGCGAATGCAGGATGCTGTCCTCGATCAGCGTGCGCTGGTCGGGCGCGGGCTTCTTGAGCACCCAGTTCACCACCTCCGCCTTCACGCCGGGGTGGCCGATGCCGATGCGCAGCCGCCAGTAGTCGCTGGTGCCCAGTTGCGCGTGGATGTCACGCAGCCCGTTGTGGCCTGCGTGGCTGCCGCCGCGCTTGAGCTTGGCCTGTCCGGGCGGAATGTCCAATTCGTCGTGTGCGACGAGGATTTCCTCCGGCGGAATCTTGAAGAAGCGCGCAAGGGCCGCCACCGACTTGCCTGAGAGGTTCATGAAGGTCTGCGGCTGCAGCAGCCAGACGCTGTGGCCGGCAACGCTGGCGCGCGCGACCAGGCCGTGGTAGCTGCGCTCGGGGACCAGGGTGACCTTGAGTTCGCGCGCCAGCGCGTCGATCCACCAGAACCCCGCGTTGTGGCGTGTGGCCTCGTACTCCGGGCCGGGGTTGCCCAGGCCCACAAACAGTTTGATCATGTTGCGATTATCCGGCGCGCCTGAAGCGGCGCGACGTGCGCTTGCAGGGAGCCACAAAACGCCAACGGCCCACGCGAGGTGGGCCGTTGAGAGGCAAGAGGCCGCCCCTGAGGGCGACGGCCCGGCAGAAGTGCTTACTTCTTGCCCTTCTTGGCGGGTGCGGCTGCGGGTGCTGCGGCTGCGGTCGCGTCGGCCACCACTTCGGGCAGCTTGATCGACACCAGGGCGGGGTTCTTGTTGGAACCACGCACCACGGCCTTCACGCCGTGGGGCAGCTTCACGGACTGCAGGCCCATGGTGGACTTGGAGGTCAGGCCGCTCAGGTCCACCTTGATGAACTCGGGCAGTTGCGCGGGCATGCACATCACGTCCAGTTCATGGATCAGCGGGGTCACCGTGCAGCCTTCCACCTTTACGGCCTGCGAGCCTTCGACGCCTTCGAAGTGCAGCGGCACCTTCAGGTGCACGCGGGTCTTCTCGTCCACGCGTTGGAAGTCCACGTGCAGCACTTGCTGCTTGAAGGGGTGGTACTGCACGTCACGCAGCAGCACCTTGGTGACTTGGCCGTTCAGCTCCATGTCCAGGATGCTGGAGTGGAACGCTTCCTTCTTGAGGGCGTGCCACAGGGCGTTGTGATCGATCTCGATCAGCTGGGGCTCGGCGGAGCCGCCATAGACGATGCCGGGGGCCTTGCCCGAAATGCGCAGACGGCGGCTCGCACCCGTACCTTGCTTGGCGCGCTCAAAAGCGACGAATTGCATGTTTGAACTCCTGAAGGGGCCGGCCGCGACCAGCCTGGCCCTGTTGATAAAGACCGCACGCCACCATGGCATGGGCCCGCGCTGTCTCCGAACAAGCAAGCCTCCCGAAGGAGGCTTGGGGCTGTGACACCTCCGCTAGCGGCGGAGCGATCATCAAGCCTGGTCGGAGAACAGGCTCATCACCGACTCACCCTTGGCAATGCGCTGGATCGTTTCGGCGATCAGCGGCGCCACGGAGAGCTGGCGAATCTTGGAACACCCCTTGGCGGCATCGCTCAGGGGGATCGTGTTGGTCACCACCACTTCATCGAGGGCCGTGCCTTGCGCGATGCGCTCGATGGCCGGGCCCGAGAAAATGGGATGCGTGCAATAGGCGTAAACGTTCTTGGCGCCGCGTTCCTTGAGCACTTCGGCGGCCTTCACCAGCGTGCCGGCGGTGTCGATCATGTCGTCCATGATCACGCAGTTGCGGCCTTCGATGTCGCCGATCACGTGCATGACTTCCGACACGTTCGCCTTGGGGCGGCGCTTGTCGATGATGGCCAGATCGGTGCCGAGCTGCTTGGCCAGGGCGCGTGCACGCACCACGCCGCCCACGTCCGGGCTCACCACGATCAGGTTCTCGTACTTCTTCTGGTTCAGGTCACCCAGCAGCACCGGCGACGCGTAGATGTTGTCCACCGGAATGTCGAAGAAACCTTGGATCTGATCGGCATGCAGGTCCATGGTCAGCACGCGGGCGACGCCCACTGCCTGCAGCATGTTAGCCACCACCTTGGCGGAGATCGGAACGCGTGTGGAACGCGGACGGCGGTCCTGGCGAGCGTAACCAAAGTAGGGAATCACGGCGCTGATGCGTTCGGCCGAGGCGCGCTTGAGCGCGTCGACCATGATCAGCAGTTCCATCAGGTTCTCGTTGGTCGGCGCGCAGGTCGACTGCACCACGAATACATCGCGGGCGCGGACGTTTTGCTTGATTTCGACGGTGACTTCGCCGTCGGAGAACCGGCCCACATCAATGGCGCCGAGAGTGGTGCCAAGATTTTGAGCGATCTCGGCAGCCAATCCAGGGTTGGCATTGCCCGTGAAAACCACGAAGTCGGGGGGATTGGTTTGCATGAGCGACTCAGCCGTCTGAATTTAAATCCCGTGTGGGAAATAATCTTTGGCAGGGGAGGAAGGACTCGAACCCTCGCATGCCGGAATCAAAATCCGGTGCCTTAACCAACTTGGCGACTCCCCTACGCAGGTCAGCTGTCTTGCGTCAGCTCACCCAGTATCTTTTCATCCAAAACCCAATCCGCTAGCGGATGAGACTTTAGATTTTCACACACTTTGACATGCCAAGCAGCGGGTGCATCGTGCAGATCGACAGCGTGTGTGATTCGTGCAAACACCGCACTTCCAGAGCCTGTCATGCGTCCTCGCAACCCTTTTGATTCAAGCCAATTGATGGCTTGCGTGATCTCGGGGCACAAGGCTTGTGCGACTGGCTGCAGGTCATTACTTCCAAATTGGTAGTGTGTTGCAGCAAAGCCTGAAATTGTAGCACAACTCGAATCACGTTTAAGGGAGGGATGCGAAAAAATCATTCTCGTATCCAGCCCCGCTTCGGGCTTGACCACCGCGAAAGCCGCAGGCGGAAGTTGGTGCTCCAACTCAAGAGGGCGAATTATGTCACCAATTCCCTCGACCCAGGCGCTTGCGCCGCACAAAAAAAACGGAACATCGGCGCCCAGCGTCAGGGCGATCGAGTGCAACTGCTGCCGAGACAGTTTCAACTTCCACAAGCGGTTGAGCGCCAGCAACGTGCTGGCCGCGTCCGAAGATCCGCCACCCAAGCCGGCTTGTGCGGGGATGTGTTTAGAGACGCCGATATGTACCCCTTGCGGGCAACCGGTGGCCTTTTGCAGCGCACGTGCGGCGCGCACGACCAGATCGTCCGCAGGCAGGGCGCTGGTAAGGTCTTCACGTGTGACGGCCCCATTGCCGCCCACCTCGAAATGCAGAACATCGCACCAATCGATCAACATGAAGACCGACTGCAGCAGGTGATAGCCATCGGGCCTGCGACCCGTGACATGCAGAAACAGGTTCAGTTTGGCCGGCGCCGGCACGTCGTACAGGGCTTGCATGGAAAGCGGTCAGAGGCTCAAGACAATGCGCAGCGTAGTGCGAGGCAGCGGCTGCTCGCGCGTGGCCGACAAGCGCCCCTGCTGCAGGGCATCGAGGTTGGTGCGCCAGCCGGCGACCTGGAGGGATTCGCCCTTCAGCCAGCTGAAAAGCGCGTAAATGGGTAGGTCGCTGCCGGTCAGGTCATGTACCAGGGTCTGCAGCGAGGCAGCCTCCCTGCGTTCCTGCCCCTGGACCAGCACGGCGCGATGCGGAGTCCATTCCACACGCGCGATGATGTTGCCCAGCGGGTTGATGAGAGTGAGCTCTCCCGCGGAGGGGTGGCCCTTCAATTCAAAACCGGCACTGAAGGATTGGCCTGCATCGTCTTCCACCTGAACGGCCAGCCGGCCCGACCAGTGGTCCGGGCTGGCGTCCGCAGGGCGTGGCGGCTGCGCGCAGGCGACCAGGGTTGCAGCTGCGACGATCCCGAGCACCAGCCGGCCGCGCAGAGGGCGGTGGTCAGCCGCCAGTTGCGGCGGGCTCACAGACGCACTCCCAGCCGGTCGAGCGTGCCCTTGAGTGTGTCGTTGTCTTTGTTGATACGCAGGCCCTCGCGCCAGATGTCACGCGCGCGATCATGCTGTCCCAGAGACCACAGAACTTCGCCGATGTGGGCCGCTATCTCTGCGTCCGGTTGTGTTTCGTAGGCGCGTTTCAGGATGGTCAGCGCTTCCTGGCGGTTGCCCAGGCGGAATTCCACCCAGCCCAGACTGTCGGTGATGAACGGATCGTTCGGTGCAAACTCCAGCGCTTTGACGATGAGCGCCTTGGCTTCCTCCAGCCGTACGCCCCGCTCTGCGAGGGAAAACCCCAGGGCATTGAGTGCGTGGTGGTAGTCGGGTTGGCGGGCGATGATGGCGCGCAAGAGGCGTTCCATGTCGTCGAGGCGGCCCGCCTTTTCCGCCAGCATGGCTTGGTCGTAGGCGAGGTCGTTGTCCGCCGGCGCCAGCGCTACGGCCTTGCCGAGGACCGTGTAGGCCTGTGCATATTGTTTTGCTTCGCGCAGCAACTGGGCTTCGGCCTGCAACTTGAGGCGTTCCTGATCCGGGGTGCTTGCGGGCACGGCGCGGATCAGTGCGCGCGCCTCTTCCAATTTGCCCTGGCGTGCGAGCAGTGCAGCGCGGCGGCTTTGAGCCGTGAGCAGTTCGGCGGCATCTTCAATGCGCGAAAGCCAACCTTCCGCCTCGGCGTAGTCGCCACGCTTCTCCGCTACTTGCGCGTGCATCAGATACGCCTGGGTGAGCGCGCGCTTGCGTTGGGGCGTGGCGGGCAGGTCTTCGAGCAAGCCGGTAAAACGCCGCAGTGCCTCCTCCGCCTGGTCCAGCCGTCCGCCTTGCAGGTGTAGCGACGCCTGCAACAACCAGGCTTCGGGCATGTCGGCCTGTTCGCGATTGACTGCATCCAGCTGGAACTGTGCGTCGGCCAGGCGCTGAGACTCCAGCAGCAGGCGTGCGTAGGCCATTCGGACTTCGGGCAGGGGCTTGCCGGCCAGGTAACCCGCGAGCAGCGGCTCTGCCTGCGTGACGCCCTCTGCGAGCAACTCGAGCGCCAGCATGGCGGCGCCATCGTCGGCGGGGTCTTGTGCATGGGCCTGGCTCGCCGCCTCCAGGGCGCCCGCCTTGTCGCTGGCTGCCAGGTCCATGCGCCCCACGGTGGTCCATGCAATGGGACCGATGGCCGGGTGGTTCAGTTCTGCCTGCAGGGCCTGGCGCACCACCTGCGCGGCCAGTGCCTTGTCGCTGGCACGGCCATAGAGCTGAGGCAGCGCGCGGATGGTGGATATCTTGTCGCGCGTCGGCGCGGTGCTCAGTTCCTGCTTCAAGGGGTCGGCGCTATCGCCGATGCGATTGAGGGCGACCAGGATGCGCAGCATGTAGCGATTGGCATCGCGCGACTGCGGCAGGGCCTCCTTCCACGCACGCGCGGCCATCAAGGCGTATTCGCCCGAGCGCGACTGCAGGGCGATCTCGGTGGCGCGGCGGTACAACTGTGGGTCGCCGCTGCGGCGTGCAGCGTCCAGCATCAGGGCATAACCGGTGCCGGGGTCGCCCCGGCTGGTGGTCATCTCGCCCAGCAGCAATTCGTAGAACAGCTCGGCATTCAAGGCGGCTGCATCGTCGCTGGCAGCCGCATCGGTATCTTCCAGCTCGGCTGGGGGGGCGGGGACGGTGGACTGGGCAGGCGTCTGGGCCATGGCCGGCAGCATGCTCGCCGCAGCCCAACATGCCAGTGCGACGGCCCTGAAACGAAGAGATTGCACCATCGGCCCATAATAATCCATGGCTCTTGAACTTCTTGACGAGTATTGCGATGCCTGAGCTGCCGGAGGTGGAAGTCACGCGGCGCAGCTTCGCTGGCGCGATCGAGGGCGCAACTGTCCGCGGCATTACGGTGGGCAAGCCCTTGCGCTGGCCGCTGGGCACGGAGCCCGCAGTATTGGTCGGGCGGCGGGTGTGCGGTGTGCGCCGGCGCGGCAAATATCTGTTGCTGGATCTGGATGAAGGGCTGCTGCTCATTCACCTGGGCATGTCGGGCAGCTTGCGCTTTGCACGCGACCTGCCCGCGCGCGGCGCCCACGACCATTTCGAACTGATAATGGACCAGGGCACGCTGCGGCTGCACGACCCGCGGCGCTTCGGCGCCGTGGTCTGGGCGGCGGGTGAGTCCGATCCCCGTGCACGCAAGCTGCTCGATGGGTGGGGATTGGAGCCGTTGGGCGAGGACTTCGCCTTCGAGTCCTTCCACGCGGGGCTGCGCGCCAAACGCACGCCCATCAAGCAACTGCTGCTCGCGGGCACGGTGGTCGTGGGCGTGGGCAATATCTATGCCTGCGAGGTGCTGTTCCTCGCGGGCATCCGGCCAACCATCCGCGCTTGCGCGATCGGACCCCAGCGAGCCCGGCGCCTGCACGGCGCAATCCGCGAGGTGCTGGCGCGCGCGGTGGAGCGGGGCGGCAGCACGCTGCGTGATTTCTCCAGCGCCGACGGCAGCGCCGGGCATTTCCAATTGGAGGCCAATGTCTATGGCCGCGCGGGCCTGCCGTGTCGCCAGTGCGGTACGCCCGTGCGTCTGTTGCGCCAGGGGCAGCGCAGCACCTATTTCTGTCCGCACTGCCAGCGCGCCTGACCGGGCTGCGTGGCGGCGGACCGGCGCAATGGCGATGCTATATTGCGCCATCTCCCGCCCACGCGGGCGCTTGCATTGATATCCGGGAGCAAAGTGGGACCTTCATTCAACGAACAGTTTGACCAGCACGGCGCATGGAGGCGTGCTTTCGCCCAGCAACTCAAGCGCCTGGGGCAATGGATGGGTTCGCACGACCTCATGGACGCGGCTGTGGAGGAGCGTCTGCAGCGGCTGGAAGAGCAGGTGCGCAGCGACAAGGTGACTGTCGCTTTTGTGGCGGAGTTTTCGCGCGGCAAGTCCGAGCTCATCAATGCGATCTTCTTCGCCGGCTATGGCCGGCGCATCATGCCGGCCAGTGCGGGGCGCACCACTATGTGTCCGACCGAGCTGGGCTATGAAAACGGCACCGCCCCCAGCCTGCGCCTGCTGCCTATCGACACGCGCATGCAGTCCCTGGGGCTGGCCGAGTGGCGCCTGAAGGCAGACCGCTGGGTGAAGGTGCCGCTGGACATGGACGACCCGGCCCAACTCGCCCAGGCGCTTGAAAAAGTATCGGAAGTGCGCCGCGTGTCCGTGGATGAGGCGCGTGCGCTGGGTTTCTGGAGCGATGAAGCCGCCGACGAGAACCCCGTGCTGGACGCTGCGGGCATGGTCGAGGTGCCGATGTGGCGGCACGCGGTCATCAACATTCCACATCCGCTGCTCAAGCAGGGGCTCGTGATTCTGGATACGCCGGGCCTGAACGCCGTGGGCGCGGAGCCCGAGCTCACCATCAACCTCATCCCGCAGGCCCACGCCGTGGTGTTCATCCTGGGCGCGGACACGGGCGTGACGCGCTCGGACCTGACCATCTGGCGCGACCACCTGGGCACGGCTGAAGACGCGACCGATGCGCGGCTGGTGGTGCTGAACAAGATCGACACGCTGTGGGACACGCTCAGTTCCCCGTCGCAAGTGCAAGCGCAGCTGGAGCGCCAGCGCCAGACATCGGCCGAATTGCTGGGCGTGCCGCTCAGCCATGTCGTGCCCGTGTCGGCCCAGAAGGGCCTGGTGGCCAAGATCAACTGTGATGACATCCTGCTGGAGTCCAGTGGGCTGCCGCTGCTGGAGGAAGCGCTGGCCGAGGGCATCATGGGCCGGCGCCAGGCCATCCTGCGGGCCACGGTGGCCAGCGGCGTGGCAAGCCTGCAGTCCGAGACGCGGCGGGTGATCAACATCCGCCGGCGCGATCTGGATGATCAGATGCTGGAGTTGCGCAGCCTGCGCGGCAAGAATGCCTCGGTGATCGACGCCATGCGCGGGCGCATCGAGCAGGAGCAGCAGGAGTTTGAAGCCAGCACGGCCAAGATCCAGGCCGTGCGGGCAGTGCACCTGAAGATGCTGCGCGAGGTGTTCCACCAGCTTGGGCCGCGTTCGCTCAAGGCGCAACTGGTGGAGCTCACCGAGGCGCTGCAGCCCAAAGGGCTCAAGCTGGGCGTGCGCAAGGTATATGGCGACACCTTCGCCAAGGTGCGCACCATCATGGAGGCCGCGCAGTCCACGGGCATCGAGATCCAGGCCATGCTGGGCGGCACCTTCCGCCAGCTCAACACGGAGTTCGGCTTCTCGTTGCAAGTACCTGCGGCGCCCCAATTGGGTAACTATGTGCAGGAGATCGTGGCCATCGAGCAGCGGCACCTGCAATACGTGGGCATGGGCAACACGCTGCGCCTGGCGCAGCCAGAGTTCGCGCAGCGCTTGTTGCGGGCCATGGGCCTGCGCCTGCGCACCGTGTTCGAGTCCGCGGCCAACGAGCTGGAGCTGTGGAGCAAGACGGCCACGGCGCAGCTGGACGCGCAACTGCGTGAGCGCAAACGCAGCTTCTCGCGGCGCATCGAGGCGGTGAACCGCATCCAGCAGGCCGCCAACGGGCTGGTGGACCGCATCGCCGAGATCGAAGAGGCCGAGCAGCACCTCGCCGAACTGGAGCAGCGGCTGACCGAGCTGACCTCCGACCTCGTGCGGCAGCCGCAAGCGCCTGAGGGCGTGGACATCGACATACCCCTTACCGAACTCCAGCCGCTCGCGGCGTCATGAGCGGTCCGTCCGCAGAGCTGGCGACCCAGGTGGTGCGCTGGCAGGCAGCGCATGGGCGCAACCACCTGCCTTGGCAGAACACGCGCGATGCATACCGCGTGTGGCTGTCGGAGATCATGCTGCAGCAGACCCAGGTGGCCACGGTGCTGGAGTACTACGCGCGCTTTCTGGCGCGCTTTCCCGACGTGCGCCAACTGGCTGCTGCGCCGCAAGACGAGGTACTGGCGCTGTGGAGCGGCCTGGGTTACTACAGCCGCGCGCGCAACCTGCACCGCTGCGCGCAGATCGTCGTGCACCAGCACGGGGGGGAGTTCCCCCGCACGGTGGATGAGCTGGCGGCCCTGCCGGGCATCGGCCGCTCCACGGCAGGGGCGATAGCCGCTTTCTGCTTCGGCGCACGGGCGCCGATCCTGGATGCCAACGTGCGACGCGTGCTCACGCGGGTGCTGGGGTTCGGCGCCGACCTGGCCGAGGCGAAGAACGAGCGCGCGTTATGGCAGCAGGCCGAGGCGCTGCTGCCACAGCAGGACCTGTCCCATGCCATGCCGCGCTACACGCAGGGCCTGATGGACCTGGGCGCCGGCATCTGCCTGCCCCGCAACCCCAACTGCCTGCTGTGCCCCTTGCAAGAGGCCTGCGTGGCGCGCCGCGACGGCAACCCGCAGGACTACCCGGTGCGCACGCGCAAGCTCAAGCGCAGCGCGCAGGCCTGGTGGCTGCTGCTGCGCCAGGATGGTGCGGGCCGGCTGTGGCTGGAGCGGCGTCCGCCCATCGGCATCTGGGCGGGGCTGTACTGTCCGCCGGTCTATGACAGCCGCGCGGCGCTGGACGAGGCGCTGCAGTTGCACGCCAGCTGCGATGCGCGGGATCTGCCGGCCTTCACCCACGTGCTGACGCACCGCGACCTGCACCTGCATCCGGTGCTGGCGCGCGATGCAACGCCGCAGCCGAGCGCGCATTGCGCTGAGCAGCAGTCGGGGTGGTTCGCTCCGGCGCAATGGCCGGCGCTGGGGCTGCCCGCGCCCGTGCGCAAGCTGCTCGCCTCCCTTGGGGACGGCTGTCAAAAATGAGAGCTGGTAGCGACCGTAGATAGGCGACTTCCGGTAGAAAACTATTGCAAGTCGTTCAATAGCAAGCGCTAGCAGCTACTAAAACAATAGCTGTCACCTAGCGGTGCATGCTAGATGCCGTCGAGCTCGCGGTGGCGGCGCAGCGTATTCCAGCGGCCCTCGAAGCGCGCCGCCAGCTGCTCCACCAGGTAGACGGAGCGGTGCTGTCCTCCCGTGCAACCGATGGCCACGGTCACGTAGCTGCGGTGGTTGTGGGCCAGCGCGTCCAGCCAGTGGTCCAGGAAGTCGCCAATGTGCGCCAGCATCAGCGCTACTTCGGGCTGCTGACGCAGGTAGTCGATGACCGGCGCGTCCTTGCCCGTGAGGGCGCGCAAGAGCGGCTCGTAGTGGGGATTGGGCAGCATGCGCACGTCGAACACATAGTCGGCATCCATGGAGATGCCGCGCTTGAACGCAAACGACTGGAACACCAGGGTCAGCCGACTCGGCGGCACCGACAGCAGGTCCTTCACATAGCTCAGCAATTGCGCGGACCGCAGGGTGCTGGTGTCGATGACGTGTGCCTGCTCGCGCAGCGGGGCCAGTAGCTCGCGCTCCAACCGCATGGTGTGCAAAAGCGGGCGCGGACCTTCGCGCATCTCGGCCTGGGACAGAGGGTGGCGGCGCCGGGTTTCTGAAAAACGCCGCACCAGCACGTCGTCGGTGGCGTCCAGGAACAGTTGGCGCACCTGCACGCCCTGCTCGCGCAGGCCGGCCAACTGCTGCGGCACCAGGGGCAGGGCGGTGGCGCTGCGCACGTCCATGGCCACGGCAACGCGGTGGCCGTGGTGCGCGTGCTCCAGCTCCACGAAGGAGGTCAAAAGTTCCGGCGGCAGGTTGTCCACGCAGTAGTAGCCCGCGTCTTCGAGTGCATGCAGCGCGACGGACTTGCCCGAGCCGGACATACCGGTGATGACGACGACTTCCAGATCCATGGCTCAGGGTGTGGGTTTGGCGGCGCCCTGCAGCATCTCGCGTGCATGCGCCAGGGTGGTAGGGGACAGACGCTCGCCGCCCAGCATGCGCGCAATCTCGGCCACACGCGCCTCCTCGTTGGCGGCGGCCACGCTGCTGGTGGTGCCCTTGGCGTGCTTGTGTTTGGCCACCACAAGGTGATGGTCCGCGCACGCGGCCACCTGGGGCAGGTGGGTGACGGCCAGTACCTGCCGGGCCGTCCCGAGCTGCTGCATCAGACGGCCCACGGTCTCCGCCACGGCGCCGCCCACGCCCGAGTCCACCTCGTCAAAGATCAGTGTGGGCGCCTCGCCCAGCTCGCTGGTGGTGACCGAGATCGCCAGCGCCATGCGCGACAGCTCGCCCCCCGACGCCACCTTGCCGATGGGCCGCGGCGTCATGCCCGGGTGGCTGCTGACCAGGAAAGCCACCTGGTCGATGCCGTGCGGCCCAGGCTCGGCCTTGTCCAGTTGCACCTCGAAGCGCCCGCCCGCCATGCCCAGGCCCTGCATGGCGCGGGTGATGGCCTGCGCCAGTAGCGGCGCAGCCTTGGCGCGCTTTTGCGACAGGGCGCGTGCGGCCTTCTGGTAAGCGGCGCCATGGGCTTGCTCGGCAGCCTGCAATGCGGCCAGGTCAGTGGCGCTGTCCAAACGGTGCAGCGTGTCCTTCCAGTCTTGCAGCAGCGCGGGTAGTTCGGGTGGGGTGCGCTTGTAGCGGCGCGCGAGCTGCATCCACTGCGATACGCGGGCGTCCAGCTGCTGCAGCCGATCCGGGTCGGGCTCCGCGTGGCGCAGGTAGCTTTGCAGAGAGTGCGCCACATCGCCCGCCTGGGCGATGCAGGAGGTCAGCACCTCATTCATGGTGCGAAACGACGGGTCCACATGCTCGTAGTCCTGCAGCAGGTGCTGTGCCTGCGCCAGGGCCCGCAGCGCGCCGCCTGCGTCTTCGTCCTCCAGCACAGTCAGGGCGGCCTGGGCGTTGTCCAGCAGCGACTGGGCGTTGGATAGTCGCGCATGCTCGGCATTGAGCTCCTCCCATTCGCCATCGCGCGGCGCCAGCTTGTCCACTTCGCCGATCTGCCACTGCAGGCGCTCGCGTTCCTGTTGCAGCGTGTCCTGGGCAGCGCGGGCGTGGGTCAGCGCCTGCTGCGCGTCGCGCCAACTCGTCCACAGCGCGGCCAAGGGTTGCACCTGCGCACCGGCATAGGCGTCCAGCAGGCCGCGCACGGCGTCGGGCCGCGTCAGGCTCTGCCAGGCGTGCTGCCCATGAATGTCCAGCAGATGCTCGCCCACGGCACGCATCTGCGCTGCCGTGGCGGGGATGCCGTTGATCCAGGCGCGGCTCTTGCCTTGCACATCGACGGTGCGGCGCAGCAGCAGCGTGTCGTCGCGCGGAAAACCCGCCTCGTCCAGCCAGGCTGCCAGCGCGATGGTGCCACCGTCGAATTCGGCGCAGACGTCGGTGCGCTGCGCGCCTTCGCGGATCACACCGGAGTCGGCACGCGCGCCCAGCACCAGTTGCAACGCGTCGATCAGGATGGACTTGCCGGCACCGGTTTCACCGGTGAGCACGGTGAAGCCGGCATGCAGGTCCAGCTCGAGCGATCGCACGATCACGAAATCGCTCAGGGCGATCCGCCTCAGGGCCATGGTCAGGAACCTCCCTCGTACCAGCCCAGCTTCTTGCGCAGGGTGGCAAAGTAACTCCAGCCGCGCGGGTGCAGAAAGCACACCCGGTGCGCGGAACGGCGCACCAGTATGCGGTCGCCATGTTGCAGCGATGCGAGCGACTGCATGTCGAAGTTGGCGCTGATGTCGCGCCCGCCGGCCACCTCAATGGCCACCTCAGTCGCGTCGGAAAGCACGATCGGCCGGTTGGACAGGGTGTGCGGCGCGATCGGCACCAGCACCCAGCCGGGGATCGATGGGTGCAGCATCGGGCCGCCTGCAGACAGGGCATACGCCGTGGAGCCGGTGGGCGACGCGACGATCAGGCCGTCGGCGCGCTGGTTAGAAACGAATACGCCGTCCACCTCCACGCGCAGCTCCACCATGCCGGAGGTGGAGCCGCGGTTGACCACGACGTCGTTGAGGGCCAGCGCCTCGAACACGCACTCGCCACCGCGCATCACGCAGGCCTGCATCAACGGGCGCACGTCTTCTTCGTAGTCTCCGTGCAGGATGGGCGTGAGCGCGTCCTGGTAGCCCTCCAGCGGAATGTCGGTAATGAAGCCCAGCCGCCCCTGGTTGATGCCCACCAGCGGCGTGCCGTAGCCGGCCAGCCGCCTGCCCACGCCCAGCATGGTGCCGTCGCCGCCTACGACCAGGCACAGGTCGCATTGCCGGCCGATCCCCTCCACATCCAGCGTGTGGTATTGCGTGAGGCCCGTGTGGGCGGCGGTTTCGGCCTCCAGCGTCAACTCGCAGTCCTGCTGGGTGACGAACTGGGCAATGCTCTCGATGATCTGCCGTGCGCTGTCGGACGCTGAAACGGCGCCAGGCCCCGGGTATTTGCCTATGACTGCAACGCGGCGGAAGATGGGCTTCATGCAGAAATTACATCATTAAAGTGATGTCATTTTGCGGACGCGCTTGAGCATGCGTTCTTTGCACGCGCTGTCACGCTCCGATTCCAGCGCGGCCACGACGATCCAGTCCTTGGGGTCCTTGCCAAGCTCTTCCGCGAGGGCTCCGGCAATGGCGGGGCTGAGGCTTCCTCTGTACTTCGCTGTGTACAGGGCGCGCTTTGTGAGTCCAAGCGATTCAGCCCAGGCGCTGAGGTCTTTAACTTGCTCTGCATCTGCTAGCAAATTCATAGTGCTGTGCATCTTCACTCCTTTACTCGTGTTGTATAAAAGTTACACGAGTTGAATAAATCATACTAGGCTCTTGTTATTCCTTGTGAATAACGATAGGCTCCGTTCGTTACGCGACTTGTGTAACGCATCTAGGAGCCGGCAATGCCCCATTCCCCCATCACCGCAGGAACCCAGGTCGTCTACCAAGACGGTATCTACACCGTCCGCGCCGTAGACGGCAACGTCCTCGAGCTGGCCTACCACACGGGCGATTTCTTCCGCCTGGTGCACGCCTCCAGCGTTCTCGTTTGCCCACCCCCTGCCGCCCCAACGGTACCGGCCAGCTTGCCGGCTCCAGCCGATGCCGGGCAGGGGGCGGGCACCCATCAAGGCCGAACAGTTGATGTCGAGCTTGCCCATTGCACTGAATGCGACTGGGAGGGGCCTCTTTGCAACGCTGAGTTCTTCTGTCATCGACCGCCCGATGTTGTGATTGGGTGTCGCTTTTGTGGCAGTGCATTGAGGCTCATGCGATGAGGCTCGTTTCCAAACACGCCCAGGTCGGCTACCAGACCCCTGGCGATCGCCCCGGCTGCCGCAACTGCGCGCACTTTGAAGTCACGCGCCATGACAGCCCGGTCATCGCCCCGCGCACGGCCTGCACGCTGCATGACCTCGAGGTGACCAGCGGCGGTATCTGCAACAGCCACAAGCTCCAGCGCAAGGCCGGCGAGGCCGAGCTCGCATTCCTGGCCCGCCAGTGCGATCTGTTTAAGCGCCAGGTGCAGGAGCTGCAGCCGCGCCTTGTCGATACCCGCGTCTTTCCCTCGGTTGGGGAACTGTACGAAGGCAAGCCCATGACTGTGGCCAAGCACCGCCGCTTGACGGTCGAGCAACTGGTGACCAATGAGGAAGCCTCGGGCGATCCCGAGCTGGTGGCCATCGCGGCCAAGCGCCGCCGCTGGGCGGGCATGCCTCCCCAAGCTAGGGAGCGCCGCGCATGAAGCCCATCAACGGCGGCCAGTCGGCCTTGATCCACATGCAGGGCCGCCCCGCGCCGGTTCGAACCTGGCTTGTCAAGCACCCTCCGGGGGTGTTGGTTCCCGGGTCCACTGTCGAAGTGCATCCCACGCACAGCATCAAGAAGTTCTACACCGTTGACTCGTTCGATGGCTACGTGCGCCAGCTGCGCGCATTTGGCTACACGGTGCAGTTCACATCTCCCTTCACCGCTACGGTGGTCACGTCCCCCTTCACGGCGAACGTGGAGGCCAAGCAATGACAGCAGCACAGCTCCACGACTCCCCCCCATCCGCATGGGGAGGGAGTCGCTTTTCCTGGCGCCTGCGGCCGGTTCCGGCTGTTGGCGCGACAGCGCCTTCCGCCCGTGCTGTAACACGGGTGGAAAGTTCATCCGCCACGGCCCAAGACAGCCCGCGCGCCAAGATCGATTGGTTGAACGCCACGTTCGAGAAACCTGCCATGACGGTGCACGGCCTTGTCCGGTTCCTCAACGGACTCATGCCTGGCCGCCTGGATGCCACGCTGGACGGCGGCCTGTTCGGCTTCACTGAGCGCTACAGGTTGCAGCTACGCCTGGACGATGGCGCGAAGGTCGAAGTCGGTGCCATCGCCCTCGGCGGCGAATCACAGGTAGGCAAATGGCTGCTGCAGCTCAACGGCAAGGGCTGCGGCATGGTCACTGACTGGGAGAGCGTGCAGGAGCTGCTGGAAGGCCTGGGCGCGGCTATCTCCCGCGTTGATTTGGCGGTGGACTTCCTCGAGGGCGAATACAGCGTAGACGACGCGCTGACCCTCTACGACACAGGCGCATTCATCAACCGTGGGCGGAACCCTGAACTCGACACGCAGGGTAGCTGGCACGAATCAGGCCACAAGGGGCGAACCATGTACGTGGGCAAGTTGAAGCACGGGAAGACGCTGTGCGTCTACGAAAAGGGCCGCCAGCTCGGCATGCCCGATAGCGACTGGACGCGTTTTGAAGTGCGCCTGGGCAACCGCGATCGCGTCATCCCTCTGAGCGTGCTCACCAACCCTGACGAGGCATTCGTGGGTGCCTATCCGGCCTTGCGCGACTTGCTCCAAGCGGCCGCCCTCGAAATCCCCACGCAGCGCGAAGAAACCAAGGGCACGCTTGCCCACGCGCTCTATCACATGCGCCGCTGCTTTGGCGCGCATGCACACCAGGCAATGGAGGCCACCGGCTGCACGGCAGGAGACCTCATTGAGGAAGTGCGGGTGCACCGAATGCCCCGCAAGTTGGACCCCTCCGGCGTTGTTGCCGGACTCGCATGGCCCGAGCTGCAGGCCCAGATTGAAAGACTGAAGACATGAACGCACCCGCCACCGCATCCCCATCCCAGGGAATCAAGCTCGTCCCCATGCAAGTGCTCATCCGGGGCCGCATCGACGCTGTGCGCCGCCACGACAAGACTACGTACACGCGCATCGTCACGCCCGCGCCCGATCCGTACAGCCGTCCCCAGACAGTCGAGGTGCGTAGCCGCCAGCGCCTGGGCCAGACCGGCGACGAAATCACCGTGCTGGCCCAGCTCGGGGGCTACACGCGCAAGCCGTTCCGCAGCATTGACAAGGAAACCGGCGAGACCACCATGGTGACGCCGGTGGACCACACGGTGGATGCCGTCGAATGACCTCCCTCGACCTTGAGCACTTTGCCAAGGCCGTGGCGGAGATCGGCTTCATTGCCGGTGTCGTCGGCGGCATCTTCGGCCTGGCGTGCGCCAGGGTTTTGCAAGACTTGACTGACATGTTCTTGGCCTGGGAAGAGCGCCGCAGTCGCATCGGTCAAGCGAGGCAGCGCAGCTTCGACAGGGCGTGCGCCAGCGCGCAGGCCGACCAGGCGCGAGCTTGCGAGCGCGAGGGCGGCATGCGCCCTATGCACGAGGAGTAGATATGGACGATTACGAAGACTTTGACGATGACGCCGAGCGCTGCGAAGAGCGTGGCTCGGAAGACATTGAAGACTCTCCGGAGGAGCTCTCCGGCGTGTTCTTGTACCGTTGCTGCTCCTGCGGCCATGTTGCGATGTAGCCGTCATGTACTGCTTGCGCAATGACGTTCAGGGCTATCTGGAAGTGTCTTGCGACACGCCCGACGCGCTTATCGTTGTCACCAGGTTGGAACTGGCTCAGTTGAGCCCGTTCTACCTGGACCCCCAATCTGCAGTGGAAATCGGAGGTGCCCTGCTGATGGTCATGACCGTAGCTTGGTTGCTGCGGCAGGCCCGTAAATACCTCGAATCGGAGTGAGAAAAATGAACCTCGTGAACGTTGAGAAACGCCGCGCTCTGTCTGCTGTGAACGCTGCTGTGGACCTGGCCCGCAAGGCTGGTGACGCACTGGCGCGTCCTGCGGTGGTGGGCCTGACGGGCTTGGTCGTGGCTGGTGGCGCTCGTGCCCAGGCCGTGACCATCGACACCACGGAAATCGTGGGCACGATCAGCGGTGGCGTGACTGCCGTCAGCGCCATCGGCGTGGCCGTGATCAGCCTGATTGTCGTGATCAAGCTCTACAAGTGGGTTCAGCGCGTCCTGTAAGGACGGCTTTTGGAAGGGGCGTGCTCGCAAGGGTGCGCCCCTTTTTTCTTCACCAACCTGGGGACGGTCATGGGGTTTTGGATTCTCGTCGCGCTGGTGCTGGCTGGCGCAATCATCTTTTGGCCATGAGGTGCGGCATGGCTTATATTCTCCGCTTGATCCTTCTAGCTTGCGTTGCATTTTTCTCTGCGCAATCTAATGCCGCTACCCTGTATCAAAACTGCAAAGGGCAAGGCTATGACTATGGTGATCTAAAGACTTCCCTTCTTCCGGCTGGTCACTATTGGGCCTATTATGATGAGTTTTTTTTACCAACTAATACAAACTGTAAGCAGGTTAATGGCTGGCATTGCCCTAACAATCAATCATATAAAGCCGTCGATCAGTGCGTTGCCGCCCCAAAGTGCGCTGACAATGAAGTTTTAAAAGACGGCGTTTGCGTCGCGCGATCTGATCCTGTTGCTGAGTTCTGTGCTGCTCTACCTGGAGCGCAGTATTCCAATCAGGAGGTGGTGACCGGTAGCAGTGCGCCGCCCTCTGTTGGCTGCACGCCGACGATGTATGTTGATCAGACGACGCGGGGGTGTGGCGGAACGTTTCAGCGGGAGTTCAGCGCGCAGCACGACGGAAAGTGGTACCACTACGGCACGCTCACGCTGACGGGTGGTACCTGCAACCTCGTAGAAGGTGCCACGGGAGAGAACCCGGACGGCACCACGCCCACGGACGCTGCGCCGCCTGCTGATGATCGCAAGTGTCCTAATGGCTTCCCTGGTACGGTGAACGGCATTGAAACCTGCGTTCCGTATTCCGGTCAGAACGGTGTGGGCGTGTCTGGTGGCACGACGACGACGACGAACCCTGACGGAAGCACGACCACGACAACGACGCAGGGACAGACTTCGTGCACTGGTGCTTCGTGCACCACCACAACCACCACGACGACGACAACTGGTGGTGGCACGCCGTCAACAACGACCACCAGCACTACGACCACGCGCAATGAGTTCTGCCGCAAGAACCCGACTGACCCTGTTTGTACTGGGTCGGCTACTGGCGGTGATGGCGGTGGTGACGGCAACGGTGATGAAGAGGCTTCTAGCTTTGGTGGCTCCTGCGGTGCCTGGACATGCGAAGGTGATGCGATCCAGTGTGCGATAGCCCGAGAGCAGCATCAGCGTAATTGCAAGTTGTTAGACGAGCCGCCTGACAGCGTCTATGCGGCCGCGGCTGACGGCAGCGACGGCATCAGCGCCGACAAGCTCAAGAGCGAAGCTCAGCAAGTCAGCGTCGGTAGCTTCGATTCTTCCGGCTTCGGCTGGGGCAGTTCATGCCCCGCGGACCCGTCCATTCCGCTCAACTTCGGTGGCATATCTGCCGAGTTCAGCATTCCGTTCTCTCGCATCTGCGGTCCTTTGGGCGTTCTGTCCATGGCCGGCGTCGGCATCACGCTGCTTGGCTCCATGGTCTGGGTGCTCGGTGGCCGCAATAACAGGGGGTAGGCTATGCCGTGGATCATTTCCGTCTTGCTCGGCGGCCTGCTGCGCTTGGTCAGCAGCTTCGTTGGCCGCGTGCTGGTGGCCCTGGGCTTCGGCTTTGTCGAGTACACGGGCATCAGCGCCCTGGTCGATTCTGTCAAGGCCCAGGCGACAGGCTTGCTGTCGTCGGTGGGAGCGTCCAGCCTGGCCGAGTGGGCCGGCTTCTTTCGCATCGATCAGCACTTGTCCATTGTGATCAGTGCCATCGGCGTGAAGGTGCTCTTGAATTCCCTCGGCGGTGACAAGGTGCGCCGCTTGGTGCAGAGGTAAGCCATGCCTATCAATTTCGTCACCGGTCTCCCCAGGCAGGGGAAAACGCTCTTCACGTTCATCCAGGTGCAGGAGCGCGCCAAGAAAGAGGGCCGCCCGGTCTTCTACTGCAACATCCCCGAAGTCACGCTTGACGGTTGGCAGGAAATCGACCACCCCGACAAGTGGATGGAGTGCCCCAACGACTCCATCATCGTCGTCGACGAGCTGCAAGACTTCTGGGGCATGGCTCCGCCTGGCGCAAAGGTCCCGCTACCCATCCTGGAGCTATCCAAGCACGGCAAGCGCGGGATCGACTTCTACTTCATCACCCAAGACCCTACGCTGGTGCACGCCACGCCGCGCAAGCTCTGCGAGACCCACTGGCACGTGGTGCGCGCCTTCGGCAGCGAGAATGCCGTCGCCCACAAATTCAACCGCATGCAGACTGACCCGGAGCGGGTCAAGGCCAAGAGCGAGAAATACCCCTGGCGCTACCCTAAAGAAGCGTTTGGCAAAAAGGACAAGGCAGGCAATTGGATCAGCAAGCCTTGGTACAAGAGCGCCGATGTGCACAACATCAAGCGCCAAATCCCGCTCAAGCTCTGGGCCATTCCCGGCGGCCTCGTCATGGCCGGCCTGGCCGTGTGGGCCGGCATACATCTGTTCGGTGGCGTGCTGGAACGCGCCAAGGGGGCCAATGCGCAGCTTCCGGGCGTTGCAGTGGCGCCTGGTGCCGGTGCTCGGGCAGTAGATGCCCCTGGTCCTGGTGCGTCTCCGCCATCTGGCCGCGCTTTGGCAGTTGCGGAGTATGTTGATCAGCGCAAGCCGCGCCTGCCTGGGTTCCCCAACACGGCCCCGGTGTATGACCAGGCCACGCAACCCGTCGAGGCTCCATACCCTGCAGCCTGTGTCAAGATGGGCCAGCGTTGCGACTGCTATACCCAGCAAGCGACGCTGCTACAGGTGGCTCACGACGTGTGCATACAGATCGTCCAGCGTGGCTATTTCATGGACTGGAAGCGCCCGACGACGGAGGTAGTGCGACAGCCGCGGCGCGACGAACCAATGCGCCAGGCTGCGCCAGTGCAGCCGCCCGTGGTCATCAACATGCCGACCCAGGCCCAGCCGGTGCAGCCGGTGTCTGAATGGTCGCAGGGGCTCGCGGCCCGCAACGCCGAAGTGCGCTCCATGGTGCGCTAGTCGGCGCGCAGGTCCTGGTCGTCTACGGTTTCCTTGACCAGTGCCCAGCGATAGCCGGCAGGGGCGGGCGGTCTTTCGTGGGTGCGGCGGTTGCCTCCCGCTTCACGGATGCCATCGCGCACCCCGGCTTTGATCACCCAGTACGTAGCCCAAAACAGCAAAATCAGGATGATCAAGCCCACGACGGCTTCAAAGATCATGGCTCGCATCGCCATTTGTTCAAGCTGCTGGTAGTTCATGGGCGGGAGTCTATCTTCCCCAACTCAGGGAAAAATGATCCCCTTGGGGTATGGGGCAACGCCCCATGGTTCCGCCTGGCCGCGCCCCTGGCCCCATGGCACGGGGCACCAGGTGACCCCGCGCCCGCAGCAACCATGCCCACCAGGCCGAAGGCAACCCGAAGGTGTCGCGGCATTCGCGCCCCTGCAGCAGTTCGCCGCGAAGCGCACGGGTGAAGCCACTGGGAGGCCTACTCGTGCTTGAAAAACACGGTATTGCGCGAAGCGCTCCAACGCCTGCAGCGCGATAGCATCGCCCCATAGGGAGGTGAGAGTTGACAGTCTGGGGCTACGCGAGAGTGTCAACGCTGGAACAGAACACGGCGGCGCAGATGGCCGCGTTCCGGCGTGCTGGGATAGATCGTGTGATTCAAGAAAAACGCTCTGCAGTGAAGGACAGGCCAGAGCTCGAAAAGCTGCTGGCAAGGCTCCAGGCCGGCGACGTGCTGGTGGTCTACAAGTTGGACCGTCTGGCGCGATCTGTGTCCCACTTCGTCAAAGTGTTCGACGCGCTCAAGGCCAAGGGCGTAGGGTTCCGCTCGCTGACTGAAGCGATTGAGACCGACACGGCGCAAGGGCGCATGTTCGTGCACCTGCTGACGGCGTTCGCTGAGTTTGAGAGGGAGTTGATCCGGGAGCGTTGCCTAGCTGGGCAACGTGCTGCGAGGGCAGCGGGGAAGACATGGGGCAGAAAGCACTAGCCGTTCTCGGAAAGAGTTGCTAAGGTAGCCCTGATTGGCCCACAATGCGCCCCAGTCAACGACTGGGGCGCTTCTTTGTCTGAGGTGAAATCGCTTCCAGGAGCGGTTTCGTCCGGCGAATGGCCTTGGCGGTTCCCTCCGACCGCCGCCGGCATCCAGGTCAACCACTGCCGGAACCCTAAGTGCGCCAACTTTGGCGTACCGCCCCACAACGAGTCCAAGCGTGGGGCCGCCGCCCGAAAGCCGGGTGGATACGCACCCGGAGACTACCGCGTTGTCGCCAGCGGTAAGGGTCAACCAAATCTGTTTTGCCACCTTTGCAGGGAAAGCTTTCCCATGCAGAGCAATCTGGCCATCGCGGAAGAGTTATTGCGAATCGGCAGATACCTGGAGCCCCAGCTTCCAACGTGTCCCAACGAGGACTGCGAGCTATTCCGCAAAGCCGAACCTGAACATAGTGGGCGGCACACAAGATTCGGAACTAACGCACACGGCACGCCGCGATTCAAGTGCGGAGCCTGTCGAAAGATATTCGTCTTTGGCGGTCGCTCGACAAAGCGCCAACAGAAAACCCATCCGAACATTGGCATATTCGAGCATCTGATGAATTCGATGCCCTTGCGGCGAATCATCAAGGTGCTGGGAATTTCGCCTGCTATTCTCTACGACCGAATCGACTTTATCCACGAGCAATGCCAGATTTTTGCTGGCGAGCGAGAGCGCGGGCTTCTTGACCGGGAGGACCTCGGCAAGAGGTATATCTCGACCGACCGACAAAAGCTCATTGTCAACTGGTCGGACCGGAAGAGCAGAAAGAACACTGTCCTCCTTTCCATCGCGAGCGCCGACCAAATAACAGGCTACCTGTACGCGGCGAACGTCAACTTCGATGGCGAGATGGATAGTGAGAAGGTCAAGGAGGAGATGACCAAATTCGGCGACCAGCGATTGGCAAAACCCTTTCGACGGTTTGCTCGGGTTTGGTTACCCCAAGACTGGGATGACGCTGCGGTACGGGCTGCCGCGAGCCGTAAGGGCACCCGACGGGCCAGCGAGGAGCCAACTGAGCTGCCTGGGGAGCTGCTCGCGGCTGTCAAGGACACCTATGACGCGGCTCAGGAGCGCGAGGACATCGAGAGCGGCGACGACCCCTCGACGGCGACCAGGGCGCCGGCCAAGGGCATGCTCTTGCACGAGCAGACCGTCATGGCGGCACATATTCAGTTCGTGACGAGATTGCTGCAGAAGGCAGAGAAACTAAGATTCTTCGTTGACCAAGAATCTGGTATTCGGGCTGCAATCTTGGTGAGCGTTCCGGAGCGCGTTCTAAATAGGACCGCAGACGCATTCTACGTAAAGGTCCTCAAGGAATTCACGGTTGACCAGAAGAAGGGGATTGTTGGCGCTGCCAAGCGGCGACTCCGGAAGGTAATGAGTGACGCCGGAGTTGACGAGGAAGAGGCCAGCTTAATCCTGGCCCTGGAAGAGTTAAGCAGCCCAACACTTATTGGCAAGTGGGGCGACCCTTGGTTTCGACATCCAATCGCGGACATGCGAGAGCCACAAAAGGGAGTTTCGTGGCTCACTGATATTGACGAACCCGAGACTGACCCGGAAAAGCGGAGTGACCAGCTTCGTCATTTTGCCCGGCTGCACCTGAAGGCGTCATTGACGGCTGTTGATAGATTCTTCATGCAAGTTCGACGGGCGCTCACGGTAGCCGAACGAGGGGTTATCAGCGCGAGCGCCGACAGAAGACTTTGGTTTGGTAAGAATGCCTATAACCCAGCGGTTCTGGTGAAACTGGTAGA
>NZ_MTBE01000069.1:0-2500 GCF_002916785.1 Diaphorobacter sp. LR2014-1 | reverse complement strand
GAACCTTTACTGTAGCTTTGTATTGGACTTTGAACGGATCTGTGTAGGATAGGTGGGAGGCTTTGAAGTGAGGTCGCTAGATCTCATGGAGCCAACGTTGAAATACCACCCTGGTGCGTTTGAGGTTCTAACCTAGGTCCATTAGCTGGATCGGGGACAGTGCATGGTAGGCAGTTTGACTGGGGCGGTCTCCTCCCAAAGCGTAACGGAGGAGTTCGAAGGTACGCTAGTTACGGTCGGACATCGTGACGATAGTGCAATGGCATAAGCGTGCTTAACTGCGAGACTGACAAGTCGAGCAGATGCGAAAGCAGGACATAGTGATCCGGTGGTTCTGTATGGAAGGGCCATCGCTCAACGGATAAAAGGTACTCTGGGGATAACAGGCTGATACCGCCCAAGAGTTCATATCGACGGCGGTGTTTGGCACCTCGATGTCGGCTCATCTCATCCTGGGGCTGTAGTCGGTCCCAAGGGTATGGCTGTTCGCCATTTAAAGAGGTACGTGAGCTGGGTTTAAAACGTCGTGAGACAGTTTGGTCCCTATCTTCCGTGGGCGCTGCAGATTTGAGGAAGCCTGCTCCTAGTACGAGAGGACCGGAGTGGACACACCTCTGGTGTATCGGTTGTCACGCCAGTGGCATTGCCGAGTAGCTAAGTGTGGAAGAGATAACCGCTGAAAGCATCTAAGCGGGAAACTCGTTTCAAGATGAGATCTGCCGGGGCCTTGAGCCCCCTGAAGGGTCGTTGTAGACCACGACGTTGATAGGCTGGGTGTGGAAGTGCAGCAATGCATTAAGTTAACCAGTACTAATTGCCCGTGCGGCTTGACCCTATAACTTTGACTGCCAATCGCAGTTCAAGACTGTTATGCCAAGTACGCAATCAAATCCACGCTGATTCACAGACTCTATGAATTCGCTGTGCAGTCCTCACTGCTCAGCAACCCTTTATGCCTGATGACCATAGCAAGTTGGTACCACTCCTTCCCATCCCGAACAGGACAGTGAAACGACTTCGCGCCGATGATAGTGCGGGTTCCCGTGTGAAAGTAGGTCATCGTCAGGCTCTTACAGCCCAAACCGCCCTCCCACTAAAACAGTGGGAGGGCGTTTTGCTTTTGGGCTTGAGCGGTCAACATCGGCCGGCTACCAGCATTCAACAACTCCCAGTTGCCCTGTAGATCTGCAGCCAATTCGACCTGCCCCCCTTAGACGTGTTAGTCGAAGAGTTGACGGTTTGGGCTGCTGCTGGTTTCAAAGACACCTTGTTAAGGCGGAAGTGAAACCGGAGGTGGTTCATGGAGACAAGAAGGACATTCAGCCGAGAGTTCAAGTTCAAGCGGTCAAGCTGGTCACGAGCGTGATGTGGTTGTGGCCAGGTGACCGGCCCCCCATCAGTCGTACCAAGCTGAAGTTAGTGAAATCCGTTAACCACCAACAGAATGACGGACATGAAGAAGAACAGATTCACTGACGAGCAGATCATCGGATTCCTCAAGCAGGCTGAGGTCGGCATGCCGGTCAAGGAGTTGTGCCGACTGGGCGGCTTCAGCGATGTGACCTTCTACAAGTGGCGCGCCAAGTTCGGCGGCATGCAGGCCAGGCGCGAAGCGGTCGCCAGGATGGTCGAGCAACTGGCCATCAGCGAACGCCGCGCGCTATACAAGGTTGTCACGAATGAGCTACCCAGAGCCGCCCAGGATGAATGCCGCCATGGCCGAGCTGAGTACGCGCATCGTCGAGGTGGCCCATGAGTGCCGACGCTTATAAAGTCCCTGACGCAGGCCAGACAGGAGATCACCCGATGGCGGTGGGACTACAACGAGGTTCGCCCGCGCGCTGGCGATGTCATGCAATCACCGGAGATCAAGTAATCTCCAAAAACCTGGACCGCTACTTAACACTGCCACGTCTGAAGAGGGCCGGTCACAATCTACCAAAGAACTGGACATTCACGAAGACGTGATGCGCAAGTGGGTTCGTGAACTGCGAGACGAACCCCAGGAGGCCTTCCTTGGCAACGGCAAACTAAACCCAGACGCGGAAATAGCGCAGCTGCGCAAGAAAGTGGCTGAGCTCAAGATGGAGCGCGACATCCTAAAAAAACCTGGCCTACTTCGCGAAGGAGTCGATGTGAAGTTCGGCTTCGTGGCGAAACACCCAGGGGCCTGTCCGGTCGATCTGATGTGCGAGGCGCTCGGTGTCTCGCGGGGTGGCTTCTACGCGTGGCTCACACGGCCCAGGGGTTGGCGCAGCCTCATGATGAAGTGCTGGCGCGCAGGTCTACCAGAGCTTCGTACGCAGCGACCGCACCTATGGCGCAGGCCGTGTGTGGCACAAGGTGCTGGAGCAAGGTCAGGCCTGTGGTCTGCGCCGCATTGAACGGCTCATGCGCGAAAAGGCTTTACAAGCCAAACCCCAACGGCGTGGACCGTCTAACAGGCCGTTGAAAAATCCCCCGCCGACGCCCGCGTTGGCCGCTACGATCTGAAGCCATC
>NZ_MTBE01000068.1:0-7672 GCF_002916785.1 Diaphorobacter sp. LR2014-1 | reverse complement strand
AAGATGAGCATGAACCCCTTTGACGAAATCGCCGTGGAAGAGGCGGTGCGGCTCAAAGAAAAAGGCGTGGCCACGGAAGTGATCGCGGTGAGCTGCGGCGTGGCGCAATGCCAGGAAACGCTGCGCACGGCGATGGCCATTGGCGCCGACCGCGGCA
Source organism: Diaphorobacter sp. LR2014-1 (assembly GCF_002916785.1). NCBI lineage: Bacteria > Pseudomonadati > Pseudomonadota > Betaproteobacteria > Burkholderiales > Comamonadaceae > Diaphorobacter > Diaphorobacter sp. LR2014-1. The sequence goes on along the minus strand of NZ_MTBE01000068.1, from coordinate 7,515 downwards.
TCCTGGTGGAAACCGATGCCGAGCTGCAACCCCTGGCCGTGGCCAAGCTGCTCAAGGCCCTGGTGGACAAAGAGCAACCGGGCCTGATCATCCTGGGCAAGCAAGCCATCGACGACGACGCCAACCAGACCGGCCAGATGCTGGCGGCCCTGGCCGACCTGCCCCAGGCCACCTTCGCCAGCAAAGTCGAAGTCGCCGGCGACAAAGTGAGCGTCACACGCGAAGTCGACGGCGGCCTGGAAACCCTGCAACTGACCACCCCGGCCGTCATCACCACCGACCTGCGCCTGAACGAGCCGCGCTACGTCACGCTGCCCAACATCATGAAGGCCAAGAAAAAGCCGCTGGACACCATCAAGCCCGAAGACCTCGGCGTGGACGTGGCCCCGCGCCTCAAGACCCTCAAGGTGGCCGAACCCCCGAAGCGCGGCGCCGGCGTGAAAGTGCCCGACGTCGCCACGCTGGTGGACAAGCTCAAGAACGAAGCCAAGGTCATCTAAAGGCAGGACAGGAGAAACAACATGACCGTACTCGTCATTGCAGAACACGACAACGCCAGCCTCAAGGCCGCCACCCTGAACACCGTCACCGCCGCACTCGCCTGCGGGGGCGACGTGCACGTGCTCGTAGCCGGTGAAGGCGCGCAGGCCGCCGCCCAGGCCGCCTCCCAAATCGCAGGCGTCGCCAAAGTCCTGCACGCCGACGGCGCCAGCCTGAAGGACGGCCTGGCCGAGAACCTGGCCGCCCAGGTGCTGCAGATTGCCGGCAACTACAGCCACATCCTGTTCCCGGCCACCGCCAGCGGCAAGAACGTCGCCCCGCGCGTGGCCGCCAAGCTGGACGTGGCGCAGATCAGCGACATCACCAAAGTGATCTCCGCCGACACCTTCGAGCGCCCCATCTACGCGGGCAACGCCATCGCCACCGTGCAAAGCGCGGACAGCGTCAAGGTCATCACCGTGCGCGGCACCGGCTTTGACGCGGCGCCCGCCACGGGTGGCAGCGCCGCGGTGGAAACCACCGCCGCCGTGGCCGACGCCGGCAAGAGCAGCTTTGCAGGACGCGAAGTCACCAAGAGCGACCGCCCCGAGCTCACCGCCGCCAAGATCATCGTCTCGGGCGGCCGGGCGCTGGGCAGCAGCGAGAAGTTCAACGAAGTCATGACCCCGCTGGCGGACAAGCTGGGCGCGGCCATTGGCGCCAGCCGCGCAGCGGTGGACGCGGGCTACGCCCCGAACGACCTGCAGGTGGGGCAAACGGGCAAGATCGTTGCGCCGCAGCTGTACATCGCGGCGGGGATCTCGGGGGCCATCCAGCACCTGGCAGGGATGAAGGACAGCAAGGTGATCGTGGCGATCAACAAAGACCCGGAGGCGCCGATCTTTGCGGTGGCCGACTACGGGCTGGAGGCCGATCTGTTCCAGGCCGTGCCGGAACTGGTGAAGGCCCTGTAAGCCGCTGCGCCGGCAAAAAGGCATCGCTTGCGATGCCTTTTTTTTGATCACATTCGTACCGTTTTGAGTTGGAGACACCCATGAGTTACACCGCCCCCGTCAAGGACATGCTGTTCGCCATCGAGCACTTGGCACGCATCGACCAGGTCGCGCAGATTCCCGGTTTCGAGGATGCTGGTCTGGACACGGCCGCTGCCGTGCTGGAAGAGTGCGCGAAGTTCAACGAGGGCGTGGTGGCTCCGCTCAATGTGGTTGGCGACGAGAAACCCTCTTGGTTCAAGGATGGTGCCGTGACCACCACGCCGGGCTTCAAGGAGGCCTTCAGCCAGTTCGCCGAGGGCGGCTGGCAGGGCTTGCAGCACCCTGCCGACTTCGGCGGCCAGGGCCTGCCCAAGACCATCGGCGCGGCCTGCGTGGAAATGCTCAACAGCGCCAACCTGAGCTTTGCGCTGTGCCCGCTGCTGACCGATGGTGCCATCGAGGCGCTGCTCACGGCCGGCAGCGACGAACTCAAGGCCACCTACCTGGAAAAGCTGGTCACGGGCGAGTGGACCGGCACCATGAACCTGACCGAGCCGCAGGCAGGCTCCGACCTGGCGCTGGTGCGCACCAAGGCCGACCCCCAGCCCGACGGTACGTACAAGGTCTTCGGCACCAAGATCTTCATCACCTATGGCGAGCACGACATGGCGGAGAACATCGTGCACCTGGTGCTGGCGCGCGTGGCGGGTGCGCCCGAGGGCGTGAAGGGCATCAGCCTGTTCGTGGTGCCCAAGTTCCTCGTGAACCAGGATGGCAGCCTGGGCGCGCGCAACGACGTGCATTGCGTGTCCATCGAACACAAGATGGGCATCAAGGCGTCGCCCACGGCCGTGCTGCAGTACGGTGATAACGGCGGCGCCATCGGCTACCTCGTGGGTGAGGAAAACCGGGGCCTGGAATACATGTTCATCATGATGAACGCCGCGCGCTACGCCGTCGGCGTGCAGGGCATCGCGGTGGCCGAGCGCGCCTACCAGAAGGCCGTGCAGTACGCGCGCGACCGCGTGCAAAGCCGCCCGGTCGACGGCAGCGTGGCCGGCAGCGCCGCCATCATTCACCACCCCGACGTGCGCCGCATGCTGATGACCATGCGCGCGTACACCGAGGGTTGCCGCGCCATGGCCACCACGGCTGCTGCGGCCTACGACGCCGCGCACCACCATCCCGATGCCGAGGTGCGCAAGCAGAACGCGGTGTTCTATGAATTCATGGTGCCACTGGTCAAGGGCTACAGCACCGAGATGAGCCTGGAAGTGGCCAGCCTGGGCGTGCAGGTACACGGCGGCATGGGCTTCATCGAGGAAACGGGCGCTGCGCAGTACTACCGCGACGCGAAGATCCTCACCATCTACGAAGGCACGACCGCCATCCAGGCCAACGACCTGGTGGGCCGCAAGACGGCGCGCGACGGCGGCCAGACGGCCAAGGCGATTGCCGCGCAGATAGAGGCCACCGAGGGCGAGTTGCGCGCCAGCGGCACGGCCGACGCTCAAGCGGTGGCCCAGCGCCTGGCTGCCGCACGCCAGGCATTCCTGGAAGTGGTGGATTTCATCGCCGGTGGCGCCAAGGCCCACCCCAACGACGTGTATGCGGGCAGCGTGCCCTATCTGATGCTGGCCGGCAATCTGGTGGCGGGCTGGCAGCTGGCGCGCGCGTTGCTGGTGGCGCAGGAGCTGTCCGCCAAGGGACAGGACGTGGCCTTCATGCAGGCCAAGATCGCCACGGCGCGCTTCTATGCCGACCACCTGCTGACCAAGGCGCCGGGCCAGCGCGACGCAATCGTGCACGGTGCGGCCAGCGTCACGGCTCTGCCGCTGGAAGCATTCTGAAAATTGCTTCTGTTTTGATAGCTGCTAGCGCTTGCGGGTAAAGCGCTATAGCCCATTTTTATTATGGAGACCGTCCGCATGTCCAAACTGCCCCCAGCGTTGCAGAAACCCTCGCTGCCCGTCATCGGCTCGCCGCTGTTCATCATCAGCAACCCCCAGCTCGTGATCGAGCAGTGCAAGGCCGGCATCGTGGGCTCCATGCCTGCGCTCAACGCACGGCCGGCGGAGCAACTCGACGACTGGCTCGCCGAGATCACCGAAACGCTGGCGGCGTGGGACAAGGCGCATCCCGAGTCGCCCTCCGCTCCGTTCGCCATCAACCAGATCGTGCACAAGAGCAACGACCGGCTGGAGCACGACATGCAGGTCTGCGCCAAGTACAAGGTGCCGATCGTCATCACCAGCCTGGGCGCGCGCGAGGACGTGAACCAGGCCGTGCACAGCTGGGGCGGCATCGTGCTGCACGACATCATCAACAACAAGTTCGCGCACAAAGCCATCGAGAAGGGGGCCGACGGCCTCATCGCCGTGGCGGCGGGCGCGGGGGGCCACGCAGGGGTGAAGAGCCCGTTTGCGCTGATCCAGGAAATCCGCCAATGGTTTGACGGTCCGCTCGCGCTGTCGGGCTCCATCGCCTCGGGCGGCGCCATCCTGGCCGCGCAGGCCATGGGCGCGGACTTCGCCTATATCGGCTCGGCCTTCATCGCCACGCACGAGGCGCGCGCCATCGATGCGTACAAGCAGGCCATCGTCGAGGGCAACTCCGACGACATCGTCTACAGCAATCTGTTCACGGGTGTGCACGGCAACTACCTGGCGCCGTCGATCCGCGCGGCAGGCCTGGACCCCGACAACCTACCGGAGTCCGATCCGAGCAAGATGAACTTCGGTGGCGACGCCAAGAAGGCATGGAAGGACATCTGGGGCTGCGGCCAGGGCATCGGCAGCATCACCGAGGTCACTTCGACGGCTGAACTCGTCGCGCGCCTGCGCCGCGAATACCAGCAGGCGCGCGAGCGCCTGGCCCTGGGCTGATGCCCGCGCGGGGCTGCAACGTAGCCCCGTTGGCCCAACGGCGCCCCAGGGGCGCCGTTTTTGTTGATGCGCGTGCGCTGTGTAGCGGTCAGCAGCATCAGCGCAAAAGGCGCAAAATCTCGGGCTTGCCCGATTACCGTGAACCCCCGTCGCAGGCCTGCTGCCGGCACGGGGTTCCTGTTTTGAATGTCCCAGCACACCCCGTCTCATGCCTCCCGCAGTGCGTTGATCGACTGCACCAAAGGCCTGGCCTGCGCCGCCATCGTCTGGCACCACCTGGCGTTCTACGGGCCCATGTCCGACGTGGCGCGCCAAGCAGTGCCGGGGTTGATCGACTGGCTCTACGAATACGCGCGCATGGCGGTGCAGGTGTTCCTGGTGCTGGGGGGATTCCTGGCAGCGGCCAGTCTGGCGCCGCAGGGGCAGGCGCGCTTTACCGACCCAGCCCAGCGCATCGCACGGCGCTTCGTGCGCCTGGTGGTGCCCTACGCGGTGGCGCTGGTGATCGCCATCGTCGTGCAGGCGACCGTGCAACCGTGGTTCGATCACGCCTCGGTATCCGACGTTCCGGACCTGGGCCAGTTGCTCGCGCATGCGCTGCTGCTGCAAAGCGTGCTGGACGAGGAGTCGCTGTCGGCCGGCGTCTGGTACGTGGCCATCGACTTTCAGCTGTTCGCCCTCACCACGTTGGTCCTGGCTGGCGTATCACGCGCGGCGGTGGCGCTGCGTGCGAGCGGCATGTCCCGCTACTGGCCCTGGGCCCTGAGCGGCGCGCAGGCACTCGTGGCGACGGGCGTCGCCGCCTCGCTGCTGTACTTCAACCGCGACGCCGATTGGGACGTCTGGGCGGTGTATTTCTTCGGTGCCTATGGCCTTGGCATGCTGGCCTACTGGGCCGTGCAGTCGCCCCGCGCGCTGGGAGCCTGGAGCTGGGCGCTGCTGATCGCGGCGCTGGTGGTGGCTGCGCTGGCACTGGAGTGGCGCCCCCGCATTGCGCTGGCCGGCGTGACTGCGCTGCTGCTGGTGGTGGCCATGCGCAGCCTGGCCATGCAGCGCTGGCAAGGCTGGGCACCGCTCAGCCGGCTGGGGCAGATCTCGTATTCGGTATTCCTCGTGCACTTTGCGGTGTGCGTGCTCGTCAACGCGGTGGAAAGCTACTTCTGGCCGCAGTCAGTAGCCGCCGCGATGGCGGGCATGGGCATCGCTTTCGTGCTGTCGATCGCCGCGGGCCACCTGCTGTACGAGCGTGTGGAGCGCCACGTTCCCACATGGCAATCTGCGCTGCGCTGGCAGGCCGGGCTCGTGGGAACCGGCTTGCTGACCACCGCGCTCATGGCAGGCCTGCGCTGACGAAAAAAAGGCAGCCAGTCATGGCTGCCTCGGGTCTTGGGTGGTGCGATCGCGCTCAGCGATGCAGTTCACCCGCGTTCTCGGGTTGGAAATCAATGGCGTCCACGCGCACGGTGACCTGGCCGGTGGGGCTGGGCATCTGGAATTCGTCGCCCACGCCCAGGCCCAGCAGTGCGATGCCGACGGGTGCGAACACCGACACCTTGTCGCCCGAGCCGTCCATCTCCTTCGGGTAGACCAGCGTCAGCGTGTTCGTCTTGCCGGTTTCCAGCAGCGTGAAGCGCACGGTGGAATTCATGGTCACCACATTGGGGGGCATGTCCTTGGGATCGAACACGTCGGCGCGGTCCAGCTCGGCCTCCAGTGCTTCCCGGCCAGGAAAGGGGGCGGTTTGTTTTTCCAGCAGGGCTTCGATGCGCTCCAGGTCCAGGGACGACAGGATGATGTGGGGCTTGCGCTGCATGGTGTGATTCCCTTGTAAACGATAGTGAAAGCGCGTCTGCCGGGCAGCCGCGCTCAAACGGACAAAAGCCCGGGCAACGGGGTTGTCCGGGCCAAGGCATGTTCTCAAAAAAAGCACCAAATTGGGTGCGGAAGTGGTGAATTGTGCGGCCGGGTGGCGCGTTTGCCAAGGGATCTCACACGCGCGCAGTGCGAATTGCGCTGCGCTTGCAGCCCTCCGGCAAATGGCGTAGGCCTCTGGATATTGCCAGAATAACTGTTTATTCATAAGGGGTATCTATTTAGCTCCAGTGACGTGAGAATAGCTGGATGGAAACCCAGATGCTAACGCCAACTCCTGGAGGGGACTACCCCCGCACCTGGAACGAATTTCTTGACTGGTTTGCCACCGAAGAGGCTTGCCAGGCGTTCCTGGAGAAGCTTCGGTGGCCCCAAGGCTTCGTCTGCCCGCGTTGCGGCAACGCTGGCGATGTGTACCGCGCCAGCCGCACCCGCCTGATGTGCCGCTCATGCCAGTACCAAGGCACAGTGACATCTGGAACCATCTTTGACAAGACGCGCACACCGCTGCGTGTCTGGCTGGCTGCAGCTTGGTACCTGACCAATCAGAAACAAGGCGTGAGCGCCCTGGGGCTGCAGCGCGTATTGGGTTTGGGGAGCTACCAGACCGCCTGGACCATGCTGCACCGGTTTCGACGTGCCATGGTCCGCCCGGGCCGGGACAAGCTCAAGGGGCTTGTGGAGGTGGATGAAACGTACCTGTCCATCACGGATCGCAAGAATCCCGCCACCCCTGCAGGGCGCAAGAGCAGCACCACCAAAGTGTTGATGGTCATGGCGGTGGAGATCGTGGAGCCCAAGGGGTTTGGGCGCATCCGGTTACGCCGCATTGACCGAGACGCCGCCACCCACGTAATCCCCTTTGTGCAGGAGGTGGTCGAGCCTGGAGCCCAGGTACGCACGGATGGTTCGGCGGCATACCGCGCTCTGGGAGAACTGGGTTACACCCACCAGCGCACCGTCATGCTCGGCTCAGGCGTACCTGCCCATGTCTCCATGGCGGGAGTGCACCGGGTCGCCTCACTGGTACAGCGCTGGGTGCTGGGAACACATCATGGCTCTGTACAGCCAGACCACCTGGACGCCTATCTCGATGAATTCGTGTTCCGTTTCAACCGGCGCACATCCAGCTCACGCGGGATGCTGTTTTACCGCTTGCTGCAGCAAGCGGTGGTTACGCCGCCAGTGACGTATGGGGATGTCGTGAGCAAGAACACCGGGGAGAGCCAATCGGATACCATTGCTGGATGAAATCACAGTATCAATGGGGCTGCTGGAGCTAA
>NZ_MTBE01000067.1:0-8043 GCF_002916785.1 Diaphorobacter sp. LR2014-1 | reverse complement strand
GAGCTTGTCAGAAATTTTGTGTGTGAGGCATAGCATGTCGACAAGGAGCATGAATGCCACGCAAGACCAAACCCACCGCTTTGGCGGACCAGGCGGCACAGCCGCAATTTCACATCCCGGCCGAGCTGCTTGACCAGTTGGTGACCGGGCCCATGACGCCGGGCCAAGTCCAAGGGCTGTTCGATCAGTTCAAGAAGTCAATTCTTGAGCGGGCGCTGGGCGCCGAGATGAGTCATCACCTAGGCTATGCGCCCGGCCAAGCCAAGCCCACAGGCGGATCAGCCAACCACCGCAACGGCAAGAGCACCAAGACCGTACTGACCGATGTGGGGGCGCTGCGCATCGATGTCCCACGCGATCGCGAAGGCAGCTTCGAGCCGCAGCTCATTGGCAAGCACGAGCGGCGCTTTACGGGTTTCGACGACAAGATCATCGCCATGTACGCACGCGGCATGACGGTGCGCGAGATCCAGGGTTTCCTGGCTGAGATGTACTCGGTGGACGTCTCGCCCGAGCTCATCAGCCGTGTCACCGATGAGGTGATGGGCGAGGTCACGGCCTGGCAGACACGGCCGCTGGAGGCGATGTACCCGGTGGTGTTCTTCGATGCGCTGCGGGTCAAGATTCGCGAGGATGCGGTGGTGCGCTCCAAGGCCGTCTACCTGGCGCTGGGCGTACTGCCTGACGGCTCGCGCGACATCCTGGGAATCTGGATCGAGAACACCGAGGGGGCGAAGTTCTGGATGAAGGTCTTCAACGATCTGAAGACGCGCGGGGTGCAGGACATCCTGATTGCCGTCACCGACGGCCTCAAGGGCATGCCAGAGGCGCTGGGCGCAGTGTTCCCGGCGACGACGCTGCAGACCTGCATCGTGCACCTGATCCGGGGTGGCCTGGACTTTGCGTCATGGAAAGACCGCAAGGCGCTGGCCGCAGCCATCAAACCCATCTACACCGCGGTGAGCGCCGAGGCGGCCGAGGCCGAGTTGGATGCGTTTGCGGCCGGCCCCTGGGGGCAGCGGTTCCCGACCGTGGTCAGCGCCTGGCGCCGGGCCTGGGACAAGGTCATCCCGTTCTTCGCCTTCCCGCCCGAGGTGCGGCGCGTGATCTACACCACCAACGCCATCGAGAGCGTGAACGCACGGCTGCGCAAGATCATCAAAACGCGCGGCCACTTCCCCAGCGACGAGGCGGCCACCAAGCTGATCTGGCTGGCGCTGCGCAACATCACCGCGGACTGGGGGCGGGCGGCCAACCACTGGAAATCAGCGATGAACCAATTTGCGATCCTCTACGAGGACCGATTTACCAGATCGGGCCAGTAAGATCACCAAGCCGCCTCACGATTGAGTGACGGATTCAACAGCCTCACACACAGAAATCCTGACACTCCCCGCATGGTGCTCGGCAACCTCAACAATCTGATCGCGCTGCGCACCAAGGACGGCCCGACCCAGGAGTTCGTGGTCGAGACCTTCGGCCGCACGGCCATCCATACCGTTCGTGTCGGCCTCAACCACGGTGCCGACGCACACCTCGGCGACTTCTCGTCGTCCTACTCGACGCAGATCACCGAGACCCAGGAAGAAGCCGTGCCGGCGGACATCCTGGGCAAGCTGCCCAATCTGCACTACTTCGCATCCGTCTCCGGCGGCAGGCGCATCAAGGGGCGCTTCCAGATCATCGACCCCGACCACGGGCGCGGTAGCGCACGGCCATCATGATCCGCGTCGTCACCATCGCCTCGCTGACGGCACTGTTGCTGCTGGTCCTGTACCTGCCCTCAGCACAGCCGCCCGAGCGCTTCATGCAGCAGCTACGCCAGGAGCATCAGCAAAACAGCGACTTCTGGGGAGCCGACACGGCCGAGCGCATGCTGGACAGGATGATGGAGCTGCAGGCCGATGCCGCCGCCGCCTCGCCGGTTCCCGCCGCGTCAAGCGCCCCCGCGCACACGGGCGTGGACCAGGCCGTCGGGCGGGAGATGGCGCGGGTGAACCAGCGGCTGTTCAACAACCCTTACTTCCGCTCCATCGACGCGCTGCTCGTTCTGGCCTCCTACCGCCTCGCGATGCTGCTGGAGTGGCTGCCCAAGTACTGGCTCCTCGCGTTGGCGCTGGCCACCGACGCCTTCCTCGAGCGCGCCGTCAAGTCCAGGGAGTTCCGGCAGCACGACCCGGAGATGTTCGCCCTGTGCGTGAGCGCCGCGATCTTCACGCTGTGCGCGAGCGTGCTGGCGATGGTCTGGCCCTGGACGCTGCATCCGGCCGCCTGGGCCGCAGCGCCCGTTCTGGTGTGCGCCCTGGCCACCCGCGCGATCGCGCACTTCCACCGCCGGTCATGACCGGCGGATGCGCAGCCGAAGTCCAGCACCGTTCCTCCAGGCCTCAGACCGCGAAGTCCTCCAGCACCTTGCCCTGCTCCAGGGCATCGCGCAGCCAGCGCGGACGCGGCCCGCGGCCGGTCCAGGCATTGCCCTTGTCGTCCCGGTATTTCGCTGCCAGCGCCTTGCGCTTGTCCGGCGCCTTCTTCGCGGTGCCGGCGACCTGGGCCTTGACGTTCGGGCGTTGCCCACCGAACTTGAGATCGCTGGGGCGCAGGCCATAGTGCGCTATCGCTTCATTGATGCGCGCCACGACCTCCGCGACCTCCTTCTTGCGCAGGTCCTGCGCTTCCTTCTGGAGCAACTCGATCTCTTTGGTGATGTCGGCATAGGTGCGTGCAGCGTTCTTGGCCATGTAGAGCGTTCCCAGTCAGGTTGTGATGTGCCAATGCTAGCGGCTCTCTCGCGCAAGCCCAGGGCTGGCGCGGCGCCAAGGCAACGTCCGAGCGCGCTTGCCGAGAGCTGTCGCCGAAATCCCCCCCATATCCATCGCATTCCAGGGCGACAGCATGGACCGCCGCCCGTACGCTCATGGCACCGAGTTGTGTTCGATGCGGCCGCGGTCCCAGGACCGCGCCAACGCTCAGGAGATCGAGATGGACCATGCCCTGTCATCGCGCGACGAACCGATCCAGCACCGCCCTGCCAACCCGCAGGCGCCCGCCGACACCATAGTCGAGGCGAGGCTGTGGCTCGAGGAATACGCGTGGCTGTACAGCATCCTCAAGAGTGCGGCGAACGTCTGCCCCACCTTCCGCTTCCCCGATCTGATCAGCGCCGCCGTCTCGTTGAGCCTGGCCAATTCGGCAGACCAGCAGGAGGTCTTCCGGTTCCTGGGCACCCAGCTGGTCCTGCGTCCTCCCACCACGGCGCGCCGGCGCGAATCGATGTGGCGCGCGCAGTACGAGCAGTTGCGCGAGCTGCAGCGCTCACCGGCGAACCGCCATCCGAACCCGAACTTCCAGCTCGACCAGCTCACCACCGCCTGCGTCGCGCAGGCACGCCGCATCGATGAAAGCGGCGCTCGACTTCTGCGCCAGGCCCGGTTGAACATGGCCGAGCGCGCGAGCGGGGCCTCGGCCCACGCCGCACACGCAGAGCGCTGACCCCGCGCCACCGACCCCGACCGGCTGCGCGACCCGCCGCCGGCCCGACCCTCCGCCAGGCTGCACCGCCGCATCCTGACCACCCGCATCCGACCTTGCCCGGCCCCGCCGGTCGCGCCTCCGCCTCCGGTTCCCGGGGCGCGGACCGCCATCCATGGGACAAGTCATGCGATCTCTACCGTTCATCGCCGCACTCTTGCTGCACGCCGCGCCGGGCACGGCGAGCGCGTGCTGGGACGTCGCGGCGCAACGCTACGGCATCTCCGCCCACCTTCTCTATGCCGTGGCCCGCGTCGAGTCCGGGCTCAATCCGCGCGCGGTCAACAACACGCACCAGGCACGCACCGGCACGCGGGACATCGGGCTGATGCAGATCAACAGCTCGCACCTCCCGAAGCTCGCGCGCCATGGGATCACCGAGGCGCATCTGTACGACCCCTGCACCAACCTGCAGGTCGGCGCCTGGCTGCTCGCCGATGCGTTCGCGCGCCACGGCGTCACGTGGAACGCGGTAGGCGCCTACAACGCCGCGTGCTCGCAACTCAAGGGCGAGGCATGCGCCCGGGCCCGTTCGGAGTATGCGTGGAAGGTCTACCGCCGGCTGCCGCAGACACCGGCCGCCATGCCGGCTGCCGCCGTCGCTGCGCAATCGTCCCCGTCCCGCGGTCCCGCCGCTGGCGGCACGCGCACGGGCACAGGCACGGCGGTCGCAGCGGCGGCCCGCCCGGCGGCCTCCGTGCGCTACCACGTGCGGATCAGCCCGAGGGTGGCGCCATGAGGTGCGGGACCTGGATCGCCGGCTGCATGGGCGCACTCGCGCTCTGCGCCTGCGCCCTGCTGCGTCCGCCGGCAGCCCCCTCGGCGGCGGCGCCGGCCGCGGCCGCACCGCACACGGGTGCGCTGCGCATCGCGCAGGCGGAAAGCGGCCCCCGGATGGACACAGCCCGCTTCGCACCGTTCGTGCTGTGCAGCGACGACGCGTGCCCCCGCGTCACGCCCAAGACCCTTGCGCAGGCTACTCCCGCACGGCAACACGATGCCGAGCAAGGCCCGAGGCCGGCATCGCTTGCGCCCCTCGCCTCGCCGGAGACGCCGCGCAAAGCTTCCGCGCAGCAAGCTCCCGCATCGAAGGGTCACGAGGCCGGCACCGCGGTCCCGGCCACGCCGCAGCCGTCCCCCGCATCTCCCGACAGACCGGATGAGCCCGAAGGCGCAGCCAGGCCGCAGCGGCGCGGCGACATCGCCGTGACCGTGCGTTTCCCGTTCGGCGACGCACGGCTGAACGAGGCGGCCAGGGCGCAGTTGGACACCGCTGCCGGCCAGGCCTCGGAGGCCGGAGCGCTGCACCGGCTTCGCATCGTCGGCAGAACCGACAGCGCCGGACCCCAGGCCGTGAACGACGCGCTGGCAATGGCGCGCGCCCGCGCAGTGCGCGACCACCTGCGCCACCGCCTCCCGCGCTGGCCGGCGGCCGTGGACATCGAGGCCGCCGGAGCGTGCTGCTACGCCGCGAGCAACGACACCGCGCAAGGCCGCTTCGCGAACCGGCGCGTCGAGATCACGCTCTCGGCATCCGATCCGGAGGACGCCCCATGAGGACGCGCCCTACGGACGCCATCCGGACGCTGCCGGCCCCCGGCGGCCTTCGCCCGGATCCACCCGAAGAGCCCGCGGGCTCCACCGCGCCGCGCCGCAGCGGCTCCACCTCCGGCAGCTACCGGCGGCCCGAGCGCCTCCGGCCCGCCATCCGGCCGTCCCGTCCCTCAGTCCTTCATTTCCAAAGGAGTTCTTCATGAGCATCGCCATCCTCTCCGCCCCCGCACCGGCCGCCCGGCGCTCGTCCGCGCGCAAGCTGATCGCCTTCGTCTGTCTGCTGGCGCTCGCCATCGCGGGACTGGCGCTCGCGTTCCCGAGCCATGCACTCGACCTGGTGGCCTTCACGGGCATCACCGGGCCGCTCACCAGCGCATTGACGCAGATCGCGGAACTCGGCCCCGGCATCAAGGCGCTCGTGGGCTTCGTCGGCTTCGTGGTCGCGCTGATCTCGCTGTCGGCGCTGCGCAACTTCGGCCCCGTCCTTTTTTATGTCGGCCTGGCCATTTTCGCGGCGGTCGGCTTGGTGATCGCCGGCGCGATCATGGGCGCGGTCGTCTGAGCCCCGGCGCACCCGATTCCGGAGGCCCCCATGCAAGCGGACACCTACATCCCGCGGCGTCTCGACGACAGCTGGAAGCTGGGCTTCTGGGACGTGGACGTCGCCGCGCCCATCGTGTTCATGTTCTTCGTCGGCTACCTGTCGTCGAGCAAGGTGGCGTTCGCGGTCTGCATGGCCGCCGGGTTCGCCATCTCGCGCTGGATATCGCGCCTCAAGGCGGACAAGCACCCCGCGTTCGCCCTCCACTGGCTCTACTGGCACCTGCCGACCAACCCGGCGACGTCGATGCGCGTGACGCCGCCGTCCCATCTCCGCCGGATGGTCGGCTGAGCCGAGGCGCACCATGGACTTCGAGCGACTCAGCGGCGACCTCAAGGAGCTACGCCGGCGCAACCGGGGACTGGGCCTGGCCGTGGGCGCGCTGGCCGCGGGCTTGTTCGTCGCGCTCATCGTCATCCTCCAGCTCCTGGGGACGGTGCGCACCGTGGTCGTTCCACCGTCGCTGAGCAAGACCTTCTGGGTCACGGCCGACCAGGCATCGAGCGAGTACCTCGAGCAGATGGGCAGCTTCGTCGCCTGGCTGATCCTGGACGTCACCCCCAGCTCCATCGACTGGAAGAAGGACATCCTGCTCGGCTACGTCGACCCGGCGCAATACGGCGCGCTCAAGGCGCGCCAGGAAGTCGAGGCGGAGCGCCTCAAGCGCATCAACGCCGCGACGGCATTCGCGCCGCAGCAGCTCGTGGCCAGCGAGGAAGCGCAGTCGCTGGTCGTGCGCGGACGCCTGCGCACCCTCGTGAACGGCTACGAGACCGCCAACGAACTCAAGGCCTACCGCATCGACTTCGGTCATGCCGGCGCTCGCATGCACGTCATCGGATTCAAGGAGGTGCCCTATGCGGTCAAGTGACACCGCGCGCACGCCACTGCGCCTGCCCGTGGCCCGCCGCGCCGTCGGCGGCGCAGGCCCGGCCGCGCGCGCCGCAACCGCGCCAGCACGCGTGCCCTTGCCGCCGACACGCGAGCGCTGGAAGCGACTGCCTCCCGCCGCGCGGCGGATCCTCCTCGTCACGGCCCTGTCCTTCGGGCTGCATGCCCATGCGCTGCAGGTCGTCGAGGCGAGCGACGGCGTCGCCGCCGAGGCCATCGTGTCGTTGAAGGAGCCCACGCGCATCCGCATCGAGGGCACGCCGATCACCGACGTGTTCGGCAACATCCATTCCAGCCATTGCGGCGGCCCGCCGATGCCCGCTTCCGCACCGCCAGCCTCGCCCGGCTCGCCCTCCGCCACGCCCGGACTCTCCCCCGCGGGTGCGTTCTCATCGCCCGCGGTCAATCCGGCCGGGGAGGTCATCGTCGAGTGCGATCGCGACAAGGGCGAAATCTACATCCGCCCGGTCGGCGATGCGGCCCAGCCGATCAACCTCTTCGTGGCCTCGGCCTCCGCCACCTACACCTTGCTGCTGCGCCGCTCGGACACGCCCGCAGACACCATCGTCATCCGCGACAAGACGCCGCGCGCGCTGCGCCCGGCCGCCGCCGAGGCCGCCCCCTCGGGCCCCGCGCCCAGCCACGTGCGCGCGATGAAGGCGCTGCTGGTGGCCATGGCGTCCGACCGCGTGCCGCCGGACGTCCGGGTCGAGGAGCGCTCCCGCCCGGTCCAGCTCTGGGCCGAGGCACGCCTCACGCTGCTGCGCCAGTACGAGGGCCGGGGCCTGACCGGCGAGAAGTACCTGCTCCAGAACGTCAGCGCGGCGCCGATGGTGCTGGCCGAGCAGGAATTCGACCGCCCCGACAGCCGCGCCGGCGGCGAGACCGTCGGCGTGGCGATCGAGCACCACAGCCTGCGGCCGGGCGAGAGCACCAGCGTCTACGTGATCCGGCGGGGAGGCGAACGATGAACGCGCCCTCCATGCCCCCGGGCGGCCGCCCGCCCGGCTACGCCGTGCGCGGACTGATGGACCGCTTCTCGCCGCGCCAGCGGCAGTACGCCCTGCTGGGCGCAATCCTCGCGGCCGGCATCGGACTGCTCTGGCTGATCTTCAGCTTCGCCGGGCCGGGGCCGCAGCCGCGCGGCGGCAGCGCTCCCCAGGTGCAGCCAGGCGACGTCACCAACATCGGCGTGCTGCCGCCGGGCGCGCAGGTCAACCCGCTCGACCAGTGGGTCGGCACCGCGGGCCGCAAGCTCGCGCAGTACGAGACCGAGCGCGACGAGCAGAACCGGCTCAACAAGGAGCGCCAGGCCTTCGAGGGGCGGACGATGCAGCGCTTCGCGGAGTTGGAGAAGCGCCTGACCGCGAACCAGCAGCCCCCGGCCGCGCCCCCTCCTGCGCCACCCGCGCCGCCGCCACCGCCGCCCGCGCCGGCGAGCCCGGTCGCCATGCCGCCTGCTGCGAGCC
>NZ_MTBE01000066.1:0-8115 GCF_002916785.1 Diaphorobacter sp. LR2014-1 | reverse complement strand
GCCTGGTTGGAAGAGCGGTGCATCGCACAATGGGGAGAAATCCAGCATGGCGTCCTCCCCGGCACAGTTGCCGATGTGCACGCCGTTGAGATTATCAGCCTGATGCCGATGGGGCGGGCCTTCGATGGCTTTGTCGAACATACCAAGCGCGTGTCGCCGACCTGCCTGATCGCGTTCGAGCGCAATCGCTATAGCGTTCCTGCATCCTTTGCGAACCGGCCAGTGAGCCTGCGGGTCTATCCTGATCGGTTGGTCATCGCGGCCGAGGGGCAAATCTTGTGCGAGCACAACCGGATTATCGACCGTTCTCACCAGAAGCCGGGGCAGACGATCTATGACTGGCGGCACTATCTGGCAGTTGTTCAGCGCAAGCCTGGCGCTTTGCGCAATGGGGCGCCATTCCTCGAAATGCCCGAAGCCTTCCGGCAACTGCAGGGGCATCTGCTCAAGCGGCTCGGTGGTGACAGGGAGATGGTCGAAATCCTCGCCCTTGTTCTACAGCATAACGAACAGGCTGTGCTCAGCGCCGTCGAACTGGCCCTCGAAGCTGGGGTGCCGACCAAAACCCACATCCTCAATGTTCTGCACCGCCTGATCGATGGCAAGGCTCCACCGGCATCCCCAATCGATGCCCCGCAGGCCCTGCGCCTCGCCCAGGAGCCTGTTGCCGATGTCGAACGCTACGACACGCTGAGGGCGTTACGCCATGCGTCATGATCCGGCCAGCGCCGCTGTGGTTGTCATGCTACGTGGCCTCAAAATGTATGGCATGGCGCAAGCCGCTGGTGATCTGATCGAGCAGGGCGCGCCAGCCTTTGATGCTGCCGTTCCGATCCTCTCACAGCTTCTCAAGGCGGAGATGTCCGAGCGGGAGGTCAGGTCCATTGCTTACCAGATCAAGGCAGCCCGGTTCCCGGCCTACAAGGATCTGGCAGGCTTCGACTTTGCCGTCAGTGAGGTCAACGAGGCGCTCGTGCGTCAACTTCACCGTGGTGACTTTATGGATAGCGCCGACAACGTCGTACTGATCGGCGGACCAGGCACCGGCAAAAGCCACATCGCGACGGCTTTGGGCGTCCAGGCGGTTGAGCATCACCGCAAAAAGATCCGCTTCTTCTCCACCGTCGATCTGGTCAATGCGTTGGAGCAGGAAAAGGCCGCAAACAGAGCGGGCCAGTTGGCCGAGCGTCTGTTGCGCCTCGACCTCGTCATCCTTGATGAGCTGGGATATCTACCCTTCAGCCCTTCAGGCGGGGCCATGCTGTTCCATCTGCTCAGCAAACTCTATGAGCGGACCAGCGTTGTTATCACCACCAACCTGAGCTTCAGCGAGTGGTCCAGTATCTTTGGCGATGCCAAAATGACCACCGCCCTGCTGGATCGCCTCACGCATCATTGCCATATCCTTGAAACCGGCAATGACAGCTTCCGCTTCAGAGCCAGTTCCGCCGCCCCAAAATCCAGAAAGGACAAATCACCCGCTTGACCCTGCTCGTCGCAGGCAGTACATTATCCACGCCCACCCGGGTCACTTCTCAATGAAAATCCCGGGTCACTTCTCAGTGCAACTCAACACATCACCCTCAACCAGGGTCAGATCTGCAGCGTCGGCTCCCGACTGCTGGTGCACAAATCGGTCGAGGAACGGGTGCTGGACCGGATCGTCAGCCGGCTGGGGGATATCGTGCCGGGTAATGCGCTGGACGCCGCGACGACGTTCGGGCCGCTGGTGTCCGAGCGTCAGATGAACCGGGTGCTGGGCTATTTCGACACGGCGGCGGCGGACGGCGCCGAGCTGGTGTGCGGTGGCGGTCGCTTCGACGGCATGGGCGAAGGTTTCTACGTCAAGCCCACCGTCTATCGCGCGGTGCAGCCGAGCGCCCGGATCGCGCAGGAGGAAATCTTCGGGCCGGTCCTGTCGGTCACGACGTTCGAGACGGTCGAAGAGGCGGTGCGCCTGGCCAACAGCACGAATTATGGGCTGGCGGCTTATGTGTGGACATCCAACCTGTCCGCCGGATTGCGCACGGCCAAGGGCATTCGCGCATCGGTGTTCCTCAACACGACGATCCCGAAGGGGGAAGGCGGCGGCCATGCCCTGTCGTTCGAGCCGATGCGCCAATCCGGCTTCGGCGTCGAAGGCGGTCTGGCCGGGGTGGCGCATTATGCGCATCGTCAGGCACTGTGGATCAATCACGATTGAAACTGGATAGCTCGTCCGGACGTCGGACAGGGGGAACCACAATGTGGGATTACATCATCATCGGCGCCGGTTCCTCGGGTTGCGCCGCCGCCTATCAGATCGCGCAGACGGCCCCCGGCAAGTCTATCCTGATCATCGAGGCGGGCGTTTCCGACAAATCCCCCTCGATCAAGGTTCCGGCCGGCCAGTTGAAGGCCATCACCACGTACGATTGGGGCTATGAATCCGAACCCGACGAAACGCGGCTGGGGAAGACGGAGCGATGGTGGCGTGGACGGGTGCTGGGCGGCAGCAGCAGCGTCAATGGCACCATGTATGTCCGCGGCGCGGCGCGGGATTTCGATCGCTGGGACGCGTCGCTCGGCCAGTGGAACGATGTCCGGTGGTCGGCCGATGAGGTGATGCCGGTGTTCGAGGCGATCGAGCATAGCGACCAGCCGGGGGCGGGACGTGGCCGTGCGGGGCAGTTGCATGTCCGCACCGTCCGTCACCCGCACGCGCTCTCACGCGCGTTCGTCGCCGCCGCCGTCGCCGCCGGTCACCCGCGCAACGCCGATTACAATGGCGACCGCCAGGATGGCGTCGGCTATGCGCAATTGTCGCAGCGGGGACGCTTCCGCTGCAGCTCGGCGACCGCGTTTCTGCGGCCGCTGCTCAAGCGCGCGAACGTGCAGCTGCTGCTGAACGCGCATGTCGACAAGATCGAGTTCGACGGCCGCACCGCGACCGGCGTGTCCTTCACGTTGGACGGCACGGCGCAGGTCGAACGCGGCCGGCACATCATCGTGTCCAGCGGCGCGATCAACACGCCCAAATTGCTGATGCTGTCGGGCATCGGCGATCCGGCGGAACTGGGCGAGCAGGGTGTCGCGACCAAGCTGGCGCTGCCGGGCGTCGGCCGGAACCTGATCGAACATCCGCTGGTCGGGTTTACGTTCAAGACACGCATTCAGTCATTCAACCTCACCGGCGGGATCCGCCAGACGCTCGGCTTTGCGGCGCAATATGCGCTGGGCAGGGAGGGGCCGATCGCCAATCCGTTCGAGGCGACCGCGTTCATCCGCTCGTCTGCGGACAAGCCCTATCCCGATCTGCAGCTGCATTTCGTGCCGGTCGGCTATTTCGTCTCGGAGACGGGCGACTTCGTCCTTCAGTCCTACCCGTCGGCGACGATCCTGCTGAACAATTCCTATCCCAAAAGCCGTGGGCGCATCCGGCTGCGGGACCCGGATGCGCAGGCCGCGCCGCGTATCGAATGCCAGCTGTTCGACAATGCCGAAGACCTTGACGTGCTGATCGACGGCGTCGCGCGCGTGCGCGAAATCGTGCGAGCCGAGCCGCTGAACGCCCTGCTGGAGAGTGAGGTCTATCCCGGCCCGGCCGTCCAGAGCCGGGAAGAGCTGGCCGATTATGTCCGGCGCTTTACGGGAACGGCCTATCACCCCGTCGGCACCTGTCGCATGGGCATCGACGATGACGCAGTGGTTTCGCCCGACCTGAAGGTCCGCGGGACCGACAATCTGTGGGTCGCCGATGCTTCGATCATGCCCGAACCGATCAGCGGCAATACCAACGCCGCCTGCCTCATGATCGGCGCGAAACTCGGCAAGCATATCGCTCGTCTGTGAATGGCGGACGGTCCCGCATTTTCCATCTTCAACCATACAGGGCACGCAGCGCATGGACCTTACCCCGATTTTCGACGCGCCGACGAAGCAGGAACTGCACGCGCGGATCGCTCGTCTTCAGGAAAAGATGATCGAGCGCAGGCTCGACTGGTATGTGTCGGTCCAACCGGACAATGTCTATTATCTGACGAACTTCGCGAATTTCATCCACGAACGGCCGTTCGTCCTGTTGATCCCCGCCCAAGGCATCCCGCATTTCGTCGCGCCGAAGCTGGAAATTCCGCACATCCGCAGCCGCGTGGTGGGTGAGATCGAGCTGGTCGAGTATTTCGAGTTTCCCGCGCCAGAGGGGCGACAATGGTCGGATCGGATGAAATCGGTGCTGGGCGCGTCCGATCGCGTCGGCGTCGAATCCGTCTGCCCGCTGCAAATCTATGACGAAATCGGCGCCGAGCGCGTGAGAGCCGACCTTGTCGACGATCTGCGGCTCATCAAAAGCGCGTATGAAGTCGGCCGCATGGTCTATTCCGCCGGCATCGCGAACGCCGCGCTGCAGGACTTTCTGGCCAAGGTGAAGGTCGGCCGGTCGCTGAGCGAGATCATGGCGGCCGGCAAGTCGCTGATGATGGGCATGCTGACTAAGGACAATCCCAACATCAACCCGTTCGCGACCCGCGCCGACGTGCTGTTCCAGCCGGCCCGCTATTCGGACGATCCGCATAATTTCAGCGATCTCGCCATGTGCATCGAGGACGGCGGGCCGAATGTCACGATCGTCAACGCGGTGCTGAACGGCTATGGCGCCGAGGTCGAACGCACCTTCTTCGTCGGTCTTGTGCCCGAGGCGGCCAAGCGACCCTATGAAGTGATGATGCTCGCCCGCCGGCTCGCGTTCGACATGGCGCGGCCGGGAACGCCGATGTGCGATCTCGACCGCGCGGTGAACGACCTGTTCGAGGCGAACGGCTATGCCGACAATCTGTTGCATCGCACCGGCCACGGCATGGGTGTGACTGGGCATGAAGCGCCGTTCCTGGCGGAAGGCGACACGCGCCTGCTGGAACCGGGTATGAGCGTCACGATCGAACCGGGCGTTTATCTGCCGGGCGTCGGCGGGTTCCGCCATTCCGACACGATCCTGATCACGCAGGACGGCAGCGTTTCGCTGACCAGCGGCCCCGACACGGTCGAGGCGCTGACGCTGTAACGGCCATTCGGAATTCAGTCTGGTTCTTTGAAGAGACCGCCGTCCACCCGATCGGGCGGACGGCGGTCTTTTTCGTTATTGCGGTTCCGAACGCGGATAGGCGGTCACGACCTTCTTCGTCGGCAGGGTCGATCGATCGACCTTGCGTCCGCCCTGGAAGATCGTGTCGATGCGACGGTAATTCTCGACATCGGCGAGCGGGTCGGCGTCGAGGATGAGCAGGTCGGCGAACTTGCCCGCCGTGACCGTGCCCAGCACATCGTCCTTGTTATAGGCGCGCGCGACGTTGCTCGTCGCCGCGAGCAGCAAGTCCATCGGCTTCATGCCGAGCTGGCCCATCGCCTTCAGCCAATGGGTATGATCGTTGCCGAGCGACCAGGGGCGGTCGGCCTTGTCCGCCTCGGGCATGTCGGCCAGGCAGTCGGGATCGGTGCAACCCGCGTCCGTGCCGAGCAGGATCTGCACGCCCGCTTCGATCATCTTCACCGTGTTCTGCTGATGCACGCCGCCGGCATAGATCGTCATCGGCTGTTGCGTCTGTTCAAGATGGCACTGGAATTCCTGCGTGACTGGCTGGATTTCGGCCGAAATATTCTTTTTGACGATCTCCTCGATCAGTTCGTCGGGGATCGGCACCTTCGAGGTGAAGGTCGCGTGGATCAGGATGTCCGCGCTCAGCGAAACGGCGTCGTTGAGGCTTTCGAGTGACGTGGTGTGCGTGAGCAGCGGCTTGCCCGCCGCCCGTGTCTCTTCGGCGATCACGCGCTGAACACGCGCCGAGAAGGTGAGATGCGGGTTCAGCCACTCGGTCAGGATGTGATCGCTGACCGCGAATTTGAGCATGTCGATGCCCTTGCCGAGATATTCGCGGATGATCAGGCGGACTTCCTCGGGCGGCAGCGCGGCGAGGCGGCGTCCGACGCCTTCCTCAAACAGCGCATCCATGCGGTTGCAGAAGGTCTGGCTGCTGGTCTCGCGCGCCTTTTTCGAGAAGTCGGGCGAGAAGGGGCCGCCCATGCCGACGATGTTGCCGGCGGCGAAGATGCGCGCGCCTGCCGCCTGACCGCTGGCGATGCGATCGCGTGCATACAGGACGGGCTGAAGCGCGTTATAGGTGTCGAATACCGTCGTCTGGCCGGTCGCCAGCGCGATTTGCGCGGCTTCCTCGATCACTTCATGCAGGCGGCCTTCGAACCGGGCGAGATACTCGACCGTGCCGATGCCGATCATCATCGTCCAGGCATCGAGCAGATGGACGTTGGAGTTGATGATGCCAGGGATGACGAACTTGCCGGCGGCGTCGATGACGTTCGCGGCCTCCGGCAGGGTCGAGCCGTTGCGCGAACCGGCGGCGAGGATGCGATCTCCTTCGATCACGACCACCGCATCGGGCACCGGCGCGCCGCCGGTCCCGTCGATCAACGTAGCGCCCGCGATGACAGTCTTGGTCATTTCAACTCTCCAGTCCGTTGGCATTGTAGGTCGTGTCAGGGTCAGCGATGTGTTGAGTTGCACTGAGAAGTGACCCGGGATTTTCATTGAGAAGTGACCCGGGTGGGCGTGGATAATGTACTGCCTGCGACGAGCAGGGTCAAGCGGGTGATTTGTCCTTTCTGGATTTTGGGGCGGCGGAACTGGCTCTGAAGCGGAAGCTGTCATTGCCGGTTTCAAGGATATGGCAATGATGCGTGAGGCGATCCAGCAGGGCGGTGGTCATTTTGGCATCGCCAAAGATACTGGACCACTCGCTGAAGCTCAGGTTGGTGGTGATAACAACGCTGGTCCGCTCATAGAGTTTGCTGAGCAGATGGAACAGCATGGCCCCGCCTGAAGGGCTGAAGGGTAGATATCCCAGCTCATCAAGGATGACGAGGTCGAGGCGCAACAGACGCTCGGCCAACTGGCCCGCTCTGTTTGCGGCCTTTTCCTGCTCCAACGCATTGACCAGATCGACGGTGGAGAAGAAGCGGATCTTTTTGCGGTGATGCTCAACCGCCTGGACGCCCAAAGCCGTCGCGATGTGGCTTTTGCCGGTGCCTGGTCCGCCGATCAGTACGACGTTGTCGGCGCTATCCATAAAGTCACCACGGTGAAGTTGACGCACGAGCGCCTCGTTGACCTCACTGACGGCAAAGTCGAAGCCTGCCAGATCCTTGTAGGCCGGGAACCGGGCTGCCTTGATCTGGTAAGCAATGGACCTGACCTCCCGCTCGGACATCTCCGCCTTGAGAAGCTGTGAGAGGATCGGAACGGCAGCATCAAAGGCTGGCGCGCCCTGCTCGATCAGATCACCAGCGGCTTGCGCCATGCCATACATTTTGAGGCCACGTAGCATGACAACCACAGCGGCGCTGGCCGGATCATGACGCATGGCGTAACGCCCTCAGCGTGTCGTAGCGTTCGACATCGGCAACAGGCTCCTGGGCGAGGCGCAGGGCCTGCGGGGCATCGATTGGGGATGCCGGTGGAGCCTTGCCATCGATCAGGCGGTGCAGAACATTGAGGATGTGGGTTTTGGTCGGCACCCCAGCTTCGAGGGCCAGTTCGACGGCGCTGAGCACAGCCTGTTCGTTATGCTGTAGAACAAGGGCGAGGATTTCGACCATCTCCCTGTCACCACCGAGCCGCTTGAGCAGATGCCCCTGCAGTTGCCGGAAGGCTTCGGGCATTTCGAGGAATGGCGCCCCATTGCGCAAAGCGCCAGGCTTGCGCTGAACAACTGCCAGATAGTGCCGCCAGTCATAGATCGTCTGCCCCGGCTTCTGGTGAGAACGGTCGATAATCCGGTTGTGCTCGCACAAGATTTGCCCCTCGGCCGCGATGACCAACCGATCAGGATAGACCCGCAGGCTCACTGGCCGGTTCGCAAAGGATGCAGGAACGCTATAGCGATTGCGCTCGAACGCGATCAGGCAGGTCGGCGACACGCGCTTGGTATGTTCGACAAAGCCATCGAAGGCCCGCCCCATCGGCATCAGGCTGATAATCTCAACGGCGTGCACATCGGCAACTGTGCCGGGGAGGACGCCATGCTGGATTTCTCCCCATTGTGCGATGCACCGCTCTTCCAACCAGGC
>NZ_MTBE01000065.1:0-8245 GCF_002916785.1 Diaphorobacter sp. LR2014-1 | reverse complement strand
TACTCGTGCGGGCGCGTCAATGGCTGTACAAGAACAAGCTGGTGATCGTGCACGAGCGGGCAATTCGGACACTGATTGCGGCGGCACTTGCCCAGCTTGAAGTTGAAACAGGCACCGCCATCGCCGCCAGCGTTGATCCAGCAACACTTGATCGCTGGCGAGCCTCAGTTTCAGAGCTGCGCCCAGATGGACAAACCCAGCAGAGTTGGCTATGGGCTGCACCGGCGAAACACTCAACCCGCCAAATCAGCGAGGTACTGGAGCGCATCGACCTGCTTTACACGCTGGACGTTCATAAGCACCTGGCAGACATCCCCGATCTCATCTTGCGCCGCTACGCGCGCCGACTTGTCTCCAGGCCGCCCTCAGCCGGAGCCAAGATCAAAGAGCCAGCGCGCACCGTGGAGGTCGCATGCTTTCTTCGGTATTGCCTGTTCACCACCACAGACCAGTTGATCCTTATGGTGCAGCGCCGGATCGCCGATCTGTGGCGTCAGGCTGCCGCCGATGTCCCCGCTACCGTCAATTGGGCCGCAATGTACAAAACGCTGCTCGGCGAACTTGTTGCCTTGAGCGCGCAAGGTGCGGTGCCAGATGCTGAGTTGCGTGCCCGTCTTGAAGCCTTGATCACCGAAACCCAGAAACGCAAACCACCGAGCAGGGCCTCCCTGGTCCGCGAGGGATTGATTGATGGAATTCGCCCCGTGCGGTCGTTGCTCGTCGCCATTGCAAAGCTGCCCTGGCAGGCCACCGGCGAGCATCCTGCCATCGAGTACCTTGCCAAGCTGCAAGCTTTATATCTCAAAGGATCCAGAAAGCTGCCAGTTGAAGTGGTGGCACCAAGTCTGGGAATGATCTGGCAGGTTTCGATCTCCAGCCCAGACCGGGAACGGGCGTTTCAGGCGTTGGAGGTGGCCACCCTGTTTGCCCTGCGCCGCGCGGTGCGCAATGGCTCGGTCTGGATTGAGCACAGCCTGAGCTTTCGGGGTCGTGCGCGCTTGTTCTTCACGGACGAGCGTTGGCAGGCAGAGTCCAAGAAACACTATGCCCGTCTATCGTTACCCAGCAAGGCTGCCACTTTCTTGAAGCCTTTGCTGGCCAGAGTAACTGCCGGTGTCGATGCGGTGGCCGCTGCAGCCCGCAGTGGCGTACTGCGCGTGGATGATGAACTCCATTTGTCGCCATTGCCCGCAGAGGACGAAGACCCAGAAGTGACCAAGCTGCGCGCGGCTTTGGATCACCGCATCGGTGAGGTTCAATTGCCGGAAGTGATTCTGGCCGTTGACGCCCAGGTGCGCTTTAGCTGGATCATGCTCGGACGTGAGCCGCGCTCTACCGACGAGCTGCTGATGGTCTATGCCGGCATCATGGCCCACGGCACCAGTCTGACTGCGGTCGAATGCGCGCGCATGATTCCGCAATTGTCTGCCACCAGCATTCGCCAGGCCATGCGCTGGGCGCGGGACGAACGGCGTCTGAGCCAGGCCTGCCAGGCTGTGCTGGAATTCATGCAGCGACACCCGATTGCCGCCACCTGGGGGCGGTCCGATTTGGCATCTTCTGACATGATGACCATGGAGACCACCAAACGGGTGTGGCAAGCCCGGCTTGATCCTCGGCGCAACACACCTTCCATTGGAATCTACTCCCATGTAAAAGACCGGTGGGGCATCTTCCATGCGCAGCCCTTTGTGCTCAATGAGCGCCAGGCGGGCGTGGCCATTGAAGGTGTCATCCGCCAAGAAAAGCTGGAGACCAGCCAGCTTGCTGTGGATACCCATGGCTACACCGACTTTGCCATGTCACATGCCCGTTTGCTTGGTTTTGATCTTTGCCCGCGGTTGAAGGAACTCAAACAGCGCCACCTCTTTGTGCCACGCGGCACCAAAGTGCCCGCAGAAATCGCTGCGGTGTGCGAAGCCAATGTCGACGTCGCTTTGATCGAAAAGCATTGGGATAGTCTGGTGCACCTGGCAGCCTCGGTCATGAGCGGACATGCCAGTGCGGTGGCAGCTCTTGCGCGGTTCGGTTCTGCCGCCCAGGGCGATCCAATCTATGAGGCTGGCGTGCAATTGGGGCGGTTGCTGCGTACGGCGTTTTTGGCTGACTACTTTGTCAAGGACGCTTTCAGGAACGAGTTGCGCCGGGTGCTCAATCGGGGCGAGGCTGTTAACGCCCTCAAGCGCGCCATTTATACCGGCCGGATCAGCCCGGCGCAGGCCAAACGTGTCGATGAAATGCAGGCTGTGGCCGATGCGTTGAGCCTGATGGCCAACATCGTGATGGCGTGGAATACCTCACAGATGCAGGCGGTCCTGGATCGCTGGTCGAACCGCCGCCAGGTCATTCCACCGGAACTGATCGGGAAGATTGCGCCCACCAGGCTGGAGAGCATCAACTTGCGGGGTGTGTTTCGCTTCCCGGTTGACCGCTATGCTGACCAAATCCTGCCTTCGCGGCCAAATGCATCGATAACTGGCACCAATGGATGAAACCGACCACGGTTTGACGCCACGAATCGCAGATTTGAAAGTGAACAGGAAAGTCAATGAAATCAACGATCTACCAACACCACCTCCGCGCCAGTGCTAGCTTTTCGTACCGTCACTTATTGCACTGAAAACGAGGAGACCCCTTGACCGATGCCGGTGAGGTGATGTCGGCAAAGGTCGGGCGATGCTCCAGGAGCCGACCCGCGACCCCCCCTCGCAGGTTCAGCTCGGCGATCGCGAGCTGGGCGCCTTGCAGCATCTGGCGCCCATCCTCGGTCCACTCCTGGTTCGCCGCGTAGATCCCCCCGACAACGAGCCGTCTGAGCCGGCGCCCGGCGCCCGGCCTCGGCAGGGCGCGACCTGGCCGATCCGGACCGGCGAGGCGGCGCACCTCCTGCTCCAACACCACCGCACCAACCGGCGCCAGGCCTTCGGTGGTCCCGCCGGGGATCGGCAGCGTGATAAGTCCACGGTCAAGAGCAACCGCGGCGGCAGCAGCGCGTGTCGGTAGGTCCAGCTTCGCCAGGAGCCGCTCGATGTGGGTCGCAACCGTACGACGAGCGACCTCAAGCCGCAGGGAGATCTCGGGGTTGGACAGACCGCAGGCGATCAACGTCAGCACTTGAAGCTCGCGCCGATTGAGGTGGCACCGCTCCGCCGGGTCGGCGAGTTCGACGTCCACCGAGCATCGACCATCGGGCTTGCGTGTCTCGACATGGACTGCGAGGAGCGTCTCGTGCCCCTTGGAAGTGGTGTCGGTGCCGGTGTGTCTGTCATTGAGCCACAAGAAGTCCAGCGGAGTAGCCGGATTCACCAAAGGCGCACAGCGGAGATACGGCACGAGTCCAGCCATCCCGGCCAAGCCACCCAACGGCCGAGCGGCCTCGATCCCACTCGAAGCCGCCTCGGCGCGGAGCAGCGAGCGCGGCTCGGGCCCGTGCACCATCCGAAGAACGCTACTCCACTGGCGAGGTGGGCGGGGACGGCCTGCGGTCAAGACCGCCGGGTGCGGCTGCTCCCTCGGTCCCGTCCCACGCCTCCGGTTCCCACCCGGCGACCGGCGCGATCGGAGTGACCGAGGCCTGTCTCACTAGCGACCCCAGTTATCCGAAGGCTCCAGCTTTTTCGGGAACAGATGCCAGTACTCTCGCAACTCGCGGCACCGCCCGTCCTCGGCGAACTCGAGCAGGCACGTCCCGGCGAGCGTTGCTGGCTCGTCCGACCACGTTAGGTTGACCCACCACTCGACCGCGGCCCGATTGGGCGGCTGGATGAGTGGTGTGCCGAAGCGGACACTGACGTCGGACTGTCCTGCCGTTACCTGCGTGAAGTAGTCCCGCACACCCGCGGTGCCCACCCATCCGGGTTCGTCCGGCTTGTCCTGGTAAAGGGCATCCGGGGTGAACAAGTCAGTGAGCGCTTCGATATCGAAGCGGATCCAGGCATCGCGGTACTGGTCCAGCCAAGCTGTGAGGTCCACGTTCTGCTCCTGCGGGGCAAGGTTCCCTGAATAGGTCCCGCTAATTCTCGCTTCGCGCCCCGCCCACGTGAAGGGTCGTTCCGTGATGGCGAACGGCAGCCCGATCCACGAACAAGTTGCCGCCCACTTCCAGTCGACCATGGGTGTGGATCTCAACCCCTGGTCAGCTTCAACTCCTAGACCCCGGACTAGATTCGAGCAGCGCAGATATCAACGTGCGCATCCGCCGAGTAGCGGTGGGGCGGTCCAAAGCGCGGCATCGGCGCAATTGCCGCCAGGTCAAAATATCGGTGGCGATCTCGAGGAGGTCGACGAGCTCGTCGCGTGCTTCGGCCGAGGAAGGGAGGCACGGAGCAAAGACGGTCTCGACCCAGGTCCGGTGCATTCGACGGTCGCGTTCAGTGATCCGATGTACTTGCGGATCGTAATTCTCCTGAGCGAGCAACAGGATCAGGCTGTCGCCACGACGCTCGTACTCGTCAACCACGACCTCAAGAGCGGCAGCGGTGTCGCCGACGGGCACCGGTCGCTCTTTGTCCACTTCCAGCGCGACGCGCCCGATCGCTGCCTCAATGAGACCTGCCCGACTGCCGAACTTCCGCAGCACTGTCTGCACGCTGACTCCAGCGGCGGTGGCAACCTCGCCCAGCGAGATATCGACCAACCGCTTGACCACCGCAAATTCAGCTGTTGCAGCCAAAATGTCCAGCCGGGTCTGCTCGGCGGCCTCAGCTCGAGCCTTCATTCTGTAACTACGGTTACTTTTCACGATCAGGCTACTTAGCACTAACGGTGAGCCAACGGATGTCGACGCTACGTGAAGACCGATATCCAACAGCTCGAGCAGTTGCCACCCCAGGATCCCGGAGGGTCCCTCTTCGAGGTCTAGGTCGGGTGCGAGTAAGGCGTTCGTTTCCGAGAAACAGGACCGGATGTCGCGGCCTCTCGCGCGATTCTACGCTCCGTCGAGGGTCTCTCGCATCGCCACCGAAAGATCCATGAGGGCCTGGCGCCCATCGCCGACGAAGGACGACCCATGCATGACGGCGAGGGTCTCGGGCGCAAGGTCGGCAAGTTGAGCCAGCACCTTGCCCGTGGTGTCGGAATACTGCAGGTAGCCCCCGAATGGGCCGGCCTCGTAGTCGAGCAGCATCTGACGGAATCGCCCGACGACGTCCGACGACGTCGACGGCTCCACGTCGCCGTTCTGGTGAAACAGGTCGGAGCAGAACAGCGTCCGGCCGGTCTGCTCGAACAGCAGGCTTGCGTCCCAGCAGTGCGGGACGTTGGGGGTGCGCAGGAACTGGAAAGAGAATCGTCCTGTCTCCAGACACTCCCCGTCTGCCATCGCACGAGACGGTCGCAGCGCGACGACATCGTCGACGCTGACCTCCTTGCTCACCAGGCTGCAGGCGGCGACGGAGTCCGGAGCGATGGTCTGCCATTCCCGCAAGGCCCCGCACTCGTCGGCCTCGAAGTGGCTGAAGCTGATCCATCGGATGCTGGAAGGGTCCAGGACGGTGGCGACAGCGTCCTTGACCACGGGGAATTGGACGGGTGCGGGTATCGGGGCGCCGCCGGACGGGGCGCCCGGGGTTGGTCGAGGCTCACAGCGGCGGCTTGCGCGCCGCCCAGGGATGTGCCTCCTCATAGGCGGCGGCCAACGCCAGCACGCGGGCCTCTTGGCCCATGCCCCCGATGATCTGCAAGCCGATGGGCAAGCCGGAGGTGCTCCATCCGCACGGGATGGAGAGCGCCGGCTGGCCGGTGACGTTGAACGGATACGTGAAGGCATTGTGTCCGAGCATGTGCAGATAGCAGGCGTCCAAGTCACCGTCGTACGACGGCATCTGTCCCGTCAACGGCGGCAGGTCCGTGAGGGTGGGCGTGAGCAGGACGTCGAAGTCCTCGGTCCATCGGGCCATGCTCAGTGCGGCGGTGGTACGCAGGTG
The DNA here is from genome assembly GCF_002916785.1 of Diaphorobacter sp. LR2014-1. Taxonomy (NCBI): domain Bacteria; kingdom Pseudomonadati; phylum Pseudomonadota; class Betaproteobacteria; order Burkholderiales; family Comamonadaceae; genus Diaphorobacter; species Diaphorobacter sp. LR2014-1. The sequence goes on along the minus strand of NZ_MTBE01000065.1, from coordinate 2,321 downwards.
GTTGATCGCCTCGCAGTAGTCCATCGCGCTGAGCCCCCACCCGCGCTGGGCCAGTCCGAGCGTGTTGGGTTCCAGCAGGTTCAGGCTCCCCAACGGGACGGTCTGCGTCACCGACAATGCGGTATTGGCCGCGATGACTCGGATGAAGCTGTCGAAGATGCCGTCCAGACCATGGTCGATCTCGGTGACCGTGTGCCCGAGCGCCTCGAAGTTGGCGACCGCAGCCAGGAACGTCTGCTTGACCTCGGCGTTCAGCCGGTCGTGAGGCTTGGGCGGAGTGCAGGAGAAGGCGATGCGGAGGGGGCCTGGACGCCGACGCGAGGCCGTCAGGAACGACTCGCTCGGCGCGGGTAAGCCGTACGGCTCGCCGACGACGGGGCCCGACATCGCATCGAGCAACAGCGCGACGTCCTCAACGGTCCGCGCGATCGGGCCATTGGTGGCGAAGCCGGCCCAATACTCGTACGAGGTGGGCGCCCACGGGACGCGGCCCCGGCTCGGCTTCAGACCGACCACACCGCAGCTGGACGCCGGGACGCGACACGACCCGCCGCCGTCGTTGGCGGCAGCCAGCGGCGCGATCCCAGCGGCCACCGCAGCTCCGGCGCCACCGCTGGATCCGCCCGGTGTGTGCTCCGGCCGCCACGGATTCGAGGTCGGGCCGAACTGCGCGCTCTCGCAGGTGTTGGTGAGCCCGAACTCCGGGGAGTTCGTCCGGCCGATCGCGATCGTTCCAGCCGCGCGCAACCGCTGTCCGACCACTGTCTCGAAGCCCGGCTCGTAGCCCGCGAAGGCGCGCGAGCCATAGGTCGACGGCAGATCCGGCGTCTCATAGGCCAGATCCTTCAGCGTGATGGGTATACCGTGCAGCACTCCTCTGGATGGCTCGTTGTCGGCAGCGGCTGCCTCGCGGGTAGCCGCCTCGAAGCGCTGGGCTACCAATGCGTTCAGCTTCGGATTCACCTCCTCGGCTCGCGCAATCACGGCCGACATCAGTTCGGACGGAGCCAGTCGTCGCTCGGCGATGAGCTCAGACAGCTCGGTCACCGGCAGGTAGTACAACTCGTCGGTAGCAGTCATTAGGGGCCCGTTCCTCTCGGTTTATGTGTCCGCCGGCCGCACCGCGTGCGCGGCGTGCATGGCGGATGACATAGGTTCTGGTTGATGCGGTGTTGCTGGTGCAATCCTAGCATGTATCGGTTTCGCTGTCAACACCTGGTTTTATCGGGTTTCGCCCTATCCGGGCCTGGGTAGGCCTTGTCCTGGGGTACAACACACCCCTCGTGTCGTGTCGAGATACGGCCATAGTGTGCGCTATGGTGATGCCCGTACGCGTGGGCAGCCGCGGCGAAGCTGCCGTGCTTGGTGACCGCGAGCAGCATCTCCAACTGACGCAGTTCGATCATCGACCCTCCTTCGACACCCCGGATCGGGCCGTTGTTAGCGTGGCTGATGGGAATGTAAGGATTCTGCCACTTCTGCTAACTGTCCCGTGGCCGGAAGGATGATCGGGTGACGTGGAATCAGCAGGAACGGGCCGGGGCGAGTCTCGGCGCGCTCTCGGTGGTGTTCATCGGCGGATCAGTCGGGGCGGCGAGTCTGCTCCACGACTACCCATTGCTCGGAGGGCAGGCCGTGCGCTTCGCTGTCGCCGTCATCGTCCTCGTTGCCTGGGGTCGTGTTCGACGGCATCGGTTCCGCCTCCCGACCGTGCGTGAGAGCGTGTGGTTGATCCTGCTCGCTGTCTGCGGGATGGCCGGGTACGGGGTGATGCTCGTCCACGCCACCTCGGTCACCGAACCCGGCAATGTCGGCGTCGCGATCGGCGCTGCGCCTTTGTTCATCGTGCTCGTGCGTGCCGCGCACACCCGCACCAAGCCCGCTGTCGGGCTGGTGATCGGCGGAGTGATCGTTCTCGCGGGCACGCTCATCGCGCAAGCGTCTGCCAGCGGCGGGCTGCAGTGGGGTCTCCTCGTTTTCAGTGCAATAAGTGACGGTACGCAAAGCTAGCACTGGCGCGGGGGTGGTCTGGGTAGACCGTTGATTTCATTGACTTTCCTGTTCGCTTTGTAAACGGGTATGGTGGCCTCCCACTTTTGAGGTTCACGATGCAGGGTTGGCACACAACGTTTTTGGGGATGCGTGGGCTCCCCCGCGATATCAGCGACTTCGAGATGAAGGCATTTTTCACCTTCGATGGTGCCGAGCGCGACGCAATCAATGCACGCCGAGGTGATTCCCACAAGCTTGGTCTGGCGCTCCATATTGGTTTCCTGCGCATGAGTGGGCGTTTGCTCGGTGCCTTTCGGGTAATTCCAGTA
>NZ_MTBE01000064.1:0-8254 GCF_002916785.1 Diaphorobacter sp. LR2014-1 | reverse complement strand
TCCGCCGCCATGCCGATGCTCTCGCCCAGCGTGGGGTGCGGGTGGATGGTCTTGCCGATGTCCACCGCGTCGGCGCCCATCTCGATGGCCAGGGCGATCTCGCCGATCATGTCGCCCGCATGCGTGCCGACCATGCCGCCGCCCAGGATGCGGCCGTGGCCGTGCGCCTCGGGGCTGTCGTCGAACAGCAGCTTGGTAAAGCCCTCGTCACGGCCGTTGGCGATGGCGCGGCCGCTGGCCGCCCAGGGGAACAGGCCCTTCTTGACCTTGATGCCCTGCGCCTTGGCCTGGTCCTCGGTCAGACCCACCCAGGCCACTTCGGGGTCGGTATAGGCCACGCTCGGGATCACGCGGGCGTTGAAGGCGGCGCTTGCCAGTTCCTTGTTGCCCTGCAGTTCGCCGGCGATGACCTCGGCCGCCACGTGCGCCTCGTGCACCGCCTTGTGCGCCAGCATGGGCTGGCCCACGATGTCGCCGATGGCGAAGATGTGCGGCACGTTGGTGCGCATCTGGATGTCGACGTTGATGAAGCCGCGGTCCGTCACGGCGACGCCAGCCTTGTCGGCGGCGATCTTCTTGCCGTTGGGGGTGCGGCCCACGGCCTGCAGCACCAGGTCGTACACCTGGGGCTCGGGCACCGCGACGCCGTCCTTGGCGGGCGCGAAGCTCACCTTGATGCCCTCGGGCGTGGCCTCGGCGGCCACGGTCTTGGTATTCAGCATCACGTTGTCGAAACGGTGCTGGTTCATCTTCTGCCACACCTTGACCAGGTCGCGGTCGGCGCCCTGCATCAGGCCGTCCAGCATCTCCACCACGTCCAGGCGCGCGCCCAGCGTGCTGTACACCGTGCCCATTTCCAGGCCGATGATGCCGCCGCCCAGGATCAGCATGCGTTTGGGCACGTCCTTGAGCGCCAGCGCGCCGGTGGAATCCACCACGCGCGGATCGTCGGGCATGAACGGCAGGCGCACGGCCTGGCTGCCGGCGGCGATGATGGCGCGCTTGAACGCCACCACCTTCTTGGCGCCGGTCTTGTCCTGGCTGGTGCCGGTGGTTTCCTCCACCTCCAGGTGGTTGGCGCCGACGAAGTGGCCGTAGCCGCGCAGCACGGTCACCTTGCGCATCTTGGCCATCTGCGCCAGCCCGCCGGTCAGCTTGCCGATGACCTTTTCCTTGTGGCCGCGCAGGGTGTCGATGTTGACCTGCGGCGCGCCGAAGTCGATGCCGGCGCTCTTCAGGTGGCTCACCTCGTCCATCACCGCGGCCACGTGCAGCAGCGCCTTGGAGGGAATGCAGCCCACGTTCAGGCACACGCCGCCCAGGGTGGCGTAGCGCTCGACCAGCACCACGTTCAGGCCCAGGTCGGCCGCGCGGAAGGCGGCGCTGTAACCGCCGGGGCCGCCGCCCAGCACCAGCACATCGCACTCCACGTCGGCACTGCCGCCGAAGCTGGCCGCTTCGGTTTTAGGAGCTGCTGGCGCTTGAGCAGCGTGCGCTGGAGCCGGTTTTGACTCAGATGGCGGTGCGCTGGGCGTGCTCGCCGCGGCAGGGGCCGCAGCCGGCGCCGCCGCTCCCTGCGCCACTTCCAGCGTCAGCAGCACGGAACCCTCGGCCACCTTGTCGCCCAGCTTGACCTTGAGCTCCTTGACCACCCCGGCGTGGCTGCTGGGAATCTCCATGGAGGCCTTGTCGGACTCCACGGTGACCAGGCTCTGCTCGGCCCGGATGGTGTCGCCCGGCTGCACCAGCACTTCGATCACGCCCACCTCGGCGAAGTCGCCGATGTCGGGCACCTTGATGTCGATGATTGCCATATGTTGTGCTCCGTCCTTACAGCAGGATGCGGCGGTAGTCCGCCAACACCTGGCCCAGGTAGGCGTTGAAGCGCGCGGCAGAGGCGCCGTCGATCACGCGGTGGTCGTACGACAGGCTCAGCGGCAGCGTAAGGCGCGGCACGAACTGCTGGCCGTCCCACACGGGCTTCATCTGGCTCTTGGACAGGCCGAGGATGGCCACCTCGGGCGCATTGATGATGGGGGTGAAATGCGTGCCGCCAATGCCGCCCAGCGAGCTGATCGACATGCTGCCGCCCTGCATGTCGGCCGCACCCAGCTTGCCGTCGCGGGCCTTCTTGGCCAGCTCGGCCATCTCGGCGCTGATCTGCAGGATGCCCTTCTTGTCGGCATCTTTTAGCACGGGCACCACCAGGCCGTTGGGCGTGTCGGCCGCAAAGCCGATGTGGAAGTACTGCTTGTAGACCAGCGCGTCGCCGTCCAGGCTGGCGTTGAACTCGGGGAACTTCTTCAGCGCCGCGACCACGGCCTTGAGCTTGCATATAGCCAGGCCGCCACAGGTGTGCTCCAACCCTGAAAGGATTTCCCATGACCTCCGCAGTGATTGTTTCCACCGCCCGCACCCCGCTTGCCAAGAGCTGGAAGGGTTCCTTCAACATGACCCATGGCGCCACGCTCGGCGGCCACGCCGTGCAGCACGCGGTGCAGCGCGCCGGCGTGGACCCGGCCGACATCGACGACGTGCTCATGGGCTGTGCCACGCCCGAAGGCGCCACTGGCGCCAACATCGCGCGCCAGATCGCCTTGCGTGCCGGCCTGCCCATCACGGTGTCGGGCGTCACCGTCAACCGGTTTTGTTCGTCTGGCCTGCAAACCATTGCCATGGCCGCGCAGCGCATCATTGCAGGCGAGGCCGATGTGTTTGTGGCAGGCGGCGTGGAAAGCATCTCCTGTGTACAGCAGGAAATGAACAGCCACATGCTGCAAGACCTGGCTTTGGCCAAGGCCAAGCCCGAGATCTACTGGAGCATGCTGCAAACCGCCGAGCAGGTGGCCAAGCGCTATCACATCGGGCGTGAAGTCATGGACGAATACGGCGCCGCCAGCCAGCAAAAGGCCTGCGCCGCCCAGGCGGCGGGTTTGTTCGACGCCGAAATCGCTCCCATCACCGTCACAGCAGGCGTGGCCGACAAGGTCATGGGCCTCACTACCAAGCAAGTCACCGTGAGCCGCGACGAAGGCACGCGCGAAGGCACCACCGTAGAGGCTATTCAAGGGCTGCGCTCGGCACTGCCCGGCGGCCTGATCTCGGCCGGCAACGCCAGCCAGTTCAGCGATGGCGCCGGCGCCTGCGTACTGACCAGCGAAGACTACGCCAGCAAAAAGGGCCTCAAGCCCCTGGGCCGTTTCCTTGGCTTCGCCGTGGCCGGCTGCGAGCCTGACGAAATGGGCATCGGCCCTGTGTATGCCGTGCCCAAGGTGCTCAAAAAACTGGGCCTCACGGTGCAGGACATCGACCTGTGGGAGCTGAATGAAGCCTTTGCCGTGCAGGTGCTGTATTGCCGCGACAAGCTGGGCATTCCGGCAGACCGCCTGAACGTGAACGGCGGCGCCATCGCTGTCGGCCACCCTTACGGTGTATCGGGCCAGCGCCTCACGGGCCATGCGCTCATCGAAGGCAAGCGCCGCGGTGCCAAGCGCGTGTGCGTGACCATGTGCATCGGTGGTGGCATGGGCGCGGCCGGCGTGTTTGAAGTGCTGTAAGCGCTGGCGACGCGCTGAAGATCAACGCCCCGCACAGGTCGAAAGGTTTGTGCGGGGCTTTTGCTTCGGTTCTGGTAGTTGCTGGCGCCTGTTTGGCGGGCGTTGGAGGAGGCTGCCGCCGCTGCCAACTCCTGTCATTCGATTCCGTTTGCGGTCACGCTCTTGCAGGCGAGCCCTTGTGAAACCGTATTGAATTTCGTCCCGCTTCTTTTGCCTGGTACATCGCGTCATCCGCCCGCTTCAGCACCTCTTCCTGGCTCAGGTCATGGTTCATGAATACAACCACTCCAATGCTGGCGGAGCAATAGTGCTTTACCACCTTGTGGGTTGCCGCCGTTTGTCCGACGGTCAACAGAAAGGGTTGGGCCAAAGTTGTGCGAATCTTTTCAGCAACAACCCCTGCCTTGGCATCAGGTTCCGTATCGCCAAGATCGCCCAATAAAACGACGAATTCATCGCCACCAAACCGCGCAACAGTGTACGGATAGGAAATTCAACCGCATGAGGCCAAGTATGGCACGAGTTTTGGGCCTCGAAACACGTTCGGCCAAGGAAGGTTGAGCGCTCGCTTGCCGCTCAATGGCAAGAGCTTGGGAGGCAGTATGCATTTGGGCCTGGCGCGCGCGCAGCTGCTTCCCCGCAGCGATGGATACCGCCGCTTCACTGGGTCACCAATTGACGCGCTGGTCTACCTCGTCGGGTTGAGCTGCCAGATCCCAATCCGGCTCGCCTTGCGCACCATCATCCACCGGCGCGTCGCAGCCCTCCCACAGCGGTGGCCCGCGTGCCGGGGTGATGTGCGGGGGGGCAGACTCCACCCCGATGTGGTTCAGGATGTGGCGGATTTCGGCGCTGTGGGTGATGAAGGCAATGATGCGCATCTGCCCACCGCACATGGGGCACAGCAGCGGAAATGCCTCGTAGATGCGGGCAATCAGCACCGCCCACAAGTAATGCGCCGCTCGCTTCGGGCGTGCTTCAGGTTCGGGTGTGGGTGTGGCCGCGTTGCCCGGCGCCGCCACCCCAGGTACGCCCGCGCCAGGTTGTGCAGTCTCCACCGTGGCTGGTTGCGACGCAGCAGGCTGAGCCAGCGCCGTTACCGCCGCTCTCAGCGGCGAGTTTGGTGCCAGCACACCAAAGTAGCGGTGCCGGTGGGTGCGTGGCGGTGGCACCAGCGCGGCGATGCGGTCGATCAGTTCCAGCGGTGTGAGGTGCAGCTCATCTGCCTTGGCACCACGCTTGTCACTGGTGGGCTCGCTGCGCTGTTTGGCACAGCGGTACACCAGTTTGCTTCCCTCTTTGCGTAGGCGCTCCATGGAAAACGGTGGACGCGCGCAATAGCGCAGCAGCCGCTCCAGCGCAGCGCGGTCGTGGGCTTCGATGCACACCCCCGCATCCACCGAGAAGCCGCTGTGTTTGTAGCCCAGCATGTCTTTGGCGTCACAGTTCTCCAGCAGGCCCCGAGCAACGAAGGCGCGCAGGATGCGTTTTTGCAGTGTGGTCTGCACTGGGGCCACGGTAGCCGCATCGATGCCGGTGGCCGCGTGAAAGATGACACCCGGCGATGAGATTCGAGGGGTCGCATCAGCATCGCCCTCGCCCTCCACTTCCTCAAACACCCCGTCCACCACACAAACGTGGAAGTGGACGTGTTCATTGAGGCTGGAGCCGAATCGGTGAATGAAGGCGATGGCACCGATGTGCAGGCCTGCCTTGTCCATATGGGCCGCACCGGGGCTGTGGGTCTGCAGAGTTTGTGCGATCACCCGCAGAAAGATGCGCAGCACCATGCTCAGCACCGCTCCGTCGCGCTGCATGAAGTAACGAAGCCGCTTGGGAACCGACAGCACCCACTGGCGCACCGGCAGGCGGGGGAATACGTGATCGTTCAGGTGCGCTGCTGTCTCCACCATGCGCCGGGTGGTGCACGAGGGGCAGACTCCCCGGCCTTTGCAGGAGAAGGCTACAAAGTAGTCGTGCCCACAGTCGCCGCAGCGAGCGCGGGCAAAGCCATGGGCAAAGATGCCGCACTCAAGATACTTGGCAAACGCTTTGCGCACGAAGGGCTTGGGGGTGTGGTGGTCGCCCTGGCCGTCGAACTGACCCGCGCTGGCCAACTCTAGCCAGGTCTCGTAGTGCTCGGCTACCGTTTGGTAGAGCAGCGTGCGTTCGGGGTGGCGTGGGTTGTAGAGCTTGGGCTTGGAAGTGGCTGACATGAATACTGTACAAATGCACAGTATTCTGCGGCGATTGTTTGGGTACGCAAAGCACAAGGCCCGAACCGTCGCCAGTTCGGGCCTTGTCAGGGTAGCTTGGCTGCGGACTTACTTGCGCGCAGGCGGCACATCCGTGCAGCTGCCATGCGCCACTTCCGCCGCCATGCCGATGCTCTCGCCCAGCGTGGGGTGCGGGTGGATGGTCTTGCCGATGTCCACCGCGTCGGCGCCCATCTCGATGGCCAGGGCGATCTCGCCGATCATGTCGCCCGCATGCGTGCCGACCATGCCGCCGCCCAGGATGCGGCCGTGGCCGTGCGCCTCGGGGCTGTCGTCGAACAGCAGCTTGGTAAAGCCCTCGTCACGGCCGTTGGCGATGGCGCGGCCGCTGGCCGCCCAGGGGAACAGGCCCTTCTTGACCTTGATGCCCTGCGCCTTGGCCTGGTCCTCGGTCAGACCCACCCAGGCCACTTCGGGGTCGGTATAGGCCACGCTCGGGATCACGCGGGCGTTGAAGGCGGCGCTTGCCAGTTCCTTGTTGCCCTGCAGTTCGCCGGCGATGACCTCGGCCGCCACGTGCGCCTCGTGCACCGCCTTGTGCGCCAGCATGGGCTGGCCCACGATGTCGCCGATGGCGAAGATGTGCGGCACGTTGGTGCGCATCTGGATGTCGACGTTGATGAAGCCGCGGTCCGTCACGGCGACGCCAGCCTTGTCGGCGGCGATCTTCTTGCCGTTGGGGGTGCGGCCCACGGCCTGCAGCACCAGGTCGTACACCTGGGGCTCGGGCACCGCGACGCCGTCCTTGGCGGGCGCGAAGCTCACCTTGATGCCCTCGGGCGTGGCCTCGGCGGCCACGGTCTTGGTATTCAGCATCACGTTGTCGAAACGGTGCTGGTTCATCTTCTGCCACACCTTGACCAGGTCGCGGTCGGCGCCCTGCATCAGGCCGTCCAGCATCTCCACCACGTCCAGGCGCGCGCCCAGCGTGCTGTACACCGTGCCCATTTCCAGGCCGATGATGCCGCCGCCCAGGATCAGCATGCGTTTGGGCACGTCCTTGAGCGCCAGCGCGCCGGTGGAATCCACCACGCGCGGATCGTCGGGCATGAACGGCAGGCGCACGGCCTGGCTGCCGGCGGCGATGATGGCGCGCTTGAACGCCACCACCTTCTTGGCGCCGGTCTTGTCCTGGCTGGTGCCGGTGGTTTCCTCCACCTCCAGGTGGTTGGCGCCGACGAAGTGGCCGTAGCCGCGCAGCACGGTCACCTTGCGCATCTTGGCCATCTGCGCCAGCCCGCCGGTCAGCTTGCCGATGACCTTTTCCTTGTGGCCGCGCAGGGTGTCGATGTTGACCTGCGGCGCGCCGAAGTCGATGCCGGCGCTCTTCAGGTGGCTCACCTCGTCCATCACCGCGGCCACGTGCAGCAGCGCCTTGGAGGGAATGCAGCCCACGTTCAGGCACACGCCGCCCAGGGTGGCGTAGCGCTCGACCAGCACCACGTTCAGGCCCAGGTCGGCCGCGCGGAAGGCGGCGCTGTAACCGCCGGGGCCGCCGCCCAGCACCAGCACATCGCACTCCACGTCGGCACTGCCGCCGAAGCTGGCCGCTTCGGTTTTAGGAGCTGCTGGCGCTTGAGCAGCGTGCGCTGGAGCCGGTTTTGACTCAGATGGCGGTGCGCTGGGCGTGCTCGCCGCGGCAGGGGCCGCAGCCGGCGCCGCCGCTCCCTGCGCCACTTCCAGCGTCAGCAGCACGGAACCCTCGGCCACCTTGTCGCCCAGCTTGACCTTGAGCTCCTTGACCACCCCGGCGTGGCTGCTGGGAATCTCCATGGAGGCCTTGTCGGACTCCACGGTGACCAGGCTCTGCTCGGCCCGGATGGTGTCGCCCGGCTGCACCAGCACTTCGATCACGCCCACCTCGGCGAAGTCGCCGATGTCGGGCACCTTGATGTCGATGATTGCCATATGTTGTGCTCCGTCCTTACAGCAGGATGCGGCGGTAGTCCGCCAACACCTGGCCCAGGTAGGCGTTGAAGCGCGCGGCAGAGGCGCCGTCGATCACGCGGTGGTCGTACGACAGGCTCAGCGGCAGCGTAAGGCGCGGCACGAACTGCTGGCCGTCCCACACGGGCTTCATCTGGCTCTTGGACAGGCCGAGGATGGCCACCTCGGGCGCATTGATGATGGGGGTGAAATGCGTGCCGCCAATGCCGCCCAGCGAGCTGATCGACATGCTGCCGCCCTGCATGTCGGCCGCACCCAGCTTGCCGTCGCGGGCCTTCTTGGCCAGCTCGGCCATCTCGGCGCTGATCTGCAGGATGCCCTTCTTGTCGGCATCTTTTAGCACGGGCACCACCAGGCCGTTGGGCGTGTCGGCCGCAAAGCCGATGTGGAAGTACTGCTTGTAGACCAGCGCGTCGCCGTCCAGGCTGGCGTTGAACTCGGGGAACTTCTTCAGCGCCGCGACCACGGCCTTGA
>NZ_MTBE01000063.1:0-8317 GCF_002916785.1 Diaphorobacter sp. LR2014-1 | reverse complement strand
TACTCGTGCGGGCGCGTCAATGGCTGTACAAGAACAAGCTGGTGATCGTGCACGAGCGGGCAATTCGGACACTGATTGCGGCGGCACTTGCCCAGCTTGAAGTTGAAACAGGCACCGCCATCGCCGCCAGCGTTGATCCAGCAACACTTGATCGCTGGCGAGCCTCAGTTTCAGAGCTGCGCCCAGATGGACAAACCCAGCAGAGTTGGCTATGGGCTGCACCGGCGAAACACTCAACCCGCCAAATCAGCGAGGTACTGGAGCGCATCGACCTGCTTTACACGCTGGACGTTCATAAGCACCTGGCAGACATCCCCGATCTCATCTTGCGCCGCTACGCGCGCCGACTTGTCTCCAGGCCGCCCTCAGCCGGAGCCAAGATCAAAGAGCCAGCGCGCACCGTGGAGGTCGCATGCTTTCTTCGGTATTGCCTGTTCACCACCACAGACCAGTTGATCCTTATGGTGCAGCGCCGGATCGCCGATCTGTGGCGTCAGGCTGCCGCCGATGTCCCCGCTACCGTCAATTGGGCCGCAATGTACAAAACGCTGCTCGGCGAACTTGTTGCCTTGAGCGCGCAAGGTGCGGTGCCAGATGCTGAGTTGCGTGCCCGTCTTGAAGCCTTGATCACCGAAACCCAGAAACGCAAACCACCGAGCAGGGCCTCCCTGGTCCGCGAGGGATTGATTGATGGAATTCGCCCCGTGCGGTCGTTGCTCGTCGCCATTGCAAAGCTGCCCTGGCAGGCCACCGGCGAGCATCCTGCCATCGAGTACCTTGCCAAGCTGCAAGCTTTATATCTCAAAGGATCCAGAAAGCTGCCAGTTGAAGTGGTGGCACCAAGTCTGGGAATGATCTGGCAGGTTTCGATCTCCAGCCCAGACCGGGAACGGGCGTTTCAGGCGTTGGAGGTGGCCACCCTGTTTGCCCTGCGCCGCGCGGTGCGCAATGGCTCGGTCTGGATTGAGCACAGCCTGAGCTTTCGGGGTCGTGCGCGCTTGTTCTTCACGGACGAGCGTTGGCAGGCAGAGTCCAAGAAACACTATGCCCGTCTATCGTTACCCAGCAAGGCTGCCACTTTCTTGAAGCCTTTGCTGGCCAGAGTAACTGCCGGTGTCGATGCGGTGGCCGCTGCAGCCCGCAGTGGCGTACTGCGCGTGGATGATGAACTCCATTTGTCGCCATTGCCCGCAGAGGACGAAGACCCAGAAGTGACCAAGCTGCGCGCGGCTTTGGATCACCGCATCGGTGAGGTTCAATTGCCGGAAGTGATTCTGGCCGTTGACGCCCAGGTGCGCTTTAGCTGGATCATGCTCGGACGTGAGCCGCGCTCTACCGACGAGCTGCTGATGGTCTATGCCGGCATCATGGCCCACGGCACCAGTCTGACTGCGGTCGAATGCGCGCGCATGATTCCGCAATTGTCTGCCACCAGCATTCGCCAGGCCATGCGCTGGGCGCGGGACGAACGGCGTCTGAGCCAGGCCTGCCAGGCTGTGCTGGAATTCATGCAGCGACACCCGATTGCCGCCACCTGGGGGCGGTCCGATTTGGCATCTTCTGACATGATGACCATGGAGACCACCAAACGGGTGTGGCAAGCCCGGCTTGATCCTCGGCGCAACACACCTTCCATTGGAATCTACTCCCATGTAAAAGACCGGTGGGGCATCTTCCATGCGCAGCCCTTTGTGCTCAATGAGCGCCAGGCGGGCGTGGCCATTGAAGGTGTCATCCGCCAAGAAAAGCTGGAGACCAGCCAGCTTGCTGTGGATACCCATGGCTACACCGACTTTGCCATGTCACATGCCCGTTTGCTTGGTTTTGATCTTTGCCCGCGGTTGAAGGAACTCAAACAGCGCCACCTCTTTGTGCCACGCGGCACCAAAGTGCCCGCAGAAATCGCTGCGGTGTGCGAAGCCAATGTCGACGTCGCTTTGATCGAAAAGCATTGGGATAGTCTGGTGCACCTGGCAGCCTCGGTCATGAGCGGACATGCCAGTGCGGTGGCAGCTCTTGCGCGGTTCGGTTCTGCCGCCCAGGGCGATCCAATCTATGAGGCTGGCGTGCAATTGGGGCGGTTGCTGCGTACGGCGTTTTTGGCTGACTACTTTGTCAAGGACGCTTTCAGGAACGAGTTGCGCCGGGTGCTCAATCGGGGCGAGGCTGTTAACGCCCTCAAGCGCGCCATTTATACCGGCCGGATCAGCCCGGCGCAGGCCAAACGTGTCGATGAAATGCAGGCTGTGGCCGATGCGTTGAGCCTGATGGCCAACATCGTGATGGCGTGGAATACCTCACAGATGCAGGCGGTCCTGGATCGCTGGTCGAACCGCCGCCAGGTCATTCCACCGGAACTGATCGGGAAGATTGCGCCCACCAGGCTGGAGAGCATCAACTTGCGGGGTGTGTTTCGCTTCCCGGTTGACCGCTATGCTGACCAAATCCTGCCTTCGCGGCCAAATGCATCGATAACTGGCACCAATGGATGAAACCGACCACGGTTTGACGCCACGAATCGCAGATTTGAAAGTGAACAGGAAAGTCAATGAAATCAACGATCTACCAACACCACCTCCGCGCCAGTGCTAGCTTTTCGTACCGTCACTTATTGCACTGAAAACGAGGAGACCCCATCATGGCCCCCGTCCAGGCGGCTTATGACGCCTACCAGGTCACGGCGAGCCGGGCGCAGAACACAATGGACAGCATCGAGGCCGAGCTACGCGAACCCGGCTTGTCGGCCGAGCGGCGCGAGCTGCTGGCGGTATCGCTTGCCACCCTTCGCGCCCGCGAGGCGGCCGCATTGGAGAGGCTGCACGCTGAATCGGCCCTGGCGCAGTTGAAGATGGCAGACTGGAACGCGAGCCGGTAACGGCGACCAGGAACAAGAAGGGCGGCCAGTGGCCGCCCTTTTCACGTCTGGATCTTGCATCGTCACTTCTGGCGATGAGATCCACCGTCGCGACCGTCATCGTCGGAACTGGCGATGTTGGCCAGCCCCTCGCCTTCCAGGGTTTCGCAGGCCGGCCACTCGCGGCCAACGGCGGGCGCATCGACCCATTCCCGTTCTTCGGGCGGTAGCGGCTGCGAATAGTCGGATTCGGCCAGCAGCTCATCGAGCGTGTAGCGCGGGCGGCTCATCGGCGGGCCTCATCGAGCCAGGCCAGCGTTTCGGCATCACGGGCAGCCACGCGGGCCACCAGATCGCGCACCAGGGCGGCCAGGCTCATGCCGTGCGCTGCCGCGACGGCGGCAGCTTCGGTTTTCACGTCCGCAGGAACGGCGGCGCTGATGGTGGCGGTTTCGCTGCTCACGTCTTTTCCTTTTCTCAGATGCGACCGTTAGCCTAGCGCGGCCTCAATAGCGGTTTTATAGACGTTTTCATCCGGCAGTGTGACGTTATTGAACGCCTCTTGAACCTTGTAAACCGTGGTCGAATGTGGCGGCAGTGCTTTCAGCGGCACCGTGGCCCCGTCGATGATGCCGGCTTCTTCGTGTTCATAGGCAAGAAACGTGATCGACGCCGGTTGCAAGGCATAGCGGATCAAACCACCAACGCCACCAAGGCGGGCCATGATCCGCGTGTAAACAGGTTGCGGGCAGACGAAGAACAAGCCTTTCCGGCACAACGCTTCACGTTGCAGCACTTGGCCCTTATAGATCAGTTGGGGAAGGATGCGCTTATTGACGTTTTCCCAGTTCAGGCCGGCAGTGGTCGCCGGGTTTGTGCGTTCCGGCGTGAGCAGGGCTTCTCGACCGTTGCGATAGTTGCCCGTTGTGTCGATGGTCTGAACTTCAACGGCGACGAACTCTTTCAGTTTGCCATTGGCATCAAGCAACGCCAGCACCCAATCCACGAAGTAACTGCCCGCGCCGTCCTTTTGCGGCAATCGCAATTCGCCGCCCCAGCGTTTGCCGAACACGGCCACGACCGGCGCTTGTTTCGCCCGCGCCCGCGCTGATGCTTGCCGGCCCGCGATCAGCTCTAAATCGTCGTCAAACGCGATCTTTGCCACGTCATACAGGGCACGGTACTTGTCTGCATACAAGCGAATAGGACAGCAAATAACGGGGCCGGAAGTTGCCGGCTTGATGGTGCAAACGCCGGCAATGGCCCCGTCACTCAACCGCTTTTCGCACACTTCGGACAAGTAGGGGCATTGTTTGTCCGTCGCGGCGGCCACTGCCGCCGGAGAGTGGTCATCGGAGCGATAACCGAAGAACTCCCAAATCTTCCCCGCCACTACGCCACCCGTACTTTGCGCTCGTTTTTGCGGACACTCCCCAGCACATGGGCGATAGCTCGCCCGACGGCTGCGCCCAGCAGCGGCGGCACGGCGTTACCCACCTGTTCGTATTGCTCAACCCGCGATCCGCAGAAAACGTAGGTGTCAGGGAAGGACTGGATGCGTGCAGCTTCGCGCACGGTAAAGGCTCTGTCCTGCTCGTAATGGAAGTAAGCGCCCCAATGTGGATCGCACTTGGTCAGGATGGTGGATGCGAGGCCGTCAGGATTGACCCGACCGTAACGCTTCGTGTGGTCACTGCGCCGCGCCATGCGCATCCCGCGCGGCAACAGGGCTTCGGGAATATCCGTCCAGTTCCCGCCCGGCGGAATGTGCGTCATGCGTTCAAGGTTGATCTTGCTCAACCGGGCGGCCTCGTGACACGTCACGCCCGTTGAACCCGCCCGCATCAATTGTTGATACGGGTTATCCGCCGGGTGCCGGTAGTCTTTGACCTTTTCGCCAATCTCGCCGTTGCGCAGGGCTGGCAAGTCGCCAATGGCATCCTTGACCGTGACGTGTGACGGCAACTCCAGGGAGCGCGGCAAGTTCACCAAGTTTTTCCCGGCGAATTGCGAGGTGAAATTCACCCGAACCGGCGCTTGGCGCAGCGGTTCCGGGAATAGCGCCGTCGGATCGACGCCGCAACGGCTGCCAAGGATGATCGTGCGCCAGCGGGTTTGCGGCACGCCGTAATGCGGCGCGTACAGAATCCGCACGTCGGCGTCGTAGCCGAGCTGCTTCAATGATTCCAGGATCGCATCCAGCGTTGCGCCGCCTTCAAACGACACCATGCCAGGGACGTTTTCGATTAAGACCGCTCGCGGCTGAAATTCGGTGACAAACCGCAGGTATTCGCGGAACAGGTGGTTCCGTGAATCCTCGGTGGAACGCTTGGGCGCGTTGATCGAAAAGCCTTGGCAGGGCGGGCCACCTGCGATCAAGTCCAATTCGCCCCGCTTCAAACCCAATAGTTTTCGGACTTTGCGTGCATCGACCTTGCGAATGTCCCGGCTATCGACCTGCGTGGCCGGATGGTTGGCGGCGTAGGTTTGCGCATAGCGCGGGGAAATCTCGTTTGCGTAAAGCGACGTGAAACCGGCTTCGCGCAGTCCTTCGGACAGTCCGCCCGCGCCTGCAAACAAGTCGAGCGAGGTCAAGCGCCCTTCCAAAGAATTAAGTTGGCTCATATCGCTTTTCTCTTGGTTGATTGACGTGGCTTCCTGGCTGCTGGTGCCGTGAACATATCGGGTTGCAAGCCGCCTTGATGCCGGTCGGCGAATGCCTGCATGAACTCGCGCAACACTTCCGACGCACTCCTGTTTTCGGCCAAGCAAGCCCCTTGGAACGCCTCGCGGAGTTCCCTTTCAACACGGATACGAAGGCCAGCGTCTTTGCTCGACATAGGGTGACAGTATCGCATGGATACACGTTTGTGTATCCAAAAAAAGCGCTATTTCGTCGCATATATCCTAAGTTTTGCGACACGCCCTGCATCTGTCATTTTCAGAAGACGACTGCACCAGTTCATTGGGCTGGCCGCCATGTGTGCATAGGACTCCTGAACGTGACGTGTCAGGAGTCCTATGCACGAAATGCCGCGAGAGGCCGGGAGTGCTCAGAAGTCACATGCACGGCGCGACGAAGCCGGAACCGCCGAAAATTCCGGCGATCAACCGGCAAGTTGCTTGATGCGGTCTGCCAGGCGTCCGAACGCCTCGTTCACGTAGTCCAGCACCTTGGGTTCTGCGCCCTGCGCACGTAGCGAGCTTTTGAAGTCGTCCAAGTCGGACAGCCATTGCCGATGCAGTCTCCCCAGCTCTTTGAGATGTGGCTGGAAGGCTTGCAGGTTGCCACCTGCACGAAGTGCCTGATAGCCGCGCTCAAGTGTGGCCGCCGTTGTCAGCAATTGCGTCCCCATTTGTTTATGCTGTTCGGAGAACTCGGCCATGCCGTCATAGGACCGCGATGCCTTGTTGCGTTCGGCTTCGGACGCCTCTTCCATGAGGTGGGCGTAACGATAGAACCCTGGGAACTCGCGGGACAGTGCCATGAGCTGCTGGTCGGAAGTGCTGACCCAAATCCTGTGCAGGGTGGGCACGTGTCCCATCATGCGATTGATGACAGCATGTGCCTCGCTCACGCCTTCGGCGGAAAGCTGCTGCATCTGCTGATCTATCCTCGCGGCCAGTCGGCGAAATTCGTTCATGCTTATCAGTAGCCCGCCTCTTTCTGGTGCCGGAATGCCAAGACATACACCGCATCCTCGGTCGGCTCATGGCGGTACAGGGCCACATAGCCGGAATCCCCGAAGGCAATCACCAGCTCCCGCAACTCTGGCATTTCAGGGAACGGCCGGCCAATGTCGGGGGCCGTTTCCAGCAGTAGGAATTGACGCTCGATGGCTTGGCCGGCCCGCATGGCGGCTTCCGGGGCCTTGACGGCAAGGAACCTCCGGCATCGTTCCAAGCCTTCCGCTGCGCCTTCTGTGACGATTACTTGTGGCACTCAGGCACCGCTTTTTCGTCATCGGTGCCCCAGGTGTTCAACCAGGTGCGCACTTCCTGGCCGGTCAGGTGCCGGCCGGTTTCCTGATAGGCCGACCAGGATGCCAAGGCTTCCTGCTTGAAGCTCTCGCGGGCTTCCTCGCGCTCGACGTATTGCTGGATGGCTTCGAGCATGATCCAGTGGGGCGAGCGGCGGCGCTGACTGGCGAGGTGCTGGACGCGACCTTTTAGCGTGTCGTCGATCTTGAGAGACGTTGCCATAGTGGGACTCTTATCACGTAGTAATACCAAGTGATAATCTAGCCCTTTTCTACCCCCGAGTCCATCCCTAGCCTTGTCCGGCAAACGATCATTAGGCGGCCATGCCGGACATTGTCCGATAACATGCTTGTGCAACGGGTTTTCGGACAATAAGATAGACGGACGGAATAACGGACAAGAGGGTGGGCAATGGCGCTGATCGGCTATGCGCGGGTATCGACGGCGGAACAGGACACCGCCTTACAAACGGACGCACTGCGCAACGCGGGTTGCGGGCGGATTTTCGAAGACACGGTTTCCGGCGCGAAGACCGAGCGGCCCGGTCTGGCTACCGCCTTGGCATACGTGCGCGACGGTGACGTGCTGGTGGTGTGGCGGCTGGCTCTGTTGCAAAAATCGTGAAGCTTGAGCATGCTTGGCGGAGATTGGACGGACGGAACGATGACGGATTTCAAGTGGCGCCATTTCCAGGGTGATGTGATCCTGTGGGCGGTGCGCTGGTATTGTCGCTATCCGATCAGCTATCGCGACCTTGAGGAAATGCTGGCGGAACGCGGCATTTCGGTCGACCATACGACGATCTATCGCTGGGTCCAGTGCTACGCCCCGGAGATGGAGAAGCGGCTGCGCTGGTTCTGGCGGCGTGGCTTTGATCCGAGCTGGCGCCTGGATGAAACCTACGTCAAGGTGCGGGGCAAGTGGACCTACCTGTACCGGGCAGTCGACAAGCGGGGCGACACGATCGATTTCTACCTGTCGCCGACCCGCAGCGCCAAGGCAGCGAAGCGGTTCCTGGGCAAGGCCCTGCGAGGCCTGAAGCACTGGGAAAAGCCTGCCACGCTCAATACCGACAAAGCGCCGAGCTATGGTGCAGCGATCACCGAATTGAAGCGCGAAGGAAAGCTGGACCGGGAGACGGCCCACCGGCAGGTGAAGTATCTCAATAACGTGATCGAGGCCGATCACGGAAAGCTCAAGATACTGATCAAGCCGGTGCGCGGTTTCAAATCGATCCCCACGGCCTATGCCACGATCAAGGGATTCGAAGTCATGCGAGCCCTGCGCAAAGGACAGGCTCGCCCCTGGTGCCTGCAGCCCGGCATCAGGGGCGAGGTGCGCCTTGTGGAGAGAGCTTTTGGCATTGGGCCCTCGGCGCTGACGGAGGCCATGGGCATGC
This sequence comes from Diaphorobacter sp. LR2014-1, assembly GCF_002916785.1. Taxonomy (NCBI): domain Bacteria; kingdom Pseudomonadati; phylum Pseudomonadota; class Betaproteobacteria; order Burkholderiales; family Comamonadaceae; genus Diaphorobacter; species Diaphorobacter sp. LR2014-1. The sequence goes on along the minus strand of NZ_MTBE01000063.1, from coordinate 83 downwards.
TCAACCACCATTTCGCAGCAGCCGCCTGATCGGCGCAGAGCGACAGCCTACCTCTGACTGCCGCCAATCTTTGCAACAGAGCC
>NZ_MTBE01000062.1:0-8705 GCF_002916785.1 Diaphorobacter sp. LR2014-1 | reverse complement strand
CCGGTGGCACCGATGGGCGGCCACGGCGGGCGTACACCGCTTCGAACTCGCGGTTCATGGTTGCCAGCAGCGCATCAACCACCGCGCGCAACTTGCGCAGCGGGTGTGCCTGCGGCACGCGCTCTTCAAGGCTGATGTAGCTGAACATCGCCCCCTGGAAATCTTGACTGCCTCTCATCGTCCTCGTCTGGGTCGTTCACCGATGGCTTCAGATCGTAGCGGCCAACGCGGGCGTCGGCGGGGGATTTTTCAACGGCCTGTTAAAAGGGATCGTTTGTTCAGTACGTTCATTGCGATGGGTTTTATGGATGGAAAACGGGGTCAGCTGCCCGGATGGAACGGCTTTCCGAGCGCGGCCGGCATGTTCGCACGAATCCAGGCCGGGTTGCGCGAAATGAGGACCAGCACCACGATGGTCGCCACGTAGGGCAGCATGGACAGCAACTGGCTGGCCACCTGCACGCCCGTGGCCTGCAGGTGGAACTGCAGCATGGTCACGCCGCCGAACAGGTAGGCGCCCAGCAGCACGCGCGCGGGCCGCCAGGTGGCGAAAGTGGTCAGCGCCAGCGCGATCCAGCCGCGCCCGGCCACCATGCCCTCCACCCACAGCGGCGTGTACACGGTGGAGATGTAGGCGCCCGCCAGCCCGCACAGCGCACCGCCCGCCGCCACGGCTCCCAGGCGAATGCCGCGCACGGGGTAGCCCAGCGCGTGGGCGGATTCGGGCGACTCGCCGACCGAGCGCAGCACCAGGCCGGCGCGCGTGCGGTAGAGGAACCACACCATGAGCGCGACCAGCACCACGGTCAGATAGACCAGCGGGTGCAACCTGAACAGCGCCTGGCCCACCACCGGCAGATCGCCCAACACCGGCCAGGCGAACTTGGGCGTGTCCGGCAGCTTGGCCTGCACATAGCCGATGCCCACGAAGGCCGAGAAGCCCACGCCGAACAGGCTCAGGGCCAGGCCGGTGGCGTACTGGTTGGTGTTGAACCAGATCACCAGCACGCCGAACAGCGCCGCCAGCACCGCGCCGGCCGCCATGCCCGCGAGCAGCCCCAGCGTGAAGCTGCCCGTGTGCACCACGGTGGCAAACGCGGCAATGGCCGCGCACAGCATCATGCCCTCGGCCCCCAGGTTGACGATGCCGGCCTTCTCGTTGATCAGCAGGCCCAGCGCGGCGATGGCCAGCACCGTGCCGGCGCTCAGCGTGCTGCCCAGCAGCAATGCGTACGATTCCATCACGCGCGCCCTCCCCTGGCACCCACCCACCGCACGCGGTAGGCAATCAAGGTGTCACACGCCAGCAGCGTGAACAGCAGCAGGCCCTGGAACACGCCCGTGAGGGACTTCGGCAACCCCATGCGCGACTGCGCCAGTTCGCCGCCGATGTAGAACATGCTCATCAGCAGCGCCGACAGCACCATGCCCACCGGATGCAGCCGCCCTACGAAGGCCACGATGATGGCCGCAAAACCATAGCCCGCCGGTACATACGGCGTGAGCTGGCCGATGGGTCCGGCCACTTCCAGCGCCCCCGCCAGGCCCGCCAGGCCGCCGGAGATCAGCAGCGCCGTCCACAGCGCGCGCCGCGACGAAAAGCCCGCGTAGCGCGCCGCCGCCGGCGCCAGCCCGCCCACCTGCAGCGCGAAGCCCGCGCGCATGCGGAACAGAAACACCCACAGCAGCGCCGCACCCAGCAGCGCCAGCGGCAGCCCGATGGTCACGCGCGAGCCCGTGAACAGCTTGGGCATCTGCGTGACGGGCTCGAACATCTTGGTCTGCGGGAAGTTGAAGCCCATCGGGTCCTTCCACGGCCCATACACGAGGTAGCCCAGCAACAGCGTGGCCACGTACACCAGCATCAGGCTGACCAGGATTTCGTTGGCATTGAAGCGGTCGCGCAGCAGCGCCGTGATGCCCGCCCACGCCATGCCCCCCAGCACTCCGGCAACCAGGATGACAGGCACGATCCACGGACCGGTGGCCTTGTCGGCCAGCAGTGCCACGCCGCCCGCAGCCACGGCGCCGATCACGAACTGCCCCTCCGCGCCAATGTTCCAGACATTGGAGCGAAAACACACCGCCAGTCCCAGCGCGATGAGCAGCAACGGGGTGGCTTTCACCGCCAATTCGCCCAACGCATAGGGCGACTTGATCGGCTCCCAGAAGAACACCTGCAGCCCGCGCACCGGGTCCTTGCCCAGGGCCGCAAACAGCAGCACGCCGATCAGCACCGTGATCGCCAGCGCAAGCAGCGGCGAGCCAAAAACGAACAGGCGCGACGCCTCGGGGCGCGCCTCAAGCTTGAGCATGGCCGGCCTCCTCGGGTGCGCTGGTCGCGCGCAGGTGCGCCTGCACCTCGGCGTGCCACAGGCCGCTCATCCATTCGCCGATGCGCTCCACCGTCGCCTCGGCGCGTGGCACGGACGGCGACAGATGCCCCTTGGCCAGCACGTGCAGCCGGTCACAGATTTCAAACAATTCGTCCAACTCCTCGCTGAGCACCAGCACGCCACAGCCCTGGTCGCGCAGCTTCAATATCTCGCCGCGGATCTGCGCGGCCGCGCCCACGTCCACGCCCCAGGTGGGCTGCGAGACGATGAGCAGACGCGGGCCGGCGTCGATCTCGCGCCCCACGATGAATTTCTGCAGGTTGCCGCCCGACAGCGACTTGGCCGCCGCATTCGGCCCGCCCGCCTTGACCTGAAAGCGCGCGATGATGGCGCGCGCCTGCGCCTGCAGTTGCCCCATGCGCAGCCAGCCGAAAGCGCCCACCGCATCGGTGCGGGTCAGCAGCAGGTTGTGCGCCAGCCCCATGCTGGGCACGGCGCCGCGGCCCAGGCGCTCTTCGGGCACGAAGTGCAGGCCCAGCGCGCGGCGCTGGCGTGGGTTCATGCGGCCGACGGGCACCAGCCCCTGCGGCCCCGCCACCTGCACCATGGCGGGCGCGGCGCGCTGGTCCTCGCCCGACAGGGCGTAGAGCAACTCTTTCTGCCCATTGCCCGAGATGCCGGCAATGCCCACCACCTCGCCCGCGCGCACCTCCAGGTCGATGTCGATGAGCGGCACGCCGAAGGGGTCGGCCGCCGGCAGGCTCAAGGAACTGGCGCGCAGCATCACCCCGCCCGTGGTCACCTCACGGTGCGCCAGGGCCGGCGGCTCGGCGCCGATCATCATGCGCGACAGCGACGCGTTGGACTCCTGCGAAGGGTCGCACACGCCCGTGACCACCCCGCCGCGCATCACCGTGCAGGCCGTGCACAGCGCGCGGATTTCGTGCAGCTTGTGGCTGATGTAGAGAATGCTGCAGCCCTCGCTGGCCAATTGCTTGAGTACCACGAAGAGCTTGTCCACCGCCTGCGGCGTGAGCACCGAAGTGGGTTCGTCCAAGATCAGCAGCTTGGGCTGCGTGAGCAGCGCGCGGATGATCTCCACGCGCTGCATCTCGCCCACGGAGAGCGTGTGCACGGGCCGCAGCGGGTCGATACCCAGGCCGTACTCGGAGGCCGTGGCACGGATGCGGCGCTCCACCTCGGCCAGCGGCACGCTCTTGTCCTGGCCCAGCCAGACGTTCTCGGCCACGGTCAGGGTGTCGAACAGGCTGAAATGCTGGAACACCATGGCAATGCCCAGCTGGCGCGCCTCCTGCGGATTGCGCACCTGCACGGGGCGGCCGTCGAACAGCATCTGGCCCTCGTCGGGCTTCACGGCGCCGTAGATGATCTTCATCAGCGTGGACTTGCCGGCGCCGTTCTCGCCCAGCACCGCATGCACCTCGCCGGGCTGCACCGTGAGCGATACGCCATCGTTGGCCACCACGGCCGGGTATCGCTTGGTGATGCCCGTCAGCTGCAGCCGCGGCGCGCCGGTGGCGGGGGCAGAAGGGGGTGAGGGATTCATCCTGCGATTGTCTCCTAGTTTTTTGGACGGCTGCCTGGAATCAAAACAGCATGCAGCGCCGACCCACCGGGCGCCAGCAGCTACTTTTTTTATAGCAAACCGTCGGCCACCAACCACGCCGGCGGGGTTGTGTGTACCGCCCTATGGTCAAGCCGGCGCCTGCGGCATACCCTTGGGTACATGACAACGCCCCGCCCCATACGCTTCGTCCGCCGCGGCCGCACCGTGCAGTTGCACGGCATCGCGCCCGACCGCACCCTGCTGGAGATTCTGCGCGAGGACCTGGGCGCCACCGGCACCAAGGAGGGCTGCGGCGAAGGCGACTGCGGCGCCTGCACCGTGGTGCTGGGCGAGGCGCGCCAGGGCCGCATGCACTACCAGGCCGTCAACAGCTGCATCCGCCTGGCCCATTCCATCGACGGCATGGCGCTGTGGACGGTGGAGGACCTGGCGCACGACCCGCTGATCCGGCCCGCGTCCGGCCCAAAGGGCAGCGCACTGCATCCCGTGCAGGAGGCGCTGGTCCAATGCCACGGCTCGCAATGCGGGTTTTGCACGCCGGGTTTTGCCATGAGCCTGTTCGGCCTGTACCAGAACGAGGTCTGCCAGAACCGAGGCATCACGCGCGCGCAGGCGGCCGAGGCACTGTCGGGCAACCTGTGCCGCTGCACGGGCTACCGCCCCATCCTGGATGCCGCACAGCAGATGCAGCAACTGCCGCGCGTGCAGGTGGACGAAACCGCATTGCTACAGCAATTGGAGCTACTCGCGCTTGCCCCGCAAGCGCTAGAGGCCGATTTCTCTTATATCTCGCCGGCCACGCTCCCTGATCTGCTGGCCGCGCGCGCCGCCCACCCCGACGCGCAACTGGTGGCCGGCGCCACCGACCTGGGCCTGTGGATCACCAAGCAGCACCGCCGCTTCCCGCGCCTGTTGGACGTGACGCGCGCCGCGGAACTGACCGGCGTGGTCGAGCACGACGGCCAGCTCACGCTGGGCGCGGCCGTATCGCTCACCGATGCCTTCTCTGCGCTGCAGGCCCGCTGGCCGCAACTGCACCGCTTTGCCGCGCGCTTTGCGGGTCTGCCGGTGCGCAACAGCGGCACGCTGGGGGGCAACGTGGCCAACGGCTCGCCCATTGGCGACTCGATGCCGCTGCTGATCGCGCTGGGGGCGCAGGTGGAGCTGGCCAGCACGCGCGGCAGCCGGCGCATGCCCCTGGAGGATTTCTACACCGGCTACCGGCAGAACCAGTTGGCGGCAGACGAGCTGCTCACCTTCATCCACCTACCTCTGCCCACGCCGGACCAGGGGCTGGCGGACCAGCGGCTGGCGGCCTACAAAGTCTCCAAGCGCTTCGACGACGACATCTCTGCCGTGTGCCTGGCCATCCAGCTGCGCATCGAAGGGCAGACCATCACCCAGGCGCGCATCGGCGCGGGCGGCGTGGCCGCCACCCCGGCACGCGCCCGCCAGACCGAGGCTGCGCTGACCGGCCAGCCCTGGACCGCCGCAACGGCGGAGCGCGCCGCCGCCGTGCTGCAGGCCGAATTCAACCCCATCAGCGACATGCGCGCGAGCGGCGCCTATCGCCGTGAAGTGCTAGGCGCGCTGGTGCGCCGCTTTTGGCGCGAGACCCGCGGCGGTGCGGAAACCCCAGCGCTGGAGCGCCTGCAACCCCTGACGCTGGAGGCCACGCCATGAAGCGCGATGACGACCACGCTCCCACTGGCCGCGCGGCCGCTGGCAACCCACCGGCCATGACCCAGCCCGCGATGGGCCAGCCCGCCATGGGCCAGCCCGCCATGGGCCAGCCCGCCATGGGCCAGCCCCACGCGCACGAGAGCGCACGTGCACAGGTGGCGGGCAGCGCCCACTACATCGACGACCTGCCCGAGGTAAAGGGCACGTTCTACGCCGCCCCCATCCTCAGCACCGTGGCGCACGGGCGGCTGGAAAGCGTGGACACGCAAGCCGCGCTGCAGCTCGCGGGCGTGCACGGCGTGGTGCTGGCACAGGACATTCCGGGCGATCCGGTACTGGCGGCGTTCGCCCATGATGAGCCGGTGTTCGCGCAGGCTACGGTGCAACACATCGGCCAGGTGATCGGCCTGGTGGTGGCCGATTCGGTGATGCAGGCGCGGCGCGCGGCGCGGCAGGTGAAGCTGAGCATCACCGCCCTGCCCGCCATCCTCACCGTACAGGACGCCTTGGCCGCCGAGAGCTATGTTCTACCGCCCGTGCACGTGCGCCGGGGCGACGCGGCCCAGGCGCTGGCGCAGGCGCCGCACCGCCTGCAGGGGCGTCTGGAAGTCGGCGGGCAGGAGCATTTCTATCTGGAGGGTCAGATCGCCTATGCCCTGCCGCAGGAACAGGGGCAGTGGCTGATCCACTCCAGCACCCAGCACCCCGGCGAGGTGCAGCACTGGGTGGCGCATGCGCTGGGCATCGACAGCCACGCGGTGCGCGTGGAGTGCCGGCGCATGGGCGGCGGCTTTGGCGGCAAGGAAACGCAGGCCGGCCACCTGGCCGTGTGGGCGGCGCTGGCGGCGCACAAGTTCGGCCGGCCAGTCAAGCTGCGCCTGGACCGCGACGACGACTTCATGGTCACCGGCAAGCGCCACCCCTTCGCCTACGAATGGGACGTGGGCTTTGACGACGCCGGGCGCATCACCGGCCTCAAACTGATGATGGCCGCCAACTGCGGCTTCAGCGCCGATCTGTCGGGCCCCGTGGCCGACCGCGCGGTGTTCCACTGCGACAACGCGTACTTCCTGGAGCATGTGGAAATCGCCTCGTACCGCTGCAAGACGCACACCCAGAGCCATACCGCGTTCCGCGGCTTTGGCGGGCCGCAGGGGGTGATCGCCATCGAGACCATCCTGGGCGACATCGCCCGCGCCCTGGGCCGGGACGCGCTGGACGTGCGCCTGGCCAACCTCTACGGGCTGCACGAACGCAACGTGACCCACTACCAGATGACCGTGGAGGACAACATCCTGCACGATTTGCTACCGCAATTGGAGCAGTCCGCGCTTTACAGGCAACGGCAGGAGGCCATTTCGACATGGAATTCCGCGAACCCCGTGCTCAAGCGCGGCTTGGGCCTGACGCCGGTGAAGTTCGGCATCAGCTTCACGGCCACGCTGTTCAACCAAGCTGGAGCGCTGGTGCACGTGTACACCGACGGCAGCGTGCAGGTGAACCACGGTGGCACCGAGATGGGCCAGGGCCTGCACACCAAGGTGGCGCAGATCGTGGCCGATGAGCTGGGCGTGCCCCTCTCCCGCGTGCTGGTCACCGCCAGCGACACCGCCAAGGTGCCCAACGCCAGCGCCACCGCCGCCAGCAGCGGCACCGACCTGAACGGCCGCGCCGCGCAGTTCGCGGCGCGCCATGTGCGCGACAACCTGGCGGCGTTCGTCTGCGGGCTGGACGGCTGCGGCGCGGGCGCCATCCGCTTCGCGGGTGGGCAGGTCATATCCCCCAAGCGCACGCGGCGCTGGGAGGACGTGGTGAAGGAGGCCTACGCCAACCGCATCCAGCTGTGGAGCGACGGCTTTTACCGCACGCCCAAGATCCACTACGACAAGACCACGCTCACCGGCCGGCCCTTCTACTACTTCGCCTATGGCGCCGCCTGCACCGAGGTGGCCATCGACACCCACACCGGCGAGAGCCGCGTGCTGTCCGTGGACATCCTGCACGACGTGGGCCACAGCATCAACCCGGCCATCGACCTCGGCCAGATCGAGGGCGGTTTCGTGCAGGGCATGGGGTGGCTTACCACCGAGCAACTGGTGTGGAACGACGAAGGACGCCTGGCCACGCACGCCCCCAGCACCTACAAGATCCCCGCCACGGGCGACGTGCCCGAGCACCTGCGCGTGCAGCTGTGGCACCAGCCCAACCGCGAGGACAACGTGGGCGGCAGCAAGGCCGTGGGCGAGCCGCCGTTCATGCTGGCCATCAGCGTGTACGAAGCACTGCGCAATGCAATCGCTGCGGCCCGGGGGGACGGCGGCGGCGATGCGCGCGCACCCGTGCAACTGACCGCGCCCGCCACGGCAGAGAACGTGCTGCGCGCGCTCGGGCGGCTGGAGTAACCCGCCGCCGTGTGCGGCCATGCCAGCCTAGCTACCAAAAGGAGGCCCCCCGGCTCTGCCGGGGAGGCAGTAGAAGTTTGACTTTTCAGGAGGTTGTCCACCGTAGAGACTTTCAATCGTGAGCCGCCAAGCAAACGAAAGGAAGAAACACGATGGACAAGTATGAAAGTTTGAGTCACACGGCCTGGGATTGCAAATATCACGTGGTCTTCATCCCCAAGTGTCGAAGGCGAACGCTGTACAAGCAGCTACGCGAACACCTGGGTGAGGTATTCAGAAAGTTGGCCGCGCAAAAGGAATGCAGGGTTGAAGAGGGGCATCTGATGCCCGATCACGTGCACATGATGCTGTCGATCCCACCGAAGTACTCGGTGTCGCAGGTGGTGGGCTTTATCAAAGGCAAGAGCGCAATCCACCTTGCGCGGGTGTACGGAGAGCGAAAGCGCAACTTCGTGGGTCAGCACTTCTGGGCGCGAGGGTACTTCGTCTCGACGGTGGGACGCGACGAAGCGGTGATACGGGAGTACATCCGAAACCAGGAGAAGGAAGACGAGAGGTTGGACCAACTCGGTCTATGGAGGTGAGTAGCCACCGATAGGTGGCCCCAAGAATGAGGGGCCGCGTTAGCGACCCCTTACAGCCGCTTTGAGCGGCTCACATCCCGAATGCCCCCGGCTTTGCCGGGGGATGGTTACC
>NZ_MTBE01000061.1:0-9309 GCF_002916785.1 Diaphorobacter sp. LR2014-1 | reverse complement strand
CTCGGCATCTCCAAATCCACTGTCAGCGAGATAGCCAGCTACGCGCGCGTGGCCGGCGTGGACTGGGCACTGGCCCAGAGCCTGAACGACGACGAACTCCAGGCCCGGCTCTACAAGCCACCCGTGGCGCGCGAGTCCCGGCACCTTGAACCCGACCACGCCCACATCCACCGCGAACTGCGCCGACCTGGCGTGACGCTGCAGTTGCTTTGGGAGGAATACCAGCAACAGCACAGCGGGCAGGCGTACAAGTACAGCGCCTTCTGCGAGAAGTACAAGGCCTGGGCCCGGCGCCTGCAGCGCTCCATGCGCCAGACCCACACGGGCGGTGACAAGCTCTTTGTGGACTACGCCGGCCAGACCGTTCCCGTGGTGGATGCTGACACTGGCGAGATACGCCAGGCCCAGGTCTTCGTGGCCGTGCTGGGCGCATCGAACTACACCTACGCCTGCGCCACCGCCAGCCAGAAGGCCACCGACTGGGTGGCCAGCATCATTAGCGCGCTGGAGTTCATCGGCGGCGTGCCCCGCCTGCTGGTGCCTGACCAGCCGCGCGCCCTCATGGCCCGACCCGACCGTTACGAGCCCACCGCGCACCGCCTGCTCGAAGAGCTCTGTGCGCACTACAGCCTGGCCGTGATGCCCGCGCGCCCGGCCAAGCCACGCGACAAACCCAAGGTGGAGGTCGCTGTGCAGGTGGTCGAGCGCTGGATTCTGGCCAGGCTGCGCCACCAGACCTTCTTCAGCCTGGCCGAGCTCAACCGGGCGATTGCCGCCTTGCTGGTGGACTTGAACCAGCGCGCGTTCAAGAAGCTGCCGGGCAACCGCACTAGCGCCTTCGCCGAACTCGACCGGCCAGCCCTGCGCCCCCTGCCGCCGGTGCGCATGCCCATCGCGCGCTTCAAACCCGCCCGCGTCAACATCGATTACCACGTTGAGCTCGATGGCCACTACTACTCGGTGCCCCACGCCCTGGTGGGTGAGCCGGTGGAGTTGCGCATCACGGCCGGCACGCTCGAAGTCCTGCACGGCAGCAAACGCGTGGCCGCCCACGCCCTCAATCCCCGACGGGGTGCACACACCACCACGCCCGAGCACATGCCGGCCTCGCACCGGGCGCACCTGCAGTGGACGCCGGCCAAGCTCATCGCCTGGGGTGAGCGCGTGGGCGCGGCCACCGCCGCCGTGGTGCGCTGGCAGATGGAGCACCGCCAGCATCCCGAGCAGGGTTACCGCTCCTGTCTGGGCCTCATGCGCCTGGGCCGTGAGTACGGGGCTGACCGGCTGGAGGCCGCCTGTGCGCGGGCGCAGTCGATTCGCTCACCGTCCTACAAGAGCATCGCCTCCATCCTGGGCTGCGGCCTGGACCAGCGGCCGCTGGATGCGCCGATGGCCGCACAGGCGAGCCTGCCGCTGCACGAGAACGTGCGCGGGCCGGGCTACTACCACTGAACTCCAACGTGCAAGCAAACCTAACAAGGAAGAACCATGCTCAACGAACAGACCTTGAACCAACTGCGCGCCCTGCGCCTGGACGGCATGGTGGCCGCCCTCAGCGACGCGGCCACCCACATCACGGCCAGCGAGCTGCCCTTTGAACAACGCCTGGCGCTGCTGGTGCAGCGCGAGGTGGACTGGCGTGACAGCAAGCGCCTGGAGCGCCTGTTGAAGGCGGCCCGCCTGAAGGTCTCCAGTGCCTGCCTGGAGGACATCGACTGGCGCGCCAGCCGGGGCCTGAGCCGAGAGGTCATCACCAGCCTGGCCGGCGGGGACTGGCTGCGCCATGGCCACAACGTGCTGCTCACCGGCGCCACCGGGTGCGGCAAGACGTGGCTCGCCTGCGCACTGGGGCAGCAGGCCGCGCGCCTGGGCTTCTCGGTGCTCTACACCCGCGCGCCACGGCTGCTGCAGGAGCTGCACGTGGCCCACGGCGATGGCAGCCTGGGCAAACGGCTGGCGCAACTGGCGCGGCTGGACCTGCTCATCCTGGACGACTTCGGCATCGCGCCGATTGCCGCGCACGAGCGAAACGACCTGCTGGAATTGCTGGACGACCGGGTGGGCACGCGCTCGACGCTCATCACCAGCCAGTTGCCGGTGACGGCCTGGCACGCCTGGCTGGACGAGCCCACGCTGGCCGACGCCATCCTGGACCGCATCGTGCACGGCTCGCACAAGATAGCCCTCAAGGGCGAGTCGATGCGCAAGCTCACCAAGGCCGTCTGAGCCGGCCGCGCCGACCGCCATTCCACGCTGATGGCGGACACTTCGGCTACGATTTGAGCGTCACTCAGGACACCCGCGCAACGTGTCCGCCATCGCCTGGAACGCTGTCCGCGATGGGAATGGAATCACTGTCCGCCATCAGTGGAATGCGCACCTGCCACGTCAGCTTTATGGTATCGCCTGGTCGCCCTTGGAATGCTGTAGGAGCGCGGTGTGGCCAGCCGTTCTTGGGCATCGTGCTGCATGTCTCCACACTGTGAGCAGGCGTTCCCAGACGGCGGCAGGCTGGCCTCTGAGCAGGTCCGCAACCGCGCCGAGATGGAAAGAGACTTGGGCGAGGCGCTTCGTCGCAGGCAATTTCTTCTGCACTACCAGCCACAGTTTTGCCTGCAGACAGGATCGATGAAGGGGGTGGAGGCCTTGATTCGCTGGCAGCATCCATATCGAGGCATGGTACCTCCGGGCGACTTCATTAAGATTGCCGAGGAGGGTGATTTGATCCACCAGATTGGCGACTGGGTGCTTCTTGAGGCGGCGCGACAGGCGCGGAAGTGGATCAACATGGGACGGAACATCAAGGTTTTGCTACCTTAGCGAAAATTTTGTCTCAAATACAAGCCTCTGCTAGGGGATCAATCATGATGATCCTGCTCTCGCTAACCAACTCCAGGTATTGATCAGGCTGCGGAAGAGGCAATCCATCACGCATCGTATTCAGGATGCGCCTCAAGAGCGCGTCCTGCGCTCCTCGAATGGCCCCCTCCAGTGACGCGTTTCGCGCTTCATAAATTTTCGCGTCAGATTGCTCTTGAAATTAAGGAATGCCTGCGTCCCGCCGCTCGTGTTTCGCCAGTAATTACAATGCGACCGACCCTGTTGACGCTTCGCAGATAAAGCGGTGTGATAGTGACATCCATTCGATGTCACCCGCATATGTTCGCAGAGATTGTCAGATCAATACCGATACCAATAGTTATGCTTGATGATGCACACTGCATCAAATACATGAACGAGGCAGCGAGCAAGATATTCGGCAAGTTGTTGCTCGGTTGCGCTTTCGAATTACTTCTGAAGGAAAGTAGAGACGCGGATAAACTAAGTGACTTCCTCGCAAAAACACAGCACGCCATGGATCTGACTATGGTGACAGTCACTGGCGAGGATTTGCCTGTCCTAATCACCAAATGGAATTCTGCAGCTGGGCCGATGATTCTTGTCTACCCCAAGACGGGAGCAACACCTGCAGCTCAGCTCTGGCAGGCCAATCAGTATGACCCCCTGACGGGGCTACCTAATCGGGATTTGCTGAGAGATCGAATCGATCAGTTCCTGAAACTCGGTAAGCGGCAGCAGCTCGCGAGCCCATTTGCGGTACTTTGCCTCGATCTTGACGGATTCAAACCGATTAATGACACCTACGGCCACAAGGTAGGTGACCACGTTCTACAGATCATCGCTCAGCGTTTGAAGTCTTCTGTGCGGGAAAGCGATACTGTCTCCAGGGTTGGTGGCGACGAGTTCGTTTGCTTCATGACCAATTTGCATGACATCGAAGATTCACGCGTAGTGGCATCGCGCATCTTGGATGAGGTGCTCAAGCCGGTGATAGTCGATGGTCATGTACTCGCCGTCAGCACCTCAATCGGTGTTGCATTATGGCCATCGGACGCTGAGAGTGTTGACCAACTGCTGCGGTTTGCTGATATGGCCATGTACACGGTGAAGCAAAGAGGCAAGAACGGCGTGGGTTTCTTCAATTCCAAGATGAACGAGCTGGCCCGCAAACGCGCCGAAATGGAAAGCGACCTACGGGAGGCCCTGAGACGCGGGCAATTCGTGCTGCATTACCAGCCACAGTTTTGCTTGCACACAGGTCGGATCAGGGGGGTGGAGGCCCTGATTCGCTGGAACCATCCTGAGCGCGGCATGGTCCCACCGAGCGACTTCATTCGCGTTGCCGAGGAGTCGAACATGATTCACCAGATAGGTGACTGGGTGCTTGTCGAAGCCACTCGCCAGGCGCGTCAGTGGCTCAACATGGGGCTCAACATTAAGGTAGCCGTCAACATCTCAGCACGCCAGTTTGTGGACACACTGCCCGCACGAGTGGAAGAGATTCTGACCAACTTCAAGTTGCCGGCTTCGATGCTGGAATTGGAGCTAACCGAGAGCGTTTTAGTGTCCGACTACGCGCGGACGGCCAGGTTACTTGAGGAGATCCGCGACATGGGGGTGCACACTTCGCTGGACGATTTCGGTACGGGCTTTTCCAGCCTGAACTATCTCAGCAGCTTTCCGCTGCGCACCCTCAAAATCGACCGCTCTTTCGTGGGCCCTACGCTGGCGCACTTTCAGCCAAAAATGATTCGTGCAATCTTGGCCATCGCCAAAGAATTCAACCTCTCCACACTGGCTGAGGGGGTGGAAAACCAGGAACAGATGGATGCTCTGCGAGAGATGGGCTGTGACTACATGCAGGGTTTTCACCTCGCACGGCCGATGCCGCCAGTCGCGTTGCACGCCTTCATCGCTGACTTCAACGAACAACTGAGCGAGTCACTGGTTACCTGACTAGAATTCAACGCTCTTGCCCACCAGGCCCGCTAATCCTCGCGGGCCTTTTTTTATGCGCTCAATCGAGCACGGTCATGGGGGAGTTGATGGCCGCGAGTGCTTGGTCCTTTGCCGAGGTGCTTGGCTTGGGTTCAGGGTTCGACCTCTTCAGCGGAGGGACGGGTTTTTTATTGCCCATGAGGACGCCCATGTCCACGAGGGCGTTCTGAATCAGGATCTGGTAACGCGCGTTGTAGTAAGGCGTTGCTGAGTGGTAGGCGCCGATGCCGAACCACGTGTTCCCGAACTGGTCCATTTTGCGGCGCAGGTGCCAGGCCGCGACGTAGGTGTTGACGCATGGGTCGAGGAGGGCGGATTTTGTTATCCCGTGCTTTTGCAGCTCGGGTAGGTGCACCGTGTTGATCCCGCCCAGCCCATGGTCCACGGTTGAATTGGAATTTCGGCTCATCACACCGGGATTGAAACCAGACTCCACGCGCATGATGGCCCGAAGCACATCCATGTTGACGCCGTGGAAGGTCGCTGCATTTTCGATGCACTGGTCAACGGCAAAACAGGCTGTGCTTGCGCTGGCCAATAACAGCCCGGCGCCGGCATTGCGCCATGAGGTTAGAGAGACCCGAAACAGCATGCTTGGACTATGCCACGCATACCAGTCTGGGTTCTGCCCCATTGATAGAAGCTAACGCCCTCCAGCATGCGTTCGTCCAATGCCCGGTTGCCAAGGGCACATCACGCAGCTGTCAGCGTAACGCACCGTACCCCCGCCGAATCGGTATTACATACCGTGGCTCCTATTTACTGCATGGGCGAACCCATTCCGTAACCCTCCAATTACCCGCCGCAGATAACCTAAATCCATATTACATGACCTGGCGTTTTATATGGGCGCCCATTGATAAACGTTTTGGCTCGAACTAGCACCTAATTTCCTTCTCATTTCCCCCTCACATCGTTCCTAATGCCCTTGCGGCCCTGCGGTCCCGCGTCTCCCAAAAGGGGGGTATTTAAGAGGGGTAGTTCAAGCACAACGCAGAAAGAGATTCACCAGGGGCTATCCTAAACTACTTCAGATGATGTAATATGGATTTACTTCATTCCTGCCCAGATATGCGAGTCCAAAATGCATCAAGACACGCCACTCTTTCATGACTCCGCCCCGGATAATCCAGCCCAGGTGTATGACCTGTGGCTCGCTCATAACAATGAATGCGCCACGTATGGCCGGGAAAGCATTGATGCAAAGCGCAGTACCAGCTACCGCATGATTTGGCAGGGTTGGCTGAAATATCTGGCCAGCCTGAATGAAGGGAAGGGCTGCGCTTGGTCCAGCGTCGATGCCGTTGATGTCTCCAACTTCCTGAAATCAGGTCTGCGTCGCAGCAAAAACCTCATTCCCACCAATACAGCGCAACGGCGGTACTGGCGCGTGCTCTCGCGCATCTACACGTTCGCGCACTCCAAGGGCTGGACGGCAGAAAATCCCGTCTTGGCCCTGGCCACGGCGGATGTGCCTGCCATTGAAAAGCCCAAAGGAGCCATCCTCACGCTTGGGCAGTACAAGGCATGCTTCGACTGTCTGCCGCCGCTCTACGGGACAGCCACGCAGGCGCGCGACCACACCATGGCGCTGCTGCTGCTCACCACTGGCATTACCCCGCAGGAAGTGCGTACGCTCTGCGTCCAAGATCTGGAACGCGACATGGCCACCGGCAAGGTCACACACGTGGCGATCACCGCTCAACGCTCTGATACCCAGCGTCGTCGGATCGCCGTCGATGAGCGCCTGGCCAATGCCCTGCTGTTCTGGCTCACCCAGCGCCACATGTTCAATAGCCTGCAGCGCGTGCGGCCGAGCAAAGAGGAGGCTCCAACCACTGCCGGCGACCGCCATCCGTTCACGAGGCTTTTCGTGTCTCAGAAATCACCTGAGGTCACCATGGGCACGCTGTTGCACGTATGCAAGCAGCTGATCCTTGAGGCCTGCAAGAAGGACCATTCAGATGCGCCTCCGCGAATCGGCCCCCAGGTCATTCGCAACACCGTGCTGACCAAGTGGCTCAATGAGGGCATCGGCATTCATCAGGTCACCCTCATGGCCGGATTGAAGAATCCAAAGGGCCTGCTCCATCTTGGAGATCACCTCAACCCCGAGGTGCGCCAGCACTTGGCCAAGTCCAATTTCAAGGATGATGAGGCCCCACCCATTCTCCAGCCATTGGCGGCTTGAAGACAAAGGTGGTTAGTTTGTTTGTTAGTTAGTTAGTTAGTTTGTACTGATCTGATAAAAGTACGCCCCAGCAGTTATGCTGCTGGGGCGACTTCTTACTGGACTGAAAGGTGAACTTGCTTACCAGTCCTAGCCAGCATATCGACCAATGAATCAATGGTGAACTTGCTGATATTCATCCAAGCTCCTTTGTTTTGCGGAGCTTTCCCTTGCAGATACAGCGTACCCGCAGGGTCATAAAAAATCACTTACCCGGTCGGCAAGTGTTCATGTCCACCCCAATTCCATCGCCCATGAAGGACAGCAGATAGGGAAGGGCGTTCTCAGCCACGATCATGCCCAGCACAAATGCCAGGCCAAAGCCTGCGGCCAGGACAACGGGCGAATCTTTCTCATCAAAACCGAACAGTGTCATCACTATCTCCAGGAGAAAGCGGACACTGCCCCTGCGGGAGTGCCCGCCAGGGTGGTTGAAGCCAAGCTGAAGCTTGGTTGCAGGATGGGCCTGCTAAGGGGTTGCACATGGCAACGACTGCACCGAGGTGCCAGTGCGACCATTACACCCCAAAGCCCGAACCACGGTCAACATCCCATAGGAAAAGCGCAGACATGACGCTGTAAACGACCCATACGGGTTGCGCTGCCCATCGCAACTTTGGGCGCAAATTCATAGAGTGGACAGATCTGACATCCACTCAGCAGCCCTTGTATGAAGCACCTCGTCGCCCCACTGGTCCTGGTTGGATCACTTCTAAGCACTCCAGTCGCAAGAGCCAACCCCTGGGAAGCTCAGATGGACCTTCTTGCGGCCGGCGCTGCTGCATCTGTCGTTCTTCACCAGGCTTGCACGGGCATCACCAGCGATGCTGTGCAAAAGGCCGCTCAGCGGCTCCGTGATGCCGCATTGACCATGGCAGACCCTGAGGGTGCCTACCTCTACGCCAGCAAAGCCTTTGAGTTGAAGATCAAGGCCATGTGGCAGTCCACCAGAGGGTCATGCATTGCTATGGACAGACTGAGAGATATCGCCGGTTCCACCTATTTCCAAATGCCTCGATAGTGGGCCTATAGCAACCAACGCGTATAACTGTCAACCACACACACCGACAATGAAACACATTACCGATCCCAACAAACCAAATCGCAGTTCGCAGAAAACATGGCGTGTCATGAAGGTCAACGGTGAAGAGCTAAAAATCCTTGGCTCTAACAGGCCGTTGAAAAAATGCTCATCGAACGCGCCAGGGTCGTGGATTTCGAAGAAGCGAGTCGTCCAGACGCGCCTACGAAGCGAATGCGAGGGCCATTTCGGCCTGTTTGCAGGCCGTTTTGCCCGTTTCGGGCGCACGTATCCCATGGCTCACGCATGATGCGCGTCCCACCAGCCGCCGATGCTGCCCATGCGCACAAGGTTGTAGGTGGCAAAGCACAGCAGCGCCTGGCCCGTGAGCTTGGCCTGACCGATCAGCTTGGTCTTTGCCAGACCACCGACGGTCTTGATCCAGCCAAAGGCCTCTTCGATGCGCTTGCGCACCTTCAGGCTGGTCTTGTAGCCCTCGTGCCGTGTCACTCGCGCATCCACCGCCGAGTGTTTGTCCTTGGCCGCCACGTGGGGCGTGACTTTGAGCTTTCTGCAGCCTTTGATGAAGGCCTTGCTGTCGTAGCCCTTGTCGGCACCGACCGTGGCCCGTTTGTTCCTGTTGCCCCGACGCTCCAACATGGCCAGCGCCGCCTCGCGCTCGGCCGTGCCGCTGGCGTGGGTGATCTCGACATCCACGATCAGCCCGTTGCGGTTCTCCATGAGGATGTGCCCCATGTGGCACAGGCGGGATTTGTCGCCCTGGCTCTTCTTGAACAGCCGGGCATCGGCGTCCGTGGTGCTCTCGTGGGTGTCGTTGCAGCGCTCCTGCCCCTTGAAGTCCACCTCGGGGTTGCGCCCAGGCGGCGTGCCGCTGTCGTCGTCTTTGCGCTTGAAGCTCTTGTGCGAGGCCCAGGCGTCAATGAGCGTGCCGTCCACGCTGAAGTGCTCGTCGCTGGCGAGCTTGCCCCACTGGGCACTGAGCTTGACGCGCTCGAAGAAGGCGCGGGCGAGGTCTTCGTTGAACAGACGTTCGCGGTTGGCGCTGAAAGTGGAGTGGTCCCAGACCTTGTCTTCGATGTTCAGGCCCACGAACCAGCGGTACAGCAGGTTGTAGTTGATCGCTTCGACCAACTGGCGCTCGCTGCGGATGGAGAACAGGATCTGCAGCAGCAAGGCCTTGAGCAGCATCTCCGGTGGC
>NZ_MTBE01000060.1:0-10164 GCF_002916785.1 Diaphorobacter sp. LR2014-1 | reverse complement strand
AATACAAAGGACACCCACTTTAGTTGCCTCAATCCGTAGCACTGCCTACACTGAGGCCGCATGCCCCGCCCCCGCTAAGCCTGCTGGCCAAACAACATATGCCAACAATTTTGAGAGTGGATGGATTTCGGTTCTATTTTTATAGCCACGAGCCGAACGAGCCGCCCCATGTGCATATCGACAAGGATGCAGCGACCGCCAAAGTGTGGTTACATGATGCGGCGGTTGCACGCAGCATGGGTTTCTCTGCACAAGATTTAAGCAAAATTCAACGGATGGTGAAAATTCACCAATCTTCTTTAAAGGAGGCATGGAATGCATTCTTTGGCACCTGAAACAGACGTGCGCGCAATGCATGTGGTCGTAGAAGATGCGCGTTTGGTGGTCGATTTGATGGACGGGCGCACGATTGCGGTGCCGTTGGTCTGGTACCCCAGATTGGCCAACGCCACGCCCCAGCAACGCAGCCATTGGGAGCTGGCTGGTGGGGGCTATGGCATCCATTGGCCTGATATTGACGAAGATTTGAGCACCGAGGGGCTGCTGCGCGGCGCCAGGGCGCCTCAGGTGGGCTTGAAGCCATGACCCGCCCACGTTCTAGCCTGATTTCGCTGGCCGACACGCCCTGGTACCACGTCGTCAACCGCTGCGTGCGCCGCGCATTTTTGTGCGGACATGATGCCGCCACGGGCGGCAACTTTGACCACCGCCGGGGCTGGATAGAAACGCGCATCCGCGAGCTGGCCTCGGTCTTCACCATCGACGTGGCGGCCTATGCGGTGATGAGCAACCACTACCACGCCGTGCTGCGGGTGGACGCTGCCCGCGCCGAGGCCCTGGGCGACGATGAGGTGCTGCGCCGCTGGACGCAGCTGTTCACCGGTCCGGTGCTGGTGCAGCGCCACTTGGGCGGCGTGCCGCTGGGCGAGGCGGAGCGCCTGAAAGTGCGCGAGTTTGCTGCGCTGTACCGGCAGCGGCTGGCCGATGTGTCGTGGTTCATGCGCGTGCTCAACGAAACCATTGCCCGCCAGGCCAATGCCGAGGACGGCTGTACCGGGCGCTTTTGGGAAGGGCGCTTCAAAAGCCAGGCGCTGCTGGACGAGCAGGCCCTGCTGGCCGCCATGGCCTATGTGGACCTCAACCCCATTCGCGCCGGCATGACCGAAAGCCTGCAGGACAGTGCCCACACCTCCATTGCCGCGCGCCTGGCCGAGCTGCTGGGCCAAGCTTTTGTGCCCGTGCGGGCACCTGTGGCAGCGACCGCACTGCCTGCCTTGCCCCAGACTGCGGATGAAACGGCACCCACGCCAAGCCCGCAATGGCCCAGCCTGCGATCAGAAGAAGAGCTATCAGCGCTGCCCGAGGCACCGTTGATGCCATTTGACCCCACCAGCCGCTTTGCGCAGGCGGTGCCGTTTGGCCTGGAGGAATACCTGGACCTGGTCGACACCATGGGTCGCGTCGTGCACCCGGCCAAGCGCGGCGCCATTCCCGCCGGCACGCCGCCCCTGTTGGGCCGCCTGGGCATGGATGCCGAAGCCTTCATTGCCGCGGCCGACCATTTCTTCAAGGACTTTGCCAGCGCCGTGGGCACGCCCGCCAAGCTGATCGAGCTGGCCGCCCACCGACAGCAGCGCTGCCTGCGTGGCCTGGCTGCGGCCAAGAGGGTGTTCGAAGCCAAAGCCGCGTAAGGCAGGCGCTACTGCCGTCACTCTGCGCACGGGACGTCGCGCGGCGTGGTAGGGGTGTGCCCAGCCCCCATCTAGCGAACGCAAACAGCTATTAAATAAATAGCAAAAAGCAGGTGCTCAACCAGCGCATTCATTAATGCGAGCTTGAGCGCGGTGGTGTCGAAGTCTTGGCGATCAAGCCGATCCAGAATCGCCAGCGCCAGCGTCGCCACACGCCGCCAAGGCGGGTTTCGGCATCAAAGGCGGCGATGGTAAAAATTCATTCTTATATGAATTTCATATAAGACTTGCTGCTACACTCCGCGCCACACCATGGATTCCATTCTTCGCATTCCCCTGAACGCTTCGCCCGAGCAGGCGCAGCGCTTGCAGGATTTGCAGCGCGGCTTTGCACAGCTGTGCAACGCGCTGGCGCCGCTGGTGCAGTCCACGCGGGTGTGGAACCGGGTGGCCTTGCACCATTTGGCCTACCGGCAGTTGCGCGAGCAGTTTCCGGCCATGGGCTCGCAGATGGTGTGCAATGCCATTTACTCTGTGTCTCGCACCTGCCGCATGGTGTTTCAGCACCCGGGCAGTCCGCTGCATCTGGACAAGCTGGGCGCCAAGCCTTTGCCGCTGCTGCGGTTTGCCGATACCTGCCCGGTGTACTTTGACCGCCATACCCTGAGCCTGAAGTCGGGGCAGCTGTCCATGTTCACGCTGGACGGGCGCATGCGCTTTCAGTTGTCGCTCGACGCCCAGGTGCAGGCGCGCTTTCATGCGCAAAAGCTGCGCGAGATTGTGCTGTCGTGCACGCCGGCGGGCGGGTACGAGCTGTCTTTTGTGCTGGTGGACCAGGCCCAGCCTGGCGATGCGCCCGCGGTTGAGGGGGCGGTGGCGCCCCCGCAGGCGGGCGAGCTTCCTGAATATGTGATGGTTGACGAAGCCGTATGAACCCCAATCAAGCCCCTTCCGAGCTGCGCCAGGCCGTCATGGCCTTGCGCCCGTTTTTTGTACGCGCCGCATGGTTCAGCGTGTTTGCCAGTTTGCTGGTGCTGGCGCCTTCGGGCTACATGCTGGAGGTGTACGAGCGCGTGGTCAACAGCCGCAACCACCTTACGCTGTGGTGGCTGACGGTGCTGGTGATTGGCGCGTTTGTGCTGCTGGAGGTTCTGGAGTGGGCGCGCAGCGAGGTAATGCGCGCGGCCGGCGATGCGCTGGACCGCAAGTTGCACACGCGGGTGTTTGATGCAATTTTTGAGGCCAATGTGCGCCGCGTGCCGGGTGGCACGGTGCAGCCCATGCAAGACTTCAAAAAGGTGTGCGACTTCATGCATTCGCCGGCGCTGCTGGCCATCATGGAGGCGCCGATTGCCCTGGTGATGATGGTGCTGCTGTTCCTGATCAGTCCGGTGCTGGGCTGGACGGCGGTGGCCTTCGGCGTGTTGCAGGTGGGAGTAACGTGGCTCAACGAGCGCAGCACCAAGCCGCCGTTGATGGAGGCCAACCGCACGGCCATCGCGGCGCAGCAGTATGCCGACGGCACGCTGCGCAATGCCGAGGTGATCGAGGCCATGGGCATGCTGCGCAATACGCACCGCCGCTGGATTGCCAAGCAGCAGGAGTTTTTGCAGCTGCAGGCCCAGGCGTCAGAGAGCGCAGGCGGTTTTCAGGCGCTGAGCAAATTGCTGCAAAACGTGCTGAGCTCGATGTTGCTGGGCTTGGCCTGCTGGCTGATGCTGTACAACGAGCTGCGCGGTGGCGGCGGCATGATGATCGTCAGCTCCATCCTGGGCGGGCGCATGCTGGCCCCGCTGGTGCAGATCGTCACGCAGTGGCAAACAGTGGTCAACGCGCGCGATGCCTGGAACCGGCTGGACGCGCTGCTGGCCGCCGTGCCGGTCAAGCCGCCCGCCATGCCTTTGCCGCCCCCGCGTGGCAGCGTGCAGGTGGAGCAACTGGTGGCCGGGGCGCCCGGCAGCAATACGCCCATCCTGCGCGGCATTGGGTTTGCGCTCAAGCCGGGCGATGTGCTGGCCGTGGTGGGGCCTTCGGCATCGGGCAAGACAACACTGGCGCGCGCCCTGGTGGGCTTGTGGCCTGCCAGCGTAGGCAAGGTACGTTTGGACGGGGTGGATGTGCACGCCTGGAACAAAGACGAGCTGGGGCCGCACGTGGGCTATCTGCCCCAGGGCGTGGAGTTGTTTGAGGGCACGGTGGCCGAGAACATTGCGCGCTTTGGTGAGGTGGACAGGCCCAAGGTAGAGGCGGCGGCGCGGGCCGTGGGCCTGCATGAGTTGATCAGCGAGCTGCCGCAGGGCTATGACACGCTGGTGGGGCCGGGCGGTGCGCGGCTGTCTGGCGGCCAGCGCCAGCGTGTGGGGCTGGCGCGTGCGCTGTACGGTGACCCAGTGTATGTGGTGCTTGACGAGCCCAACTCCAGCCTGGACGAAGAGGGCGACGCCGCCCTGGCGGCCGCGCTGAAGCAGGCTAGCGCCCGCGGCGCCACCGTGGTGGTGATCACCCACCGCACCAGCGTGCTGGGTGTGGCCAATTTGCTGCTGGTGCTGCGCGATGGTCAGCAGCAGGCTTTTGGCCCGCGCGACGAAGTGCTGGCGGCGCTGAATCAGGCGGCCCGGCAGGCGGCGCAGGCAACGCCGGCCGGTGGTGCGGCGCCCAGGGCATCTTTGCAGAACGCGCAGGCGCCTGCTTGACCGGCCACCGTAGAAAAAAGACGACATGAGTCCAACGATGACGAACCCTGGTTTCTTTGACCGCAGTGAGCTGACGCGCGCGCTGTGGGCGTTTCGCCGTGAGTTTTTGGTGGTGGGCGCTTTCAGCATGGTGGCCAATGTGCTGCTGCTGACGCCCACGCTGTACATGCTGCAGGTGTTTGACCGTGTGCTGCTCAGCCACAGCGAGCTGACGCTGCTGATGCTGTCGTTGATTACGCTGTTTTTGTTTTTGGTGGGCGCTTTTTCGGAGTGGATGCGCTCGCGCGTGCTGGTGCGTGCCGGCATGCGGCTGGACAACATGCTCAGCACCCGCGTGTTCAATGCCAGTTTTGAGAGCAACCTGAAGCAGTCCGAGGGCAGCACGGCCAAGGCGTTCGGCGATTTGGTGCAGTTGCGGCAGTTTTTGACGGGCAATGGCATTTTTGCGTTGTTCGATGCTCCCTGGTCACCCATTTACCTGGCCGTGGTGTTCTTTTTGCACCCCATGCTGGGCTATCTGGCGATCTTTTTCGCGCTGGTTCAGGCTGCGTTGGTGTGGTTTGGCCATCGCCAGACGGTGGCTCCGGCGGGGCAGGCGCAGGCTGCAGGCTCTGAGGAGGCTTTGTTTTTGCAAGCCAAGCTGCGCAATGTGGAGGTGCTGGCGCCCATGGGCATCGTGCAGAACGTGCGCGCACGCTGGCAGGCACGGCATGCACAGGCCCAGCGGCTGCAGGGGCGGGCCCAGGCGGTGACGCACCGCATTACCGCATGGAGCAAGTTCATTCGCTATTCGCAGCAGTCTCTGGCGCTGGGTGCAGGGGCCTTGCTGGTGATTGACGGTCAGTTGTCGCCGGGTGCAATGATTGCCGCCAACGTGCTGATGACGCGCACGCTGGCGCCCATCGACCTGCTGGTCAATACGTGGCGAGGTTTCATCAATGCGCGCTCGGCATTCGAGCGGCTGGAAAGTTTGCTGGGCGACAACCCCGAGCGTGATCCCGCCTTGACCCGCGTGCCTCCGCAGGGCGCCTTGTTGCTGCGCGACGTGGTGGCGGTGGCACCGGGGCGCGCCGAGCCGATCTTGAAAGGCGTCAATGTGCAGGCGCAGCCAGGAACCGTGACGGTGGTGCTGGGGCCTTCGGGGTCCGGCAAGTCCACGCTGGCGCGCTGCATGGTGGGCATCTGGCCGCACATGGTGGGCGAGGTGCTGCTGGATGAGCGCCCAATCGCGGGCTGGAACCGCTACGAGCTGGGCCCGCATATCGGTTACCTGCCGCAGGACATCGAGCTGTTTGAGGGCTCGATTGCCGAGAACATCGCGCGGTTTGGCGAGATTGATGCGCAAAAGGTCATCGAGGCGGCCACCAATGCGGGCTTGCACGACATGATTTTGCGGTTCCCCAAGGGCTACGACACCTCGATTGGCGAGGCCGGTGGGCTGCTCTCTGGCGGGCAGCGCCAGCGCATCGGCTTGGCGCGTGCCATCTACGGCAACCCTGCATTGGTGGTGCTGGACGAGCCCAATGCCAATCTGGACGATGTGGGCGAAGCGGCCCTGGTTCGTGCGGTGCAGGTGCTCAAGGCGCGCGGCAGCACAGTGGTGCTGGTGACGCATCGGCCGGGCATCTTGGCGGTTGCCGATCGTCTGGTGATTCTCAAAAACGGCACGGTCCAGGCAGACGGGCCGCGTGACGCGGTACTGGCCGCGCTGCGCAATGCCCAGGCGGCCCCGGCTGCCACGGCGGCTTCAGTGGTGGCTTGAACCTGGTTTATCCAGTGCTTCTGGCTGCCTACTCTCTTTTTGGTTGAGTTGTGACATGGCTGAATCTTCAAATCTTGCAAGTAAAAAATCCCCGCAGGCATCCGACGTGAATGAGATCGCATCGCCCGGTGATATGGATGAATCCGACCTGGGGCGCGCGGGCCGCTGGGGGCTGTGGGCTCTGGGCATTGGCTTTGGCGGCTTCTTGCTGTGGGCTTCTCTGGCGCCTTTGGACGAGGGTGTGCCGGGGCAAGGCACGGTGGCCCTGGACACCAAGCGCAAGGCAGTGCAGCACCTGAGCGGCGGTATCGTGCAAGAGGTCTTGGTGCGCGAGGGCGACGAGGTGCAGGAAAACCAGATCCTGATCAAGCTGGACGCGGCTGTGGCGCGTGCCAATTACGAGTCAGCGCGTCAAAGCTATCTGGGTTTGCTGGCCATGCAGGGGCGCCTGCAGGCAGAGCAGCTGAGTAAGTCCAGCATAAGCTGGCATCCTGACTTGAAGGAAGCGTCGTCAGACCCGCTGATACAGCAGCAGATCCTGAACCAGGAGCAGCTGTTCAATACCCGCCGGCTGTTGCTGCGCTCAGACTTGCAGTCGATCGAAGAGAACATCCAGGGGCAGGAAGGGCTTTTGCAGTCTTACGCCAGCATGCTGGGCAATCGCCAGAGTCAGCTGGGGCTGTTGAATGACGAGCTGGGGCATTTGCGCGGCTTGGTCAAGGAGGGTTATGCCCCACGCAATCGTCAGCTGGAGCTGGAGCGCATGGTGGCGGACACCAGCGCGTCGATTGCCGACCTGCAGGGCAACACGCTGCGTGCGCGCAGCGCGATATCAGAACTGCGCCAGCGGGCGATTTCGCGCCAGCAGGAGTACCGCAAGGAGGTGGAGACGCAGCTGGCCGATGTGAGCCGCCAGGTGCTGGCGGATGGCGAGAAATACCGCTCCGTGAGCAATGATCTGGAGCGCACCGAGATCCGCTCACCCGCGGCGGGCCAGGTGGTGGGCTTGGCTGTGCAGACGGTGGGCGGCGTGGTGCAGCCGGGCCAGAAGCTGATGGATGTGGTGCCCAAGGGCGCGCCGCTGATGCTGGAGGCGCATGTGGCACCTCACATGATCGATCGCGTGAAGGCGGGCATGCCGGTGGATGTGCGCTTCTCATCGTTTGCCAATGCGCCCCAGCTGGTGGTGCAGGGCGAGGTGGATTCGGTGTCGGGAGACTTGCTGACAGAGCCCCAGACCAACATGACCTACTACCTGGCGCGTGTGCGGGTGACGGGCGAGGGGCTCAAAGGCCTGGGCGGGCGCCAGCTGCACCCTGGCATGCCGGTGGAGGTGATCTTCAAGGGCGGTGAACGCACGATGCTGACCTATTTGCTGCACCCGCTGACCAAGCGTCTGGCAGCATCCATGACCGAGGAGTGAACATGCGCCGTTTGCAATCCATCAGCGCGCAGGCCAAGCAGGCGCGCATGAGTCTGGCCCGAGCGTGCACCGCCATAGTGGCGGCCCTGTTGCTGGCGCCAGCCTGGGCGCTGGACTTGCGCCAGGCCTATGAGGCGGCCGAAAAAAACGATGCCAGCATCCGTGCCTCGCGTGCGGCGGCTGATGCCACCCGCGAGAAGCTGCCCCAGGCCCAGGCGCAGCGCTTGCCCAATGTGGCTTTCAGCGCGGGATTCAACCGCAACAACTTGAAGACCAGCACGACAGGCTTGGCCGGGCCGGTGTCTTTTACCAACAGCTACAGCAGCAATAACCAGGTGCTGCAGCTGCGTCAGCCTATTTACCGCCCCTATGTAAGCGCGCTGGTCGATCAGGCCAAGGCATTGGTGGACGATGCCAATGCCACGCTGGAGCGTGACGAGCAAAGCCTGGTGGTGCGGGTGTCGGAGGCGTACTTTGATGCGTTGCTGTCGCGCGCCCAATTGAGTTTGATCGCCGCGCAAAAGGCGGCTTATGAAACGCAGCTTGTCGCAGCGGAGAAGGGCTTCAAGGGCGGCACTGGTGTGCGCACGGACATTGACGAGGCCAAGGCGCGCGTGGATATGTCCTTGGCGCAGGAGCTGGAAGTGCAGCAGAACGTGGATTTCACGCGCCGACGGCTGGCGGCGCTGGTGGGCCAACCGGTTGATGTGCTGGCTGACCTGGATGCAGACCGTTTTCAGCCTGCGCTGCCAGTGCCTGACCGGGTGGAGGATTGGATTGCCCAGGCCGAAGATGCCAGCCCGCAGTTGCGCGCGCTGCGCGCTCAGCTGGAAGCAGCCCGCATGGAGATCGAAAAGGCATCGGCTGGTCATAAACCCACCCTGGATGCGGTGGCAGGCTTGTCGCGCCAGGACAGTGACTCCGTGACCAGCGTGAACAATGTCTATAACCAGAAGTTCATCGGCCTGCAGTTGAATGTGCCGTTGTACTCTGGTGGCCAGGTCAGCTCGGTGGTTCGCCAGGCTGTGGCGGAGAGCGAGCGCGCGCGTGAGGCGCTGGAGGCCGCACGACTGGATCTGAGCATCCGCGTGCATGAACAGTACCGCGCCATGACCGAAGGCGTGTTGCGCATTGCCGCGCTGGAGCAGGCGGTGCGCTCGGCGCGGCAGGTAGTGCAGTCCAGCCGCATGTCTTTTACGGCGGGAGTGTCAGGATTTCTGTGTGTGAGGCTGTTGAATCCGTCACTCAATCGTGAGGCGGCTTGGTGATCTTACTGGCCCGATCTGGTAAATCGGTCCTCGTAGAGGATCGCAAATTGGTTCATCGCTGATTTCCAGTGGTTGGCCGCCCGCCCCCAGTCCGCGGTGATGTTGCGCAGCGCCAGCCAGATCAGCTTGGTGGCCGCCTCGTCGCTGGGGAAGTGGCCGCGCGTTTTGATGATCTTGCGCAGCCGTGCGTTCACGCTCTCGATGGCGTTGGTGGTGTAGATCACGCGCCGCACCTCGGGCGGGAAGGCGAAGAACGGGATGACCTTGTCCCAGGCCCGGCGCCAGGCGCTGACCACGGTCGGGAACCGCTGCCCCCAGGGGCCGGCCGCAAACGCATCCAACTCGGCCTCGGCCGCCTCGGCGCTCACCGCGGTGTAGATGGGTTTGATGGCTGCGGCCAGCGCCTTGCGGTCTTTCCATGACGCAAAGTCCAGGCCACCCCGGATCAGGTGCACGATGCAGGTCTGCAGCGTCGTCGCCGGGAACACTGCGCCCAGCGCCTCTGGCATGCCCTTGAGGCCGTCGGTGACGGCAATCAGGATGTCCTGCACCCCGCGCGTCTTCAGATCGTTGAAGACCTTCATCCAGAACTTCGCCCCCTCGGTGTTCTCGATCCAGATTCCCAGGATGTCGCGCGAGCCGTCAGGCAGTACGCCCAGCGCCAGGTAGACGGCCTTGGAGCGCACCACCGCATCCTCGCGAATCTTGACCCGCAGCGCATCGAAGAACACCACCGGGTACATCGCCTCCAGCGGCCGTGTCTGCCAGGCCGTGACCTCGCCCATCACCTCATCGGTGACACGGCTGATGAGCTCGGGCGAGACGTCCACCGAGTACATCTCAGCCAGGAAACCCTGGATCTCGCGCACCGTCATGCCGCGTGCGTACATGGCGATGATCTTGTCGTCGAAACCCGTAAAGCGCCGCTCGTGCTTGCCAATGAGCTGCGGCTCGAAGCTGCCTTCGCGATCGCGTGGGACATCGATGCGCAGCGCCCCCACATCGGTCAGTACGGTCTTGGTGCTCTTGCCGTTGCGGTGGTTGGCTGATCCGCCTGTGGGCTTGGCTTGGCCGGGCGCATAGCCTAGGTGATGACTCATCTCGGCGCCCAGCGCCCGCTCAAGAATTGACTTCTTGAACTGATCGAACAGCCCTTGGACTTGGCCCGGCGTCATGGGCCCGGTCACCAACTGGTCAAGCAGCTCGGCCGGGATGTGAAATTGCGGCTGTGCCGCCTGGTCCGCCAAAGCGGTGGGTTTGGTCTTGCGTGGCATTCATGCTCCTTGTCGACATGCTATGCCTCACACACAAAATTTCTGACAAGCTC